>NZ_WTLB01000019.1 GCF_011378855.1 Pseudoalteromonas sp. Z1A8 | reverse complement strand
GCGAACCCAAAAAGAGATAAAGAAAAAGGACGATTAAAATGCGGCCTGAATCCAATTCTCTCTTAATGTCTAACCTATGAGTAAATATTAGTTAAAGTCACTGTTTAGCATATTGTTCTTAAATGAACTCAGGCGCTTTTTATCCTTATTGACCTAAAGCATTAAATAATTGTTTAGTTACTTTTTTAATGCTTGGCTTTATGTATGCTTTAATTAAATTTATAATTAAAGCATACAAATTACGTGCATAAAAAGTAATGGATACAAATTTTAGTGGAACTTAATATGACATTTTTAAAAAATGTAAAGCAACAAGCGGCGACTAGAACGCCCTCTGAATTAGAGCGTTTATGGCAGCGAATTGAAAAACATACTAAGCGTAACGCAAACTTTGATATTAAAAAGCAGACCCTGTTTTCTCAATTTCAAGAACAAGTAGAGCACCATGAGCAACTCCAAGCTCAAATGATTGCAGAGCAAATTATTCATTTTAGTAAGTTTATCCAACGTAAAAGTTTAACTATTGAACAGCGTAATGAACTTGTAGATTGGATAAATGAAGATTTAGATTATTTGTCAGAACATCCATTCATTGGCGAATTGAATGTTGAGGAAGTGTCTCAAATTTTTCAATCTTACCTAAATAAATATAACCAAGATACGGTTAGTACAATCCCTTCTTCAGAGTTAAATATATTACGTAAGATGTTACAACAAGATTTCCCCGGTTTAGAATTAACAGATGACGAACTGAGAGAAATAACAGCTGAGCCTTCATTGCTTTATAAGCACCTTGACGAGCAAGGTTTTGGTGAGGAGAAAGATGATGAAGCGTTTAGTGCAGATAATATGCACTATGAACAAGATGAAGATTGGGATGACTTTTTTGACCAACACGAACGATTTGATCGCGATGAAATTAAACAACAAAAAAACAACTCAAAATTAGAAAAGTTATTTAAAGGCTCGCAACTAAACAAAATGTATAAACGTTTAGCATCTAAGTTGCATCCAGATAAAGAATCTGATCTTGTAAAAAAAGCAGAAAAACACGAACTAATGCAACAGTTAGTACAAGCTCGAAAAGAGAAAGACGGTTTTACTTTATTACAGCTTTACATAAGCCATTTTGACGACGATGTCGATTTTGATGAAGAAACCAAAGCAAACTTAATACCGTTACTGCAAAATAAAATAATCGAGCTAAATGAACAGCATCGCCAACAAAAAGAAAGTAATGACCAATATACAATTGTGTGGCGTAAGTTTAATGGTCGTAGTAAAGCGCAAATTAAAGATAATTTTGTAAACCATTTAGCGGCGCTAAATAATGAATGTGATGAAATTGCTAAACGTTTAGAGTATTGCACTACGGTTAAATCACTTAAAGAAGAGCTTAACAACCGAATTATGAATAAACGTCATATGCCCATGTCTTTAGAAGCGGCTCTCGAAAACATGTTCAATTTTTGATAAATTAACAGTGACACCAGCCTAAGTTTTTTCATTAAGTTAGAATGGCTGTCCTGTTTAGCTGTTTCTTTACGCTGCGGCAACTGTATTGCCTTGTTCATAATGTAGAAAAGCTGCAAAACGCGATGTATTAAGAAAGATAAGCCCTTAGTTCGTCAATAAAGTCACTCAAACGCCCTTTTATATCCCACGTAAAATACAGTAAACGATTGAACCAAAATATGAACTCGGCTATGGTTTATTTATCAATAAAAATAAATAAAAAACGAGTTAATCTGCTGCTTGTTAGGTGCTTCGAGGAGTTTTATGTTTTTGAGTAAATTATTTTGTTGGGAGCGAGGCAGGCAAAAGTCAGGCTACGATAAAATGTTGATTTGTGGTGCTACGTGGCCAATTAAATTTGATACATATTTGCTTAAATTCCCACAAGGAAGTGAAATAACACCACACACAGACAAAGTTGAATCTGGTAAACACTATCGATTGAATATAGTGCTTAAAAAAGCAGATTCGGGTGGTGAGTTTATTTACAGTGATCCGATATTTGAAACAAAGCGGGTTAAGCTATTCCGCCCTGATGTAAGTGAGCATCAGGTATCAAAAGTTATAAAAGGTAATAGATATTTACTCAGCATAGGGTGGATAAAAGGGAGCTCTAAATGCTAGATTTAAGACCTAATTGTGAATGTTGTGATAAGAATCTACCTGCACAGTCCACAGAGGCTTTTATTTGTTCATTTGAATGCACATTTTGTTCTGGCTGTGCTCAAACGGTGTTAAATAACGTGTGCCCAAACTGCTCAGGTAATTTGGTTCAGCGGCCAATTCGCCCTTTGGCTGCACTAAAAAATTACCCAGCATCGACTAAGCGGGTATTAAAATAAAGTGGTCGTGCGCCAAACACATAAGAACACAAAGTATAATAATTACATTTTCTGAGTATGGAGATCTGATGAGAAAATCCTTTGAATTTACTGTTAAGTCAATCAAAGTTAAAATAATTAACGCTTGGTTTAGTGGTGCTAAATTATATGTAAATGGTGACTTACGAGATACTGACAAAACTTTGTTCGCTTTTAGGAATAATACTTTACTATCTGCAAATTTAGGTGAGTTGGGTGTTCTAGAAATTAAGCCATTATCGGGGCTAATTACTGTTGAAATGGATGCATATTTGGTCAATGATACAAATACCCAACATGTATATAGCTCACATAAACGCCTTAGCCTAAAAGAGCAAAGGGCAGCTCGATAAAGCTACTTTAAATAACGTATATTCCTGCATTTACCTGCCTTCAGTAATAACCTCCAAATGACTTTGAGGAGGTTTAAGCCCCTAAGCATACTAAGTTAATATACTTGGTTTACTCGATTACCTTAAAATCACTCACACTCTTTCGCATAAAGTAAAAGCGCGCTGTACATTACACTGAGTGCCTTTGTTACATCGCTGTCGATAACGGCTTCTGCTGGGTGATGGCTTATACCGCCAGGGCTGCGTATAAACAACATGCCAACAGGGCAAATAGGAGCGATTGCCATTGCATCGTGCCCTGCGCCTGAGGCAAGTGAAGGCGATGCTTGGTTGTTGAGTTTACATGCGCTGGTAAATAAATGCTGAATAGAGGTGTCGCACGCTACGGCATCGGCGGCATGAGTCCATTGCCAATCAAGCGTTAAATTGCGTTTGCTTGCTATAGATTGAGCGCTGCTTTGTATGGCGCTTAGTGAGTTAGCGAGATCGGTGTCGCTCTGTGCGCGTGCATCTAGGCTTATGGTTGTTTTACCTGCAATCACGTTTGTTGCACCGGGGCGAGATTGTATTTGCCCTACGGTGGCAACTTCGCCATTTTTAGCATTGTTTGCTAGTTTTTCAATTTCGGTTACTAATTCAGCGCAGCCTGCTAACGAATCCTGACGTAAGTTCATAGGCGTAGTGCCTGCATGACCGCTTTGGCCTGTTAGGGTAAGCATGGCGCGTTTTGCCCCTGCAATGGCCGTTACAACGCCTAACGCCTGATTAACCGATTCGAGTACAGGACCTTGTTCAATATGAGTTTCCCAGTAACCTAGTAATTCGTTTTTGTTTAGTGCGGCCTTTGCGTAGTCGTTAGGGTTTAGGCCAAAGTCGAGCATGGCTTGGCGCATAGTTATGTCGTTTGTGTCTTCAATGTTTAGCCACTGTGGGTCAAATTCGTTAGCGAGGGCTTTTGAGCCAATTAAAGTTGTGGCAAAGCGAGTGCCTTCTTCATCGCAAAAGCCCACTACATCTAAATGAAAGGGCAGGTCGAGCTTTAACTTATGTGCAAGCGCTGCAATTTCTATCCCCAGTAGTACACCTAAAATACCATCAAACGCACCTGCGTTTGGTACGGTGTCGAGGTGCGATCCTATAATTAAACGTTTAGCATGGGGGTTTGATGATTTAAACCGCCCCCAAAGGTTGCCCACTTCGTCTTGCCACGATTGCATGCCTGCCTCAACCATCCACGATGCAGTAACAGCGTTACACTCTTTGTGCTCTTTTGATAAGTACACGCGGTGAATACCGCCTTGCATTTGCGATAGTGCGCTGAGGGTTTTACAGCGAGATAAAGCGCGTGTTGCGTATTCATCAGCAAGTTCTTTGTTTAACAAAGGCTTTAAAAGGGGACTTACAATCGTCATGCTAAATCCTTTTTTTATTTATAGTGAGCGAGGGCGGCAATGGCGGCTTCGCCTTTAGGGCCTTTGTAACCGTTGGCATGTAAGCAAGCGTCTAAGCTTGCAAGTGTTTGTAATACAGCATCTTTGCGGGCGTTGTAGCCCATGGTGCCAATACGCCAAATTTTGCCATGCAGTGGGCCAAACGAGGTGCCTATTTCTATTCCAAAATCGGTTAGCATTTGTCCGCGTACGTGATCGGCATTAATGCCCTCGGGTATATAAACACCCAGCACGTTGTTCATTTTATGCGTTAAATCGCCAAATACATTTAAGCCCAGTGCTTGAATGCCGGTTAGCATGGCATCGCCATGTAATTTGTGGCGCGCTACGCAGTTATCCACGCCTTCTTCAATGACTATGCGGGCGCATTCTGAGGCGCAGTACAGCATGCTGGTGGCTTCGGTATGATGATTTAGGCGCTCTTCCCCCCAGTAATTCATGATCATACCTAAATCAAAATAGTTAGAGCGCACAAAGGGTTCTGTGCCATCGGTATGATCGGCAGTGCGAATGCCTGCTTCTACCTTTTTACGTTTTTGGATCCACTCGGCGCATTTGTCGCTTAGTGTTAATGGCGCTGATCCAGAAGGACCGCCTAAACACTTTTGTAGGCCAACAGAAAGTGCATCGAGTTTCCACTCATCGGCAGGAAGTTCGTTACCCACAATAGATGCGGTGGCATCGCAATAAAATAGTACATCGTGCTTTTGGCAAATATCGCCAATATGCTCAAGAGGTTGGTTCATGGTGGTGGATGTATCGCCCTGTACCATAGCAAGCACATGGGGTTTTACATCAACAATGGCTTTTTCGATCTGTTCTGGCGTAAACACTTCGCCCCACGGTACTTCTATTGTGTGCACCTTTGCGCCAACGCGTTCTGCTATTTCAGCAAGTAGGTGGCCAAAGCGCCCCATAATTGGCACTAGTACTTTATCGCCTGGGCGTAAAATTGAGCATAATACGGCTTCAATACCTGCGCGCGATGTGCCATCTATTAGCATGGTCCATTCGTTTTTAGTTTTAAAAATTTCGCGGTAACGTGCCATGGTTTCGTTCATAAAATCGGTCATTACTGGGTCGTATTGACCTATAAGCTGCGCCGACATAGCACGTAAAACACGAGGATCTGCATTAATAGGGCCTGGTCCCATTAATAAACGCTGTGGTGGGTTTAAGGTTTGAACTTGCGTGTTATTAAACATATTTTAGGCTCCCAGAGTCTGAATGAGCATGCGAATGCCGGTTATCATTAAGACAACGGCAAAAGCGCGTTTTAGTTGTTTTTGATCCAGCTTGCTACCAATTTTTACGCCAATAGGCGCAAATAAAATAGTCAGCGGAATAATAAGAAAAAAGGCAGGGAGGTTAACTAACCCCCACGTACCTAGGGGAGCATCGGTTGGCGTTGTGCCAATACTTAATAAGGTAATAACACCTGGTAGCGCAATCAATAAACCAAAAACGGCCGCAGTTCCTACTGCAACATGGGCGCGTACATTAAATGCGTTTAGCATAGGTACGCCAATAGTACCGCCGCCTATGCCAATCATTACCGACAAACCACCTACAATACTTGCCATAACGCCTTGACCAAATTTACCTGGCAGTTGTTTTACAAGCGCGGGTGCGCCGGCTCTAAATAACATATTAAGGCTTACCAAAATGGCAATGCAGGCAAACATGAGCACTAATGCGTTACCGCGAACGGAATGAGCAATAATACTACCGACTACCGCCATAACTAATATAAACGGTGCCCAGTATTTTATTAGCGCAAGGTCAATATTTCCTTTGCTATGATGCGAGCGAATAGATGAAAGCGAAGTAGGTACTATGGTTGCAAGTGATGTGGCGGTGGCTATCATCATTGCCGACTCTGGGCTTACGCCAAAACCTTGCAGTAAAAAATACAGCACAGGTACGATAACAATACCGCCGCCTACACCAAAAAGTCCTGCTAAAATTCCGGCAAAAATACCGGTTGCTATTAAGGCCGCTACTATTGGCCATTGGTTTATTATTTCTGACATTGTGTTCCTGCTGTAGTTACTGTTGCACGTCCATCTGAACGAGGATCTGTTGCAGCTTCAAGGCTTGTAGGTGTATCTAAAATAGCCCCAGCGTGCCCCATCATTTCGCTATTATTATCAACGCTTACCCAATCGTGGTCACGTTGATTTAATTCATGTTCTATATGAAAAACTAACCCCTTTTCAATTTTTAAATTTGTACTTGTATCGCCCCATGTGCGTCCAAGTAACCAACGAGGGTCGCTAATTGCTTGTTTTATTGATTTATTTCGCCATGCGTAGCCTGCAAAAACAGCGGCTTGGGTTTGTGGTTGCCCTTCACCGCCCATTGTTCCGTAAGCAAGTCGACGACCATCGCTAAACTTTGCCATTGCTGGGTTAAGTGTATGAGCCGGCTTTTTATTTGGCGCAAGGGCGTTAATATTGTTACTCGCATCAATATCTTCATTGTTTAAACTAAAGCTTAAACCTCGGTTATTCCACACAAAGCCGCCTTCGCTCATTAGTATTCCGCTGCCAAATTCCCAGTAAATACTTTGAATAAAGCTTACTAATTGCCCGTTTTTATCTTTTGCAGCCATCCACACGGTATCGCCAGGCTCTGCGTTAAATGACCATTGTTTGGCTTTACTCATATCAATATTGTTAGCAAGTTGGCTTAAGCGATCATCAGTTAGTGCTTTTTTATAATCATCCCCTAACACATTAGGATCAGCCCAAAGGGTAGGGCGATGCGTAAAGCTTTGTTTAGTTGCCTCAACAATTAAGTGCGTCCAGTCGGCATCGGTTTTAGCTAAATGCTTTAACTTATTTACGGCACCAATTATTTGTAGTGAATGCACGCCCTGTGTTGGCGCGGGTAAGTTGTAGCAATCAATACCTGATAAGTTAGCATTTAGCGCAGTAACGACCTCGGCTTTTGTATTTGCAATATCACCTGCGGTGATTGAGCTGCCTGCTTTTGCTAAGTCGGCGGCAAATGAGTTAGCAAGTGCGCCTTCATAAAATGCGTTTAAACCATGTTTTGCTAAGTATTCAAATGTTGCTGCAAGTTTAGGGTTTTTAAAATGCTGACCTGCTTGCAAGGGTTTACCATCGGGTATGTAAAGGTTTTTAAACGCATCATTGGTATTGTTCGCAGCGGCTAGTTTTTCGCAGCCCGCTTGCAAGCTTTTTGTAACGGTAAAGCCCTCGCGAGCAAGCTCAATGGCAGGCGCTAAAATTTTTGAAAGTGGCAGTGCTGCGTGCTCATCAAGCTCAAGCGCTTTTTGCCAACCGCGTATTGTACCCGCTTGAGTCAGTGCGCTTAATCCGCCGCGATCTGGTATTTGCGTGAGCATGTTATACGCAGTTATATTAGTTGCTGCGCGGCCGCAGGCGTCAATAGCTGTGGGTTTTTTTTTATTGGGGTTATCGATAAGCCAAAAGCTGTCGCCACCAATTGAGTTCATATGCGGATATACAACACTAATAGCAGCTGCTGCGGCTACCATAGCCTCGGTGGCTGTACCGCCTTGTTTTAGTATATTTATACCCGCCTCAGTGGCCGAAAAGTGAGACGCGGTAAATGCAATGTTGTGTGTGGTCATGCCGGTGTGTCCTGTTTAAAGTGTGCAGCTAATTGTTGTACGCAAGCAAGTAGGCTTTTATCGTTACCGTGGCTCATCATTAGTGAAAAACCATACGGATGATCATTTGCTAAATCAGCCAGCGGTAAATGCACTTGCGCTGAGCCACTAAGCCCTGCAATTGCCGAAAGTGTAATAATTTGCATGCGTAAGGCGTTTGTGTCGGCGCCTAATTTAGGTGCGGTTGTGGGGGTGGTGGGTAAAAATAAACAGCTGTGCTTATCTAAATTATTAGCCACGATTGCTTGCCATTGGGTTTGTACTTTTAGTGCTTCTTGTTCTTCTTGATCAGTTAGGGCAAGCGCCATATTAAAACGTGCCGCAATTGCTGGAGCAAACTGGGGAAGTTGCCCCTGCAATTGAAGCCAATCTTTATGCGTTTTTGCGATTGCTCGCCCTTGCAGTACTCTAAAACTATCAGCAAGTTCGTTTAATAAGCTGCTGTTAGGTAGTTCAAATTCTTTATGGTGCTTAAAATTAGGTTTGGTTTTTTCAAGCAATTGTTTAAGTGGAGCTTTTAAAGCAGGGTCAACGAGTTCAAATAACGGCTCACAAATAACTAAGGTATTAACGTTATTAATAGCTTGATTTGGTAGCAGTACATTACCTACATCGCTTAATAGCTCTGCGCTTTGGGTAAGCCAACCTATGGTATCAAAAGGCGGAGCCAAGGGTATTAGGCCATCTTTTTCAATCACGTTATGGCTTGGCCTTATGCCATATAAACCACAATAGCTGGCGGGTATTCTAATTGAGCCGCCAGTGTCGGTACCTAAGCCAATATCGGCTAAGTTAGCAGCCACGGCTGCTGCCGAACCCATACTCGAACCACCGCAAGCATGCCCTTTTAATTTAGGATTTTGCGCAGCGCCATAATGTATATTATTACCCTCTAAGCTATAAGCCAGTTCGTCTGTGTGGGTAAAGCCTATAAAGTTACAACCAGCGGTCATGAGCTTATTAACCGAGCTTGCCGTATTTTGAGCCGGTTTAGCTGTTTTAAACCAATGTGGATTGCCTGCGCTGTTACGCTCGCCCTTTACTGCAAATACATCTTTTACGGCTAAGCGATTGTTTGCAAGTAGACCAGAGTGGTTTGTTTGCCACAGGGTAGGACCGTGATAGCAAAATATACTTTTGTTGTTTTTTTTATCACTCATTTGCAGCTCATTATTATAAAACTGACCAAGTACTTACTTATTAAGTTAAGAGTGATTAAAAAGCGGGCTGGTTATTATTGTTATGAATACCAATTTTATTAAAAACATGATCATTCTATCGGATTAAATAGCGCACTTACTTCGTTAAAAATTATTCATAGAGAACAACTATATGTCATAATTTTTTCCTTGTTATTACGCTATTTTCTTCGCGTTATGATAGATCACTAATTTAATGCAATTGGTATAACTCCGCTTTTTAATCGGTAGTTTTGATTTTATCGTGTTTAGACTAAGCAAGAGGAATGCCATAAATTAAAATCCTGTCCAATTGGTCAGGTTTTTGTGGGTTGTATGAGGTTTATAAATGCGGGCTATAAAAATAGTGACACTAAAATGAGTTAAAAAAAACCAACTTGGTGCGAAGGTGCACCAAATTGGTCTTTATTGATATGATTTTAAGTGCTAAATAAGGGGCGTTTTACTGATGATTAAACCGTTAATATCGGCGTAAACCCAATCGTTAGGTTCTATGGTGGTGCTAAGCATGGTAATAACTTGGTTTTTATCACCAAAGCCGCGCTTTAAGGTACTACGCGGTGTAGAGCCTAGCGCCATTACAGGTAAGTTCATCGTGGCGAGTATTTCTATATCTCGGCAACAGCCATTTATTATTACGCCTTCCCAGCCATTACTTAAGGCACGCTCAGCCATAATATCGCCTATAAACGCAAAGCGTTTGCTCGCAAACCCGTTTATAACTAATACTTTACCTTCACCATTTTCATGCAATATATCGGCGGCAAAAGAGTTGTCTTCTGGGCAGGTAACGGTAACTACTTTGCCATAAAACGTGGTTTTTTTACCAAAGTGGTAAAGGCCGCTGTCTGCTACTTGTACGTTATCGCGATGATCGTCAAATAAATCGGGTGTAGTAAAGGATGTCATGGGTTAAGTCTCACTTTGCTCAGGTATTTTAAGACCAATACCTTTTAAAATTATGTGGGCAATTGATTGCGTAATCTGTGCCACATCGGTTTCGTCGTACTCTAATTTGTTCATTACGAGTAAAACCTCAGCCTGAAAGTCGGCGTAATATTGCGTGGTAGACCAAATAGTAAAGAGCAAATGGTAGGGATCAACCTTATCCATTTTATCTGCGTCCATCCATGCTTGAAGTACATCAACCTTTTGTTTAACCCAAGGGCGGGTATTGGTTCTAAAGTAGTTTTGTAAATAAGGTGCACCGCGCAGTATTTCACTGGCAAATAAGCGAGATTGCATTGGCTGATTTACGGCGAGTATTACTTTGCTTTTAATATAGTTATAAAGCACGGTAGCTGGATCGTCGTTAATTGTGACGTTATCGAGGCCCAAGTTCCAATTAGCTATTATGCGGTCGATCACAGACTCATACAGACCATCTTTACTTTTAAAGTAATACAAAATATTAGCTTTTGGCACCTGCGCTTCTTTAGCAACCATGCTCATACTTGCTCCGTCGTAACCTAATTGCGAAAACAATTGCTCGGCGGCATCTAAAATTAGTTTTTGGTTTTTCTCGCGTGTCACTTCTTTTTTATTTGGCTTTATTTGTGTGGTCATTATAGAGTTTGCGTGTTTAACGTATTGATTGATTGTAGCTTTACTGACCAAAAGGTCAATTACTAAAAAGGGTGAATGTTAAAAACAGGCGAGAGGTTTAAGCTATTAACTTTAATTGTTTAATTAAATAATTACTGTTAGTTTAGTTTCAAATTTACGAGTAGTACTTTTGGGTTGGCAAATGGATTTTATAAGCAAAAATAAATATACACTGTATGGAGTCGCTGCAATATTACTGTGGAGTTGCTTAGTTGCATTGCTACGGGATATTTCTGAGTTGTTTAGCCCCATTGGTGGTGCTGCGGCTATGTATTCTGTCAGTGCGATATTTTTAATTTTGGTTATGGGAGTGCCCAAGTTTAGTGGTTTTTCGAAACGCTACTTGGTAGTAGGTACTTTATTATTTGTATCGTACGAAATTTGTTTGGCGCTTTCTATTGGTATGGCAAATAGCCGTCATCAGGCAATGGAAATGGCGGTTATTAATTATTTATGGCCCACGCTAACAATATTGCTCTCTATTATTATTGGTCGTAAAAAAGTAAGTTACTGGGTTTACCCAAGCATGATTATTGCTTTTTTAGGCGTTGCTTGGTGTATTACTGGCGATCAAGAAATGTCGGTCGATACGCTTGTTACTAACTTTGCTGATAATCCTGCTACTTATTTAATGGCATTAGCTGCAGCGTTTATATGGGCTATTTATTGCGTAGTAACGCAAAAGCTGAGCAATGGTAAAAATGCCATTACGTTATTTTTTACTGTTACGGCAATGAGTTTGTGGGCGCAATATGGTTTTAGTAATGAAGCGCCATTAACGTTTTCACTCAGTTCAAGCATGACATTATTATTAGCCGGTGTAGTAGTGGGGAGCGGTTATGCACTGTGGAATCAAGCTATTATTGGCGGTAACTTAATGCTGCTTGGAACGCTTTCGTACTTTACACCGGTGTTTTCTACTATTATTTCGGCGCTTTATTTATCTATTACGCTGAGTGCTTCGTTTTGGCAAGGGGTTGTACTGGTAACAGTGGGCTCGCTAATTTGCTACTTTGTAACGCGAGAAAAGCCTAAACGCACAGTAAACTAATCTACGTTAGTTAATGTTTTTATATTTTAAATCTAAACTTATACCTTTAATGAGGCGTGCAATACGCCTCATTAAGTTTTTCTTTATAATTTTGCAGGTATAACTGCATAGCTTACTGATTTATTTCTAACTTTTTTTGCACAATAATAAAATATTAATGCAAATACTGCAGCGCTAATATCAACAAAACCGCTTTGATAATATTTTAAAAAATCATCAGCTAATAAAGCCTGTATAAGTGTTGACCCCCCCATACCAGCAGATAAAAGTGCAATACCCATTAAGCCCCAATAGCTAGCGTGGTGAGTTCCTTTAAAAAAGGTATAAGCAACAAAGGCAAAAAATACCAAATAGTAACTATAGAGATAGCTGTAATTTGCGTTACCCATATATTGGTTAGTCCATTTAGCTTGTAATAAAGTGGCAACCACTGCAATCATTGACCCTAAGCAAACACCAATTGTTAAATTTGCCATAAATCGTGTACTTCGTTTGTTGGCATCTTGTTTAAAGCGCTTGTCTAGCCATAATAAGTTACCAGAGTAAAATAAGAATGCGCCAAGTAGCCCCATAACAAAATACCCCCAACGTCCCCATTCACCTCCATAAGTACCAAAGTGAAGTGAAAAGAAACTTCCTACTATATTACCCCAAACACCATCATCTCCTTGCGGATAGCTTGAGTTAAGTACTTCTAATGTATAGGGGTGTAAGAATAAGTAGTCGGTATCAGGTCCGCGAACGACAGCGCTGCTATTACTCATTTTTAATGTTGCTGTCGGACTGTTTGTATTTAAACGACTAAATGTAATGTGAATTGGCTCATAACCTGGGGCGTAGTTTTTTGCCGCTAGGAGCTGCTTATTTATGCTTGGTAAGTTTGCAATATGATAATTATGTGCTGCTGGGGCAGGTCGTTGAAAAAAGGATTTATCGTCATAAAATGCTGATAGACCATCATAAACCAGATCATGAAATGCAAATACCACCACAGTAAACGCTATAATTAAATGAAAAGGCAAGCTGGCGATCCCAACTAAATTATGACTATCGAGCCAAAAGCGACTGGCGCCTTTTTCTTTTCGAATCGCAAAAAAGGTTTTTACAAGCGTAGGTAGTAAAATAATTACGCCAGACACCAATGCTAAAAAGTACAGCGCAGATGCTATACCGAGTATATATACGCCTGATTGGTCGTGCCCAATTTCGCCTGCAAACCCTGCGGTTCGATGTAAGTAATCTATTAAATCTGCAAGTTTATTCTCACTTTGTTGCTGTATTACAAGATCATTTTGCTGGTTTAGATAGAGCACCTGTAATTGATTATCAAGTTTCATCCCGCGCTCTTTACCTTGGCTATACCAAGATAGTGGCGCTTGATTTGTTAATAAGTCGAGAGAAAAACCATTACCCATTTGCTCAGGGTACTTAGCTATTGCTTGATCAACCAATGTTTGGTGATTGTTAGTGTGTGGTTTAGTCACTGGTGCACTGGCGGGGTTTGCCCACTGTGCTAATTCGTGTTTAAACATGGTTAAACTACCAGCATAAAAACCTATAAAAAGTACTAAACCTGCAATTATTCCAGTCCATGTATGCACGCCTTGGTAGGTACGCAAAATATCGGCTCTTACTCTCATAGCCAATTCCTTAAAATTATAAATAAACTATATAGCGTTATATTTAAGCCCCCAAGTGTCAGCCAAGCATTTTTTGCTGAACTAAACAGGTAGGTGAAGCTAAAAATAGTTAACCATAAAATGGGTATCATCCACATATTAAATTGCACTTTGTCGGGCGCATCTATGCCTCCCGCTCCGTACCATGCAAAAAAAGCAACGAGAATAAACGCTAGCGCTAGCCCTAAAAAACAACCAGCCAAACTTTTGCCAAGCCAAGTTGGTTTTATTTTTTGCCTTTGTGCAGATGACATTATTTTACTTCCTTGTGTTTAATCAGGCTTACGATCGGAATTATTATTAAAGCGAGCATTATCATTAAAATGATAAAAAATACGGCTGCCGCATTAGAAAAAGCATATAAGGCTAATGGTATTGCAATAACAAAAAGGATAAATGCGAGCTTGCGCCAGCTTTTGTTAATGGGTTTACTTAGAAGTCGTTGGTGGCGGTTACTAAGATAAAACAGGGATGTAGCAGTAAATAAAATAAGAGAAAGGGTAAGTTGCAACATAAATTAAAACACTTATTAATGATGTTGCTATTCTAAATGATAACTAAACTCAATTGCAACAAGTGTGTGTTTGTGCTATTTTTTCGAAAAATAAAACAACTATCCATAAAAGGAAATAACTGTGGTAGCTTCATTTAAGCCTAATAAACTTTCACTACTGATTACAAGCTCTTTGTTATTGGCTCAAAGTAATGCATTTGCTGATGAAACAAGTCGAGAATCAATAGATACAATTATTGTAACAGGCGAAAAAATCGAAAGGTCACTCAAAGATACGATTACATCGGTTGCAGTGGTAGATAAGTCACTATTAGAAAATGGACAACTAGGTTCGGTTTCAGAAGCTTTGGCAGAAATGGCAAATGTAGTGGTACTTACTGGAGCCGTGCCAGATATGCGCGGTGTGTCGGGTAATGGTGGTGCAACAGGTTTTAACTCATTTAGTGGTGGCTCTAAAGCAAGAGTATCAACGCTTGTTGATGGTGTAAGTCAGCCGTTTGTAGCTGATTTAACCGGTGATACAGGTTTGTGGGATATAGATCAAATCGCGGTATACCGTGGACCGCAGTCAACTAGCAATGGTCGTAATAGCATTGGTGGTGCAGTTTATATGACAACCAAAGCACCAACACAAGATTTTGAAGGTGCTGTACGCGTTGGGTATAGAAATCAAGATAGTTACCTTGATACAGCCGCTGTTGTTTCGGGGGCTTTAATTGAGGATGTACTAGCATTTCGTTTGTCTACTCAATATGTAAATGGTGAAACCTTTAGCAACCCAACGATACATGAAACCAATCCAACAGATAAAAACTTAAATAAGCTTAATACCAGTAGTACGCGTGCAAAATTACTGTATACCCCAACAACAGATTTAGCTGTACAGCTAACTTACTCTACCTACAGTGAAGAGGGTAATACAGGTCGTAAGTACTTTGAAGGTGATGAACCGTTTGATTATGTACCGTTATTTCAGCGCGATATGGATACCCAGTCAGACACGACTCAGGTAAATATTGATTATAAAATAAATGATAACTTTTCGTTCGATATACTACTCGCATATATGGATTATGAATGGGGCTTTGAAGCATATGAGGCACTTGCCAGTGCAGAGTCTGATATTTCTATGGATGAAAAAAATATCACAATTGATAGTAAATTAAACTTTGGCTTAAATAGTGATTTTTATTCGGGCTTTGTAGGTATTGCTTATTTTGACCGTGAACAAGACTTTAAAAGCGTTGGTGCAACCAATTATTTTGGTGACGATAGTAGTGACTCTAAAGCAATTTATGGCGAAACAAGCTTTGAGTTAACAAATGAGCTTACGTTAACAGCGGGGCTGCGAGTTGAGCGTGAAGAACAACTTCGTAATTTTGATATGGCTTTTGGTGGCAGCAGATTAGTTGAGCAATTAGATAATTCTAATACGATAAAACTACCTACGGTAGCTGTTCAATATAAAGTAACTAATAACACTACCTTATCGGCAAGTGCTCGTCGTGGTTATAACGCTGGTGGTGGTGCCTTAGATTTTGCTGCACAAGAATACTATTACTACGAGCAAGAATCAGTAAATACCTATGAAGTAGGCTCGCGTAGCGTACTAAATAATGGTGATTTAAATATTAGTGCTAATATTTTTTACAATAACTTTAATGGTTATCAAGCTTTAAGCTCAAGTCGAAAAATCACTAATATTGACGATGCGCATAGCTATGGCTTAGAACTTGAAGCATATAGCATGCTAGGTGAGCAATGGCAGTTACATGCAGGGCTAGGTTTATTAAAAACTAAAATAGATGAATCAGCGACTTATTCAGATGCAGTGGGTAACGAATTAAACTCAGCACCAGAGCTAACTGCAAGTTTAGGGTTATCGCATTGGTTTACAGATAGCTTAAAGTTAAATGTGAGCGCTAATTATGTAGACGATTACTATGGAGATTTAACTAATACAGAAGAGCGTGTTGCCGGAGGTTATACAATTACGCGTGCAACAATAAGCTATAACAGCGATCATTGGTTGGTGAGTGCTTTTATTAATAATGCATTAGATGAAGAAGCATTTACGTCAGTTGAACCTGCAAGTGGTCCCTACCCAACAGGTTATGTTGCGGTAGTGAATCCTCAAACGTTAGGTGCTTCAGTAACGTATCGTTTTTAACGTGCTTCTAAAATAATGAATTGGAAATTGTAACGCTACTTTTTAAAGGTAAAATAATTTAAAGCCCTAAAGCCCTAAAGCATTAGGGCTTTTAAATAAAGGGGGAACTTTAACCGAGCTTAAATTAAATAATGTCGCGCACTTGTTGTTTAAATGACTTGCCAATTTTAACTGACACGCCTGATGCTAGTTGAACGCTTTCAGTACTTAACGCGACCACTTTATGTTTGTTAATCACGTAAGATTTGTGGACTTGAATAAATGAAGTATCAAGTTCCTGCAATATGTATTTGAGAGTACTGCTTGCAAGTAATGATTTTTCACCTTGCCATACTCTTACGTAATTTCCATACGCTTCAAACATGTCTATGTCGCTTAATTGAATTTTATGTTTTTCACGATCGATTTTAAGCGTAATAGTCAGAGGTGCCTTGGGATTTAGCGTTATGTGTTTTCTTTTTTTCCGTACTTTATTGAGTGCTTGTTCAAGGCGTTGCGCAGAGACTGGTTTTAGTAGGTAGTCAGTTACGTCAAGTTCAAAACCGGCTAAAGCATATTCTTGATACGCACTAATAATAATCACTTGTGGTCGATTCGCGAGCACTTTTAGTAATGCAATCCCTGATAGTTCGGGCATGTTTATGTCTAAAAATAACAAATCAATAGATGATGTGGCTAAAGCACATAATGCATCTTTAGCGTTAAGGTATTGTCCGCTTATATTAATATCTTTATGGGCACTTAAATGATGCAGTATAACGTCATGCGCGAGCGGCTCGTCATCAACAATTATTGTGTTTAGCATGCAGCCAGCTCCAATTTAAGTGTGGTTTGCCAAAGGTTTTTATTTTCATTAATAATTAATGTGTGCTTATTTGGATATAAAAGAGTTAGCCTACGGCGTAAATTGTTAAGTCCCATCCCATGCTCTGAATTGTTATTAGGTAGAATAGGGTTAGAGGAAAATAGCGTTAGTATGTTATCGGCCATGGTGATTTTAAACACAACCGTTACTTTTTGTGACGTGGGCTCTACACCATGCTTTATCGCGTTTTCTAAAATCATTATTAACAGTAGCGGCGAAATTAAATAGTGTTGTTGATGTTCAGGCCATTGCACATCAAAGTTGCAGCGCTCAGCGCTTCGCAAACGCTGTAATGCAATAAAACCTTTTAAGTAATTGATTTCTTTTTCTAAACTCACCTGTGCTTTTTGGCCTTCATAAACACTGTAACGCAGTAAATTAGCTAATTGCATAACAAGATCTGGTGCATTATCTGCTTTTTTTAATGTCAGCGCGTAAAGGTTGTTTAATGTATTAAATAAAAAATGAGGGTTAATTTGCTGCTGAAGTAGCATTAGCTCTGTTTTTGTTTGTTGCTGGGCAATGTTGCTAATTTGAACGTGTTGTTGCTGTCGTTCAAACGCTAAAATAATCGGTGTGCTTATAGCTAAAAACAAAAATACGAACTGATAATTTTCAGGGCTGAAAATATTATCATTACCGCCTGGTGTTAAGTTAGCAATGCCTGAGGGTAAATCGTTAATAGGTAACAGTAGCAAGCACGATGTTAATATAGGTGTAAGTACAACGAGGCTTATTAAACTTGCAAACAAAAATATTAATACGCCATGATAGGTTAATACGTAGCGTATTAATAAATATCTATTTAATAAATACACTCCATATACTAATCCGGCACAAACAGTAATTTGCCAAAGGTAACCCAAAAAAGTATCAAACTGTGTGAATACTTTATAAACATCAATAACAGGCTCAATAGGCTGGTTTAACATAGGATCAGTGTGCGTATTGAGTATGCTTGATGTAACTATTGCCCAACCTAAAAGTACTATAAACACGACTGTATCAAGTGAAAACAAGGATTTAAGCCATTTATTACTCAACACATTGTTATTTTTATTAGTGCGTTTAGTAATAAGCCATATACCACTTGCAGATGCGCACAGTGTCCAACATTGTGCATCAAGGTATTGCCATTGCGAAAAGTTAAGAAGTTGGTTATTAAATACTAGCAAGAGAGATGGATAGGCTAAAAAGCCTAACAGCCAAACTATGATTGCGGGTGTAAGTAATAAACGATATGCAAACGCATGGGCAATAAAAAAGGGAATACACTGTAAAAAAAGTTGAATATTAATAGCCAGATATTGGCTAGTTGAATCCATATGTGATGACAAAAAGCGTATATGAGAGTCGAGCATAATAGCGGCTATTAGCGGTAAAAAAATTATTAGCTGGGTAATGCTAAAGCGTTGCCATATTGGTGTATTGGCTTGCTGCATATGTGACTCCGTTTTTATTATAGTTTCTGAGCGGGTACGCTTAGATAAAATTGTCTTTTTATTTTAAACATTACCTTTGCACAATTCACTACGCTGAGCGCGCTAGTTTATCCATAAAACTGTTTCAATCATAATTTATTTTTAAAATAATTATTTTATTTCATAGGGTTAGTAACCGTTTTAAGTATACTAGGCCGTTTATTTAAATGATGAAAGGTCATATTTAAATGACCAACGTTACTTTTTTATGTTCATCATTTATTTCAATACGTTAACCATTATTTTCTCGCTTGTATTGACTTGCTTTCTTAAGCTGGTGCTATACCAATTAAGGATGAAACTAATGCTTACACTGAAAAATATCAACAAAAAATACGCAGATGGTACGCAGGCTTTGAATGATGTGACGATCACTCTACCCGCCGGTATGGTCGGTCTACTTGGCCCTAATGGAGCGGGTAAATCAACACTTATGCGCACACTCGCGTGTTTACAAAATGCCGACTCCGGGCATATTAATTTTAATGGCCTTGATGTGATTAGCCAACCAGATGCGCTTAGATCGCAGCTAGGTTATTTACCACAATATTTTGGTGTGTATCCCAATATGAGTTGTCGAGCGTTACTTGAGCATATTGCCGTATTAAAAGGCATAGGTGGTAATGCGCGCAAAAACCAAATTAATAGTTTACTTGAACTAACCAATTTGACTCAGTTTGCTAATAAAAAAGTTGTTAATTTTTCGGGAGGAATGAAGCAGCGTTTTGGCGTGGCTCAGGCTTTGTTAGGCAACCCAAAGCTAATTATTATGGATGAACCCACTGCTGGGCTTGATCCTGTGGAGCGAGAAAGTTTAAATAATTTACTCGTTAGTATTAGTCAAAATAGGTTGGTATTGTTATCGACCCATATTGTTGAAGATGTTGAAAATTTATGTCACTACGTGGCCATTATAGATCAAGGAGCACTCATACAAAGCGGTGACGTAAAAGACTTACTAGTTCCTTTAGAAGGTAAGATTTGGCAGCTCGAAAGTTTACCCACGGGCATACCGAATCAGTATGTATTAAGTAAGAGCCATCGCTATGGTAGAGCGTCATTTCGTGTGTATGCAGACACGGCTCCTGCACAAAATGCAATAAACTCGCCCGCTACGCTTCAAGACAAGTACTTTTTTGCACTTAATGAAGGGAGTCAAACATGTTAATTTTTAATGAGTGGCGATATGCAGTGCGCCAACCACTTGTTTGGCTGTGCATTATTATCCCTTTGGTATTTGCGGTTATGTTGTCCTCTGGGCTTGCAGCAGTTGAAGTTGATTCGTTAAAACAATTTAAGTTAAATATTACAATGCTACAAATGATGCAGTTACCTGTGCTTGTAGGAGTATTAGCGCCCGTTATATTTTTACGAGATCAGCACGCGTCAATGCAGGAGCTTATTTATGCTACGCAAACTAGTTTATTTAAGCGCAGTTTAGCAAGGGTATGCTTACTGATTTGCTTGGTTTTTATTATCAGCTTAATCAGTAATTTAGTAATGATATACATGCATGTAAGGCAATTGGGCTATATACCAAATATGGTTTCTTTTACTGTATTTAATAGCTTTTTAGTGTTGTTACCAAATAGCTGCTTTTTAGTTGTGGTTGCCTTTTTTGTTTGCCATAAATCAGCTAATTCATTACCCAATTATGTTGTTTTTACAGTGTTGTGGATAGGCTACATAATGCTTGCAAGTATTACCGGAAATCCAATGCTTGCTGGAAGTAGTATTATAAGCAATCGCTTTTATACATTATTTGTTTGGCTTGACCCTTTTGCATACACAGCCGTAATAAACAGTTTAACCAATTCATTAGGGGCTTCATTTGCTATTAATCGCGTTGTTGTGAGTATGCTTGCTGTTGGTATTTTTTATATTACTTTTAGTAAAAATAAAAAACACACATTATTAAAGAGTAAAAAAAGTAAAAATACTAACGAATACATTCGTTACAATACGTTAAAACCCGCTGAATATAAAACAGCGAGAGTCACGCAAAAGCCATTTTTGATGATGGCCAGTTTATACAAAACTACGCTGGTTAATTTGGTTTCACACCCTGTTACTTTACTGATTATTTTTGTTTGGCCGGTGATGGTTTTTAATAGTGTTGCCTCGTCGTCTGGTTATGTTGAACCAATGAGTGTTATGAGCACCACAAGCCTTGATGCAATTAGCTATTATGCATTTGATATGCAATTGTTGTTTGGCACTTTATTAATGGCTTTGTGGAGCTGGCAAGTAAGCTGCTTTGCTAAATACTATAATATAGCTGAGCTGATCGCTGCCACACCGCTCAAAACATATTACTTTTTAAACAGTCAGTTATTGGTCCTAGGTACTATGATATTGGTTTTTTTAACAATGAGCTTATTAGGGGCAAGTGCAGCTCAGTGGTTTTTACACAGTGCATATCAATTTGAAGTACATTTAACCATTTTATTTTTGATGGCAATTGTGCTTGCCATTATTGCGTGTGTATTTTTGTGTGTATTTAATTTGTGTCGTTCGCAGCTTATTGCGGGTTTGCTAATTGCTGTTATTTTACTGATAAAATTTACACCGATAATGACTTATCTTGGTCTTACGCATACATTGTGGAGTGTTGGTTGGACGCCTTTGCAGGCACCTGATAACTTTTCGGGTTATCGTGCAAGTATAAGTAGTTATTGGCCTTATATATCAGTTTGGTTAGCGGCGTGTATAAGTTTAGTTATAATTACGGGTATTTTTAATCACCGAGGTGCCGGGTTGAGCCGAAGAGTAATGGGGGTTAAACATTTTTGGTTACTTATTCCTTTACTTATCACTGTGGCACTATTTACTCAATTACATTTAAGACTGGTAGAGGAGAAGCCTTTAACCAACTCGCATAAACGCGAGGCATTTAAAGCACAATACGAAAAAGCATTCTCACAATGGCGCAATGTAGCACAGCCAAAAATTGTTCACATTGATGCTAATGTAGACTTTTATCCGCATCAGCAGCAAGCTCATTTTTCCTTAATATATACCTTAAAAAACACCCATCAAGCCCCTATTAAAGAGATATTGGTTGGGCGCTCTGGTTTTTATAAATGGGCCGATATTGAAATCGATGGCGCACAAAGGGCTAAAAGCTTTCCCTTGCTTAATCAAGCTGTGTTTAAGTTTGAGAATGAAATGCAGCCTGGAGAAATACGTAAACTAGTTACACGGTTTGATGTTCATCAAGCTAAGCTTTGGCCAGTAAGAGGCCATCAGATAATAACCCCTGAATTTAGCTATATACGATCAGTGCCTTTATTGCCGACTGTTGGCTATCAAGGTAATTATGAATTAACCGATCCTATACTTCGTCAGCAACACGCACTTAAAGTGAAGTCGGTTATTAGACCCACGAAGCTATTTGCTAAAACGGTGAAAGCAAGTACTCATTACCAGTGGCTTACTATGTCGAGTAAAGTGAGTACAACAAGTGGTTATCAGGTTATAACCCAAGGAGAGGAAATATCACGTACCAGCAAAGATGACCGCGAAATATTTCATTTTGAGACTCGTACACCCATAAATGCAATCCCAGCTTGGGTGACGGTGCCTTATTCCCCTGTTACCAAGCAGCAAAATGGCGTGATGTTAAACGTGTTTGCTAAAGATAAAAACGAGCCAGCACGAGCGGAGTCTATAGCTATAAACCTCAGCGCAATGGGCGATACAATAAAATGGCTTAATAATATAAGCCCTTATAGAGCAAAACAATTGAGTTTAATAGGCTCGCCTAGTGTTGGTGCTACAGGTTATGCATTGCCGCAACTTATACTTATTGAAGACAGTGTTGGTTTTAGATCAAAGCCAAGCGCTAATGCAGGCTTTGATCAACGCTATCGCCGTGCAGTTCACGAAACCGCGCATCAATGGTTTGGCCATGATATTGGTAATGGGGTATTTTCAGATAGCGCTTTTTTAGTGGAGTCTATGGCAAAGTATATTGAGCTTGTTGTTATAGAGCAGCGTTATGGGAAAGCGACAATGCAAGCGCTGGTTGAGTATGAAACAACACGCTACGAGCAAAGTATGTTGATGAACATAAAGGAGCGATCAGCCTTAGTTGATGCTACACAAAGCTTTGACCAATATTCGCGAGCAACCATTGTCTTTGCTAAGCTACGCGCTGCTATTGGGGATGAACCCATTATTAATGCGCTCAAGTTGGTTTGGAAAAATCATGGTTATCCAAACAGTCCCGCCAATTCTATGGATTTTATACGAGCATTAAAACATGAAGCTGGAAAAGAACAAGAAAGCTTAATAAACACACTGTTTTTAGAGTAAGTACGTTTAATTTGAACATATATTTAGTAAATCAAAAGCCCTATTATTTTAGGGCTTTTTGTTGCGTGCAGATTACTTTCCATTATTTACCTTTGCTAGTAACTCTATAACTTTTTGTTGACCAAATGTTTGTGCAAATTGTTCTGCCGTTTGACCTGCTTTGTTTTGATGCGCGTTGTCGCAATCAAGTGATACGAGTGTTTTAGCTATACTAAATTCACCTCTGAATATAGCGGCCATAAGTGCTGTGTTACCCCGGTTATCTTCCATGCAAGCATTAGCGCCTAAGTGTAAAAGCGTGTTAACCGTGTTTTTATTACCGTGGTAAGTGGCAATCATTAATGCGGTGTAACCTTTATTGTTGTAACTGTCGATAGGAATACCGGCATCTACAAATTGCTCTATTACGGCTGTATCGTTTGTACGAGCTGCGGCAAAGTAATAAGCAAATAAGCTGTCGTATTGAGTTTGTGCTGAGTGTTGGTTTTCAGCTTGTGTGCCGGATGTTTGTGTATCGGGAGTATTTTGAGCGTAAACGCTACTGGTAAAGCTCAGTATTAGGGCGACTATAATTAATAAATTACGCATAACAATTGCCTTGTATAAAAAGAGGAAGGGGATTATCCCTTCCTCATGGTTGCGGTTTAAATAGCTATTTAGTTGGGACTAATTGCTTTTAACTAGTTGCTTATAAGTTAGCTGCTAGTTGTTTAACTATTTTAATATCGCCATTTACGGCTTTAGTTAAGCGTGTACCGTATTCAGTATCAGCTTTGTAAAAGTGGCTAAGCATTTTGTGTTTAACATTGCTGTTTTGCACTTTACCTAAATCGCCTGCTAGGTTATTAATTAGGTTTGTACGTTCTTGTTTGCTAAAACCACGGTATAAAACACCGGCTTGCGCGAAGTTTTGTTGCTTTTTAATCGCGGCTTGCTGTACGTAGCCTTTAAGCTCGGTTTGGCTTCTACGTGCAATTGGGTTTTCAGCAACGTTTTCTTGACTTGGCTGGTAGTTTACATTGCCTGTAGTGTTACCGTAATTCATTGCGCCGTCTTGGTTGTAGTTAACTACTTCAACTTTTGCACGGTTAATTGGCAATTGCTGGTGGTTAGCACCTAGGCGGTACATTTGTGTGTCTGCGTAAGAAAATACACGGCCTTGTAATAAGCGGTCTTCTGAAGGCTCAATACCCGGAATAATGTTTGATGGCGCCATAGCTACTTGTTCCGTAGATTGGAAGAAGTTAGTTGGCATGCGGTTTAACGTAAGTGTTCCCGCTTTAACTTCTTTTACATCTAACCACATTTTTGTTGCATCTAACGGGTTGTAATCAAAGTTATCAAGCTGTGATGGATCAAGCGTTTTAATGTACAGATCCCATTTAGGGAAATTACCTTTATTAACTTCAGTGTATAAATCGTGAGTTAAGTGCTGGAAATCTTTACTTTGCACCTTTGCTACTTCTTTTGCGTCAAGGTTATCAATGCCTTGTTGGCTTACCCAATGAAACTTAACGTATTTAACATCACCCGATTTATTAATCATTTTGTAAGAATGAACACCCCAGCCGTCCATTTTACGAAGGCTTGCTGGTGTACCGTAGTCGCTGTAAACCCACGTTAGCATTTGTGTAGAACCTGGTTCGTGGGAGAAAAAGTCAAATACACGGTTAGGATCTTGAATGTTATCTACCGGAGATGGTTTCAAAGAATGGATCATATCTGGAAATTTAATCGCATCACGTATAAAAAATACCGGTAAGTTAAGGCCGACTAAATCCCAGTTACCTTCATCAGTATAAAACTTAATTGCAAAGCCGCGTGGGTCACGCAGTGTTTCTGGGCTGCCTTTAGAATGAATTACTGATGAAAAGCGAACAAATACGTCTGTTTCTTTACCTACTTCTGAAAAAGGGGCTGCAATTGTTAAATCGTCTAACTCTTTAGATGCTACAAACACACCATGTGCACCAACACCACGGGCATGAACAACACGCTCAGGAATACGCTCACGTGCAAAGCGTTGTAGTTTTTGAATTAGTTGTACGTCTTCTAGTAATACACTGCCGCGCTCACCAGCAGTAATCGAGTTTTGGTTGTCGCCAACAGCTGCGCCGTTATCTTTAGTAAGAGTTGTTGCTGCGCTTGCCGGTAATGCCATTGCAAGTGCTAGCGCACTTAGTGTTAATTTTGTTTTGTTTATTTGAGTATTCATTGTCGACCTCATCTATTTAAAAGTGCCGGCAGTGGTGCAGGCTGTGAATCTGTTAACGATAGTATTGATTTTATTAACTTCGGTAAAACTGATTAATTAGATTGATATGATTTGTAAAATAGATGAAATAAATTTCAGAGGTGCTTTTAAGCCTTACCATCTACGACCTTAGTCGATAGGCATTTTTATAAAGTTGATTAAATACAACGATTTTTAGTTTTATCAGAGTGTATTTTCACCAAGCTGGTGCGTTTTATACTTACAGTGTGTTGACATATTCGTGCAATAAAGGGAATATGCTCAACTCATGAGCTTATGCTCATTATTAAGTTGCACTAAAAAGCTGCACACTATTAATCGCGCTTAACTCGTTATACTTAAATTAGCTAAACCAAACAGTTTTAATAAGGTGACAAGATGAATTCTAAAATTGAGCTAGTGATATTTGATTGTGATGGCGTTGTTATAGATAGCGAAATTTTAAGCGCGCAAGTGTTAATAAATATGCTTGTTAAAAAAGGCATTGAGATTGACCGTGCTTATGTACAGCAACACTTTTTGGGCTGCAACTTTAAAACAGTAAGCCAAAAAATAGCGGATGTATTTAATATCACTCTTGCAAGGAGCTTTGAAGGTGACTACCGCGAGGCACTGTTAAACGAATTTGAAACATCACTAACCACGACTGACGGTATAAAAGACGTACTTAACAATTTAGCTGTGCCTATTTGTATAGCTACAAGCAGCAGCCCAGCACGCACCGCAAAAGCGTTGAGCGTAGTGAGTTTAAGTAAGTACTTTAGCGATACGGTTTTTACCAGCAGCGAAGTTAAGCGTGGCAAACCAGCACCCGATTTATTTTTACATGCAGCTAAACAAATGGGTGTAAAGCCAGAGCATTGTTTAGTGATTGAAGACAGTAAAGCCGGCGTAAATGCAGGAATTGACGCCAACATGCAAGTACTGCATTACAGCGGTGGGCAACATATGCAAGGCTCTGTTAATCATGTGCACAGTGCTTACCCAAATGTTGATCATTTAACGCATTGGCAAGATTTTTTTAGTGCATACCCTGCACTTAAAAAGCAGTAAACACGCAGCTTTTTAAATACACAAAGTTTTAAACGCGATTTGCTCGCCTTACTCACTGACAGGCAAGCAAACACAAAATATAAATGTAGATGGTTTTGCTTTACTAAAAATAAAACAAAACATGGCAAAACATCATGCGTTTATAAGCCAAATTATAAAAGGCAAAGTATGTAGGTACTATACCAATTTGCTTAAATATAGAGTGATTTAACTTATTAAATTATTCAAATAGTTATGCTGATTGGTATCAAATACTTTGCTGTTAACAATAGGAAATACCATGGCAACGAGTCCACACACACAATCATTTAAAGATGTAAACGAAGAGCAGCTTCCTGTTGCTAATAACCGATTACACGGTTGGAAACATTTTGCAGGGCTATATGCTGGCGAACATGTTGCAGCTACTGAATTTGTTATTGGTGCAACGTTTGTTGCATTGGGCGCTTCAACTATTGATATTCTACTTGGTTTATTAATAGGTAACCTTTTAGCCATGTGTTCTTGGTGGTTAATTACCGCGCCTATAGCTGTTGAAACTCGCTTAAGTTTATATAACTACCTTAATAAAATTGCTGGTAACTCAATGACCAAGCTCTATAACTGGGCTAACGTGGTTATTTTTAGTGTTATATCGGCCGCGATGATCACGGTATCCTCCACCGCCGTGCGGTTTTTGTTTGATATACCTGCACAACTTGATTGGTATCCAAATAGCTTTTGGTTTGTAGCCATTGTTTTAGCTGTTGGCTCTATTGTTGTGTTTGTGGCGATGTATGGCTTTTCTACGGTTGCTGACTTTTCAAAGCTGTGTGCGCCGTGGCTATTTGTTATATTTATTGCAGGTTCGTTCGCGTTATTCCCTGAGCTTTCAAATCACGTATTAGGTTCTACCTCTTTAACTAGCTTTAGCGACTTTATGACCATAGGCGACTCCTCCATATGGACGGGCACCAATGCCGATGGCGAAAAAGGCATTGGCCTATTAGAAGTGATTGGCTTTGCATGGGCTGCTAACTCAATTACTCACTTTGGTTTAATCGACATGGCTATTTTTAGATTTGCTAAACGCAAAAGCTATGGCTTGTTTTCTGGCGTGGGCATGTTTTTTGGTCATTACTTAGCGTGGATCTCTGCCGGTATTATGGGCGCAGGTGTTGCGGTATTACTTAAAACAACTATTTCATCACTTGATCCGGGCGATGTTGCATACCATGCATTAGGTTGGACTGGCTTTGTTATTGTAATTATTGCCGGTTGGACTACAGCTAACGCAAACCTTTACCGTGCAGGCCTTGCAGCACAATCTATATTTGTTAATCAATCACGTGAACGCACAACCGCTATTGTAGGTGTTGTAACCGTAATTATTGCGTGTTTCCCGTTTGTATTTTCACAAATGCTACCGCTACTTACCTACGCTGGTTTATTAGTAGTACCAGTAGGCGGCATTGTATTTGCTGAGCATGTGTTATTTCCTAAAATTGGTTTAACACGTTACTGGGCTAAGTATAAAAATATTACCCGCAGTGTACCGGCTATTGCCTCTTGGGCGCTGGCGCTTGTGTTTGGTTTTGGCTTAAATGCTATTGATGTTATGTCGTTTTACTACTTATTTATTCCTACGTGGATTTTCACAATCGTTATTTATACTTTATTAGCTAAAAAATACGGTGCAGGTGAAGATTACACTCAAGAGATTGCTTCAGACGAGCAAGAGCTAAAAGCAATTAAAGAATACCAAGCTACAGAAGCTAAAGATGTTCCAAAACCAGTTATAGATAGTTCTATGTTTAGTAAGGTGCTTAATGCTATCTCTACTATTTCGTTATTTGTTATTTTTGTATTTGCCAGCCAAGTGATGTTTTTTAGCGAAACAATGAGCATATACGGTGAGAATAAATCGCAATTCGAAATAGTGTGTTTTATCTGTACTGTTATTTACTTTGCATCAGCTTACTGGTCTTTAAAACGCCATAAGGTATTAAATACAGCATCGTAATTACGGTGCTTAAAATATTCGTTTCGTATCATAATTTACATTTTATTTTTGTTTGAGTAAGGCCGCACTATGACGCAACACCAACACACTGACGCTCTTGTAACAGGGCTAAACCAACAGAGCTTGGCTCAATTACCAAGCCATGTTGATACACCAACGTACGATCGTAGCGCACTTAAAGCGGGCATAGTACATATAGGTGTGGGCGGTTTTCATCGCGCCCATCAAGCGGTATATATTAACGAGCTTTTAAAAACGCCAGGTTCTGAGCCGTGGGGCATTTGTGGTGTTGGCCTTTTAGAAGGTAACCGTGGGCTGCGTGATATTTTAAAGCAGCAAGATTACCTTTATACGCTTACTGTTAGACACCCAGACGGAAAAATAGATAATAAAGTTATTGGTTCAATGATCGACTTTTTGTTTGCCCCAGAGGACAAGCAAGCGGTAATTAATAAACTTGCGCACAGCGATACTAAAATTGTGTCGCTTACTATTACCGAGGGCGGTTATAACTTTAACCCTGCAACGGGCGAGTTTGACTACAACAACCCAGATATTATTAATGACATTAATAACCCGAACGACCCAATTACAGCGTTTGGTTACATTGCTGCTGCGTTAAAACTGCGTAAAGAGCAAGGCCTAGGCGCGTTTACTGTGCAGTCGTGCGATAACATTCAGCACAACGGTAACGTAACACGCAAAATGCTTTTAGCCTTTGCTACAGAGCAAGACAAAGACCTAAGTGAATGGATTGAACAAAACGTATCGTTTCCAAATGCGATGGTTGACCGTATTACACCGGTATCTAAAAAGAGTGATATTGATTACGTGGTTGATGCATATGGTGTTAGCGACGAGTGGCCAATTACCTGTGAGTCGTTTACACAATGGGTAATAGAGGACACATTTAGTGACTCTCGTCCAAATTGGGATGTTGTTGGTGCACAGTTTGTTACTGATGTAACGCCTTATGAGACCATGAAAATACGTTTACTTAATGCAGGGCATTCAGTACTTGGTTTATTAGGTTCAATCCATGGCTACGGCACTATTGACGAAACGGTATCTGATGAATTATTTGCCACATACCTGCGTGCTTTTATGGATAAAGAAGTAACCCCAAATCTTGAACCACTTGAAGGTATTGACCTTGAAAGCTACAAAGATACGTTAATTGAGCGTTTTGCTAATCCTAATATTAAAGATAGCCTTTCGCGCATTTGCTCAGAAAGTGCCGCAAAGCTTCCTAAATTTTTAATTGCTACTATTAACGAAAACCTAGCACAAGGGCGTGATGTTTCTCTTGCTGCGCTTGTAATTGCTGCATGGTGTTTTTACAGTGATAAAGAAGTTGATGAGCAAGGCAATAAGTTAGAAGTCATTGATGCAATGCAAAGTGAGCTGCATGAAGCCGCAGTTAAAACTCATACACAGCCGCTAGCATTTTTATCGCTTACTAGTTTATTTGGTAACTTAAGCGAGCAAAATGAATTTACTATTCATTACAAAAATAATATTGAAGCTTTATATGCACCTGCAAGTAAAGTTAAAGCCATTATGAATAACGTACTTGATCAAAAGAGTAACTAATTATGAGTATTTTAATTAATCATAAATCAGGCGAAAACGTAAGCGTAAGCTGCTTTGGCGAAGTGCTGTGGGATTGTTTTGATTCAGGTAAACGTTTAGGTGGCGCTCCACTTAACATGTGTGTGCGTATTAACTCACTTGGCATTAAAGCCGACATGTTAAGCGCTGTTGGTAACGACGAGTTAGGCGCTGAGCTACTAAGCGAAATTACGAGCAAAGGCGTAAGCTGCGAATACATTGCTATTAATAGTGACAAAAAAACTAGCACGGTTGAGGTAACACTCGACAGTAGTGGCTCAGCTAGTTATGAAATAGTGGCAGACACTGCGTGGGATAATATAGCGCTTAACAATGAGTTACTTAGTAAAGTTAAAAGTAGCGATGTATTTGTATTTGGCAGCCTAATTGGGCGAAGCGAAGCGTCTTTAGCAACATTAAATGAACTAGTTGATGTAGCAAACTTTAAAGTATTTGACGTAAACCTACGTGCACCGCATTACAAGCTAGAAACACTTGTAGATTTAATGAATAAAGCAGATTTTATTAAATTAAACGATGAAGAGCTATACGAAATTGCTAAAGCGATGGGTTGTAAGTTTCATTCGCTTGAACAAAATTTAGCGTTTATAGCACAGCAAACAAATACCGATTACTTATGTGTAACCAAAGGTAGTCACGGTGCTTTATTAACAATCAAAGGCGAGAATTTTTATAATTCAGGTTATTTAATTAGCGTAATTGATACTGTTGGCGCAGGGGATTCGTTTTTAGGTTCGTTAATTTATCAGCTTTGTAGCAACGACGATGCGCAATATGCCGTTGACTTTGCATGTGCCGTTGGAGCTATGGTCGCCGAAAGTTCTGGTGCAACACCTACTTTAACGCATCAACAAATTAGTGAGTTTATGAACCCACTTTAAAAAAACATTGTGTGTGAAAGCGGTTATAACGTAAAAGTTTAACCGCTTTTTTTGTGCCCAAAATAAGACGTGTGTAATAAATATTCAATGTGGAACGTTAAGTGCGCAGGTTGCGTAAATAGTGGCTTATATCGACTATAGTATTAGCTAAACGTCTTATTGTTTGCGGGGTAAAGCTTTGTTATTGTTCGTCGATTATTCACGGATTGAAAAGGCGGGGCGACACACAATGCGCTCTATAACTAAAATACAAAAAGAGAAACGTGCTTTATGATCATCTTTTTTATCTGCCTCACTATTTTAATACTGGGCTATAAGTTTTACAGCCCATTTGTTGAAAAACAAGCCGGTTTGGATTCAACTGCCGAAACACCACAAAAACGCTTTAGCGAAGGTGTTGATTACGTAGCTATTCACCCTGTACGTGCATTTTTAATTCAATTTTTAAATATTGCTGGTGTAGGCCCAATATTTGGCCCAATTTTAGGTGCTTTATACGGACCAGTCGCACTAGTATGGATTGTACTTGGTAATGTTTTAGGTGGCGCTGTACACGACTTCTTCTCAGGTGTAATGAGTATAAAAGAAGACGGTAAAAGCCTACCAGAAATCGCAGGCCATTATTACAACATCGTATTTAAAGGCTTTATGCTTATATTTACTGCCATGCTACTATTTTTTGTAGGCGTAGTATTTATTATGAGCCCGGCAGGTTTGCTAAGTAACCTTGATTTTTTTGAAGGTACTATACTGGCAAACAACACCTTTTGGGTGCTTGCTATTTTAGCGTATTACTTTTTAGCGACCTTGCTACCAATTGATAAAATTATCACTAAGTTTTACCCAATTTTTGGTGCGCTAATGATTGTAATGACAGTAGCAATTGCTGTTTCGTTATTAATTAATGCGCCGCACTTACCGATACCAAGTGACTTTTTAGCCTACTTTGAAGCCGACCACGCACATGACTTTTTAGAGCCAAACCCCGACGGATTACCAACATGGCCATTGTTATTTATAACAATTACCTGTGGTGCTATTAGTGGTTTTCATTCTACTCAAGCACCTATTGTTGCGCGTTGTTTAACTAACGAAAAATACGTACGCCCAGTTTATTACGGTGCTATGACGTGTGAAGGTATTGTTGGCTGTGTATGGGCACTTGCTGGTATTGCAGCGTTCCCAGATGGTTACGCTGGCTTAAAAACATTACTTGACCAAGGTGGTCCAGGTTTAGTTGTAAACCATGTAGCTAATACTTACTTAGGTGTATTTGGCGGTATAATGGCAATTATTGCTGTAGCCGTGTTCCCAATTACTTCTGGTGATACAGCGTTCCGTTCACTACGTTTAACCGTTGTTGATGCGTTTAATATTCCGCAAAGTTTACGTAATCGCTTATTGGTAGCGGTGCCTATACTTACTATTGCGTACTTTATGACGAAGCTCGATTTCTCATTAATTTGGCGCTACTTCGCGTTCTCAAACATGTTACTTTCTACAAGCGTATTATGGCTTGCCACTAAGTACTTATTTGACCGTGGTACATTCCATTGGATTGCGAGTATTCCGGCTGTTATAGCAACAGCGGTTACTGTTTCTTATATTGGTACTGCCGCAATTGGTCTTAACTTATCAAGCGATTATGGCAAACCTATTGGCGCTGTAGTTACAGTGATTGGCTTAATTGTTTTGGTGATTGTGCATTCTAAGCATAAAGTTAAACCAACAACGGTTTAGTTACTTATGAGTTGCGTAAAGTAAACTACGTAACTTAGCCAAACAAAAAAACGAGCTATTTTATAGCTCGTTTTTTATATTTAAATTAAAGCTAAACTAAAGCTAAATTAAACAGTTTGGGTAGCAAGTTCAAAGTAACTGTTGTCGTCGAGTGTTTTGCTTATCATCATTGCGCCCTCTAGTAAGCTCACTGTTTTAATAGCAGCTTGGGCGGGATTAGGTTCATCATTAGCTAAATGAGCTGCTTTAAGCCACTGTAAGTTATGATTAAAAAATCGCTGTACTTCAAGGCGTACTTTATCAGGTAGGCTATCGCTTTCGGCACCTAACAAACCACATAAACACATTTTTTTATCGGTTACTAATGCCCCTCTAAAAAGCTGCGTGTACACTTCAATAGGGTTTTTACCGCTCGCTTTTAGCTCGTCCGGCTCACCTAACGCAGCCAAAAACGAGTTGGTATAGTGATGAGCAAGCTCTGCACCTAAATCAGCCTTTGTAGGAAAGTGGTAATGCACACTGGCGCTTTTAATACCGACTTCGCTCGCAAGCTCTCTAAAACTAAAGTTACTGTAACCACCAAGGCGTACTTTATCCTGCGCAGCTTTTAATAGTTCTTCTTTTTTACTCATTTACATACTTCCCCATTGCAATAATAAAATTATCGACCAGTAGGTAGTCATTTACAAGCCATTTTATTTTTATAAGCAACTTTATGATTTTAAAGGTTATTAAATTATGACCAAATGAAGGGTTAATTTAAAAATTGACTTACATTTAATTTAGGAATATAAATTACCTATCGATAGGTAGGTTACTGCCATCAATTAACTTTTAAACAATAAAGAATGAGACTGCTATGAAAATCTATGATGTAGAAAACTTTCCAAATCCACTTCGTGTTCGTATCGCTTTAGCTGAAAAAAATGCCACTGCGAATGTTGAGTTTGTACCTGTTGACTTATTAAATGGTGAACATAGAACAGACGCATTTTTAGCTAAAAACCCTTCAGCCGGTGTGCCCGTATTAGAGCTAGATGACGGCACGTTTATATCAGAAAGTACGGCTATTACTGAGTACATTGATACCGCGTTTGAAGGTCCATCGCTAATGGGTGAAACCGCAAAAGAGCGTGCAGTAATTAACATGATGCAAAAGCGTGCAGAATCTATGGTGCTTGACGCTGTGGCAACTTACTTTCATCATGCAACTGATGGTTTAGGCCCAGAGCTAGAAACGTATCAAAACGTAGCGTGGGGTGAAAAACAAGGTGAAAAGGCACGCCAAGGGTTTAGCTATTTTAATGATGTATTAGCGCAATCAGCATTTGTTGGTGGTGAGCAGTTTAGTATTGCTGATATTACATTGTATGCTGGGCTGGTATTTGCTGGATTTGCACAAATAGCAATCCCAAATGAGTTAACCCATTTAGTAGCATGGCAAGAAAAAGTAGCAAAACGCCCAAGTGTTGCTGCTTAATTTACTTGTTTTAGGTTAGGGTTTAAGTAAAACACCGGTTAGGAGCCAAATATGAAAATTGCTGCCGATTTTAGTAAACGAGTTGTAGTACATAGCGAAACACTCCCGTGGGTTGCATCGCCAATGGCGGGCGTTGATAGGCGAGCGCTGGACCGGGTGGGCGACGAAGTTGCCCGCGCAACAACTATTGTTCGTTATGCACCGGGCAGTGAATTTTCACCACATGTACATACAGGTGGTGAGGAGTTTGTTGTGCTAGAAGGTGTATTTCAAGATGAGCATGGCGATTTTCCGGCAGGTTCCTATATCCGTAACCCGCCGCAATCAAAGCACAAACCGGGGTCTGAAAATGGCTGCGTTATATTTGTAAAGTTATGGCAGTTTCAGCCAGAGGATCGAACGCATGTGCGTTTGCAAACAGACTTGATGCAAAGTACGGTGCATCCACATTTTAAAAATGTAGCCGTAACACCTTTATATAAAGACGACTTTGAAGAGGTAAGCTTATTGCACTTTGAGCCTAACGCCTGCATGGTTATAAACGCAAAAGGTGGAGCAGAGTTCTTAGTACTAGAAGGCTCATTAGATGAGCAAGCCGATACCCTTGTAAAAAACAGTTGGTTAAGAGTGCCTATTAATAGCACTATTAATGTTAAAGCGGGAAGTAATGGTGCAAAAGTATGGCTTAAAACTGGCCATTTAACTGATGTAGAAAACCAGATATCCCGCGTACAAAACGCATAATTGAGTAGTTTATTTGAGATTGTTTATTGATCTAGTTCAGGACTATTTATTGATCCAGTTCAGGACTATTTATTGATTTAGTTCAGGACTAATTAACTTTAGAAGGTGTATTTTTGTTACTTACTATTTAAGGAGAGTGGCAATGGTACACACAACACATGGTTTATCTATTGGTCTTGAACGTGCAGGACGAGAGTTTTTTTTAAAACTTAAAGCCGTTGGTACACTTACTCACGACGACTATAAAATAATCACCCCAATGATAAATTCAGCACTTAGCGAAGTTAATCATCCTGTAGTAAATGTTTTAATAGATGGCAGTGAACTTGAAGGCTGGGAACTACGCGCAGCGTGGGACGACCTCAAGTTAGGTATTAAGCACTCTAAAGAATTTAAAAAAGTAGCCATTTACGGTAATAAAGAGTGGCAAGCTCGAATGGCCAAAATAGGCAACTGGTTCATATCGGGTGAGGTTCAATACTTTGAAAATGCTACCGCAGCCATAGATTGGCTAGACGAATAGCCTGATTGAAAACTTAAATTAAAGCACTCTTATAGAGTGCTTTTTTCTTTATGGGTAACGTTATTTGATGAATTACTATAACTGGCGCGGGCCATATAGCTATAATCGAATGCTTGCCCCTGCTGTAGCAGAAGACAAACTTAACCCACTGTCCGGAATTAGTTGACCACAACAGTCTTGTTTTGTAGTAAGAGCGCTAATGACTTATTTAATGGATGAAATGAAATAACCCGGCGATAAAAGATAAATTATTAATCTAAAATTAAATTTAATGGCACCGTTTTGTATATTTCATTAGGGTGGCAGTCTAGTTCAGTAAAAAGATGAACGCTTAGTCCAAAAGTAAATTTAGTGACTCGGCTTTGTCTATTTAATTATAGTAATTAAAGTGGTTCTCTTGTTTAATCCTTCCGCATAATAGAAATATCAAATGTTTGAGTAAATACTTAATTCAGGGATAAAAATGAAAACTATAATCAAAAAAATGTCATACCTTGTATTATGTGTATTGCTAACAAGCGGTTGCACTACCGCTAGTCCTAGTAGATTAGGGCCTGATGTAACGCCTGCGTTGTATAGTATTGAAACCCCATACACTATTAGTAAAGTGAGATCAGCTAATCGCAAATCTGGCTCATACATCGTAGGCTCAAGTTACGAGGGGACTTTATTTGCAGTAGATTATGACGGTAAAGTTTTATGGGAAAATAAATTGTCTGGTTTTATGAACCATGATGTTTGGACACAAGATATTACCGGTGATGGTAATGATGAAATATTGACCGCTAATGCAGATGGTCATGTGTATTGTTTATCCGACAAAGGTAAATTGAAATGGTCATTTAAAATTAATGATGCACCTATGTACTCTGTTACCGCTATAAAAAAAGATAATACTTCATATGTGGTCGCCGGTGGTTTTGATAATAATTTTTATTATTTAGACACTCAAGGTAAGTTAATAAAAACCATTGCATCTTCAACTTATTCAATTGAAAAATCGCGCCCAAACAAAGCAACCAAAGATAACCCTCAGGCGCGCTCTCAACCAGCGAAACGTCACTCAATCAACTTTTTAAGAGCACTTAAACAAGCCGACGGTAGTGATGTTTTAGCGGTGCTAGGTGTTGTTAATTCAATGCAAGGATCTGGCGCTATATATTTATTTAAACCACTCACAGATAAGCCATTTATTGCTGACCCATTAAAAGCGATGCGCTCACCCATTGGTGATATACGTGTAGTAGATATTGATGACGACGCAAATCAAGAGGTGCTTTTGGGCAGCACTAAAATGAAAAACCAAAGCATCGCCTTATATGATCCTAAAACAAAGTCTGAAACCGTTATTCCATTAAAAACAATATCACCTATATTCGGTAAGTTTGGTTATCGAATAGCTCAAACCGAACTAGTTGAATATCAAGGTGAAAAAAGTATATTTATCCTTTACGGTAATAGTTTAACTATTATTCCTGCCACTATGAAAAAAGCTAAAACTAAAACTAATGTGGTTACAGGAAAGTATTCGTATAACGATATGTGGAAAGACCCTGCAACAAATAAAATTATTTTAGCCAGTAGTCAAAGTGGTGGTAGCAGCATTCACGTTTTAGATATTGCGAAAAAAGGATGGGATAATCAATTTAAAAACTTAAATCCTCCTGGAAAAATTGCTGCTATTTTGAATAATATTGACAAGGTAAACCAGCAGTTAACGCATTACCAAGAAACGACATATAAACATAAACCATTACCTGTATATTTAATGTCTGATATAAATAAGACATCAAAGAAAGTGGTTAAACACATCACGAATGAATACGATAGCCCTATATTTCTTGATTCAGGCAACCTGGGTACTGAAAATTGGGATCGTTCTGCAATACCGAACAAGGTTTATCAAAATAAACGTGACCGAAGAAAAAAATATGATTTATCGCAAGCAGAAATATTAGAAAAAGCCAAACAACTCTATAGCGGTGATGTTGGTGCAGCCTATTGGGGCGGTCATGGTAACGATCCATACTACCGTAGTTTAGATACTCATATTAAAACCTTAAAAGTAGCCAATGGGAAAAAATCTGTTTTAATTTTTCCTGAAGTGGCTCACTACGATAAAGATTTTGAAATAATGTTAGAAGATTTTATGTTTCCTTTAGCGGAGGCGGCACAAAAACTCAACGGCAACTTGTTTTTAAGGAACAAGCACACGTTCTGGCAATCAATGGTTTATAAAAAAGGGTGGTCAAGGCTAATTTCCGGTGAATTCGCCGATGTTTTTGTACCTGCAATGGAAGAAACTACTGATAAATCGATGGAATTAAGCATTGCCGGTAGAGTCGGTTTGTGGGCTAGTGGTTCGGTTAACAATTGGGGAGCGCGTTTAGCTCGAGATAACACAAGTTATGATCGATTAAGACAAAATTCGCATCAAATGTTGCCTAATCATGCTCTGCGACAGTACATCTATAGTGCAGCCAATGGCGCGACTTATATTAATAATTTTCCTGTTGACCAAACACACATGAAAACCTTTTGGGATTTAATTGGCAAAGGCGCGTTGTACATACCTAAACCTAATGAAATTTTAAGCTATTCACCTGTAAATATTGGCATGTTGCCACCAGATAATCATTATTTAGATGAAGGGAATAATGTTAAAACAACGTCGCTGTATGATCAAAAGGTCGAAGATGAAAATCCAATGGTATTCAGCCGACTAAATGGCTCATGGCCTGGGGCTCCTGTGACTGAGTGGGATTTTTCACGTTATGCCGCAGGTGTTAAAGAAAGGCGTTTGGGTTTCTTACCTCAATACCCAAACGGTTTAGTGTTAATTACACCACCACAAAAGGGCGTATTCGCTGATGATAAAGCAGCTAGAGGTGCTTTAGTTGATCATTTACACCCTATTTATAAAAACATTATGCAAGAGTACTTAACTGACGGTAGAGAGTATGTTTCTGCAGATGGTAAACAACGTTTTCCAGCAAAAGAATTTTATAAAACGGTAGAAAAAAGTATTAAGGATAAATCAAAGCTATTACCCATTACAGTAAAGGGCAATGTAGCTTGGGTTGTCGCGCAAACCTCACCGACTAACTTACGTTTAACTTTGGTTGATGGTGGTTATATTAATCCACAAACAGCACTAGCTGAGGTAACCTTTAACACTATATCGCCTAAAAAAATTAAAGATATTTTGTCAGGGGATGAGTTTAAAATCACAAATGGGAAGATTAATGTTCAGTTACCTACAGGTGGGTTTAGGTTTTTAGATATCACTTTAGAAAAACGATTATAGAAAAATGGGTGCAATAAAAGAAACCGTATATTTTGGAGCTTACAAAATATAGTACTATAAAATTAATTACTCTGATTAAAGTTTACGTGATAAAGAAACCTTAATGTATATAAAATATTACTTATAGTGCGCTGCTATTTTAGAGCGCGCTGACCTTTGGTTTTTTCTAGGGAAGATGCTCCTTTGTTACCTACACGGATGTCATAGTTAAGTACTTAAGAAAAATGTTAAGTACAGCCTTAATAATTTGGCTCAGGTCTTTCTTTTTGCCTTTAGTGTTTATAAATAATGAATCACACAAAAAGCTGAGCTATGTAGACAAAATGAAAGTAAAAATAGACAGACCAATTGCTCGACAACAGCTGTTTATTAAAGAAAGCCAAATGACTTGACCGTATAGAGCCTACTTTTCTTCAAATAGAAAGCGGAATATTACAGTGATTTAAGGCATGAATAAATTGACCTTACGGGGCCTGGTGAAAGTGAATGCCTTTAATTTATTGTGCGGCAGCTGTATTACCTTGTTCATAATATAGAAAAGCTGCAAAATACGATACATTAAGAAGGGGAAGCCCTTTTAACCTAAATTTAAGCTACTCAAGCACCCTTAATCCCTTCCAAAACGCCAATTAAAACAATATCAAATACTTCTATATTCTGCGTAAAAATACAGTAATCAATTGAACCAAAATAGGAACTCAGCTATGGTTTATTAATCAATAAAAACAAATAAAAAGCGAGTTAATCTACAGGCTCGTTATATGGCAAGGCGATTATGGCTAATTTTACAGATTTAAATTTACATGATGCAACTCTAATCAATATTGAATTTGATTGGGTAAATGCTTTAACGCTTGTAAGCTTTAAATTGCATCTAGAAAATATCGTAATTAAGTTTAGCGATTGTACAAATGTATGTATTCCAAATGAAAGTCCTTGCGGACAATCAGCATCTGTAAATACAATTAGCCAAGATGGTAATACGTTTAAAATAGAAATGCAGTCTGGTGATGTTATTTCGGTAAACTCAAGTTCTTTTTGTGTTGAGTAATTGCCATATAAGCAATTCAACAAGGACAAAAAACAGTTGGCTTTTTGTTCACTACGTTCACTTATTTTAGCCAACCATTTTTGCCTATTAATATGGGCGTTAGGTTGCAGATGAGCACCGAGATTGAACCAATGTATGTTGATTGTGGCGAACATGGGAAGAGAGTTGCTTCCGTTGTATGTTGCCATTTGTTGAAGCTTGAAGGTGAGCGCGTAGGCTTTATTGAGAACTCAAGCGAACCTAATGATCTCCAAGCTTGGTGTTCTAAATGTGAAGCGGAGTTTGAAGAGGAAGATGGTATGACTGAGAAGTTTCGAGCATTTAATAAAATGTCTGTTGTATGTGTCAATTGTTACGAAAAATCAGCCGACTATCACAGCATCGAGGCTCAATAGTGTTTGTCGTAAAACAGCAACCTAACAAGCCAAGTTAGCGGGAATTTTACTCACTGCAAAACGCTCAAAAAATCCCCTGCTTGGGGCAACTATATGTACAAGGAGAGTTCAATTGATACGTTACCTATTATTACTGTTGATAATACCTTTTTATTCTTTTGCTGAAGTTAACCTTCCTCTGCAAAAAGAACTAATTGAAATGGAGGTCGAAGATCAACATATTCGAAACAAAATAGGTGAGGTAGGGTGGCAAAACCCACCTAAAGAACTCCTAGAGAAAATGATAAAAATAGATAATAGTAATACAGTAAGACTTAAAACTATCATCAAAAAGCATTCATGGGTTACAAAGGATTTAGTCGGGGTTAAGGGAGTTGGTGCCGCATTTTTAGTCATCCAGCATTCACCTGATGTTGCATTTAAAGAAAAAATGCTTCCTTATTTAAAACAATCATATTTGAATGGCGAAGGTGTTAGCGGACAACAAGTTGCCCTTTTAACTGATAGAGTTCTTATTGCACAAGGAAAGAAACAAATCTATGGTACTCAAGCTAATGTGACTGAAGGTAAAGTTGTGTTTAGCCCTATAGAAGATGAGACTAATGTAGATAAACGTCGTGAAAAGATGAAGATGCTCCCTTTAGATTTTTATTTAAAAATAATGGAAAAAATGTACGGGATTAAAGAACATCCTGAAATAGACTTGAATTAATGCCCATATAAGCTGTTAAACAAGGACAAAAAACAGTTGGCTCGCTAATTTTAACCAACTATTTTATTGCCTGTAAACAGGGCATTGAGGCTGTAGAATTACTCTTTTTAGGAACGTATCCAACTACATTCAATTGATTGCTTTTTAACCTTTAATCCATCTATTCGCTGTGATCTAATAGATATTATTCACCTATGGTAAACCGTTATGGCACTTTCTTTGGGTGAGAAGTTAAGCCTGACTTATCCTGTCAAAATAAATTCATTCCTATCAATTTTGCTGAGCAAATTTTGCCTGGCACCTTTGAGTATGCCCTTTGTTATATTGTCGAAAATAAAATCGACTTGTCAGGCTTTGACACGTGGTATAACAACGACAAAACGGGCGCGGCGGTGTATCCACTCTCGGTAATGCTAAAGATTATTTTTCTGGGCTATGCACATGGTGTTATTAGTAGCCGCCGCATTACACATTGGCGAACTAATGTGAGTAATTGTAAAAATTTACTCGCATAACATTTGAAATTATTAATAAGCACCAAGCCTGCATCACTGCAGTTATTTTCATGCGTGTAATTCAGGTTTAATAGCAACAATGGCATATTTAATTGATTAGATGAGAGCAACCAAGCAATAAAAGACAAATACCCAGGCTAAAAAACAAATTTAGAAGTATTATCTTATTTTTTAAATTAAGATGGATGTTTAGCTTAGAAAACCACTAAACAATCGAGTCGAGGCTAATTTTTAGATAGGATTGAGACATTAAAAGTAACATAACGAATTATGATTTTAATACAAGTAAATAGGCAGGGCCAAACTCTCCCTCATACTAAAAATACTAATGCATCTTATATACAGGAATGTAGATGAAAATCTGGAAAGGCACGTTTGCGATACTTACCACACTGACATTACTGGTTGGGTGCGATTGGTTTGACGATAAAGTAACAGTGGCACCTGAGCAACAGGCTTATTTGATACCTGAACGTCATATAGAGAACGTTAAGTTACAAAAGCTATCGGCTAAAACATTATCTAATGAGCAGCTTTATCGTCGTGCTTTAAGTTTGTGGCCTGTAGCTTATCGCGAGCTTAGTATTCCTACCTCACTTGGTCAGGCTCGGGTTATTGTAGCAGGGCCAGAAGATGCTGAGGCTGTTGTTCTATTGCATGGTATGCAAGCGAACTCAGCTATGTGGTACCCTAATATAGCGGCATTAGCCGAACACTATCGGGTTTATGCCATTGACGATTTACTTGGTTCTGGAGGCTCACTTGCTGATACCGATATTTCAGGAATGACTCAAGTGGTAAGTTGGTATCAAGAATTATTTGATCTATTGCAATTGGACTCGATAAATCTAGTTGGTGCCTCGCGGGGAGGTTGGCAGGCGACTGCTATTGCACTAGCAGAATCAAATAATGAAATGTCGCGCATTCAAGCTTTGGTGTTGCTTAGCCCTGCGCAAACGTTCGGTTGGATTGAGCTAAGCGGTGACTTATTGTCGAGTATTTTGTTTACGTTAAACCCTGTACGCGATGAGGTTCAAGAGAGCTTAAAAACTTTGTCTACCAAAGTGCACTTGATTAACTCTATTTACTTGGATCAATATGTGGCAGCACTTGATGATAATCCTGTACCAGGTTTAATTACCGAAATGCGACCATTTTCAGATCAGCAGCTCCAACAAATTACTCAGCCTACACTAGTTATGATTGGTGATAATGACATAATGAACAATCAAGATAGTCTTGAGAGGGCAAATAAAATGCTGAAAAAAGTTCAAACTATACAGGTTCAAGATGCGGGACATTTTTTAACAGTCGATCAAGCTGAGCAAGTAAATCGTGCAGTATTGGATTTTTTATCTCTTTAATTTTTGGTGAGTTTACGTAAGCATAAAATTTTTACTCAAATCCCCACGGATATCACGTTAACTATTGAAGCAAATAAAGTAAGACACTTAGCTTTTCGCAGTTTGTATTTGGGTGCAGGTTGTACGGAACAACTAAATTGTAATTTTTAGTGTTAATACCTTTCTCAGCTATTTTAAAGGTTCTTTTAGAAGTGCAAATTACGCCTTTTTTATTTCCTCGAACTTCTCATCGTTTGCGACCATCTCAATGAGTTAGGGTAATTTTATGAAAGGTGAATACTTAAACCAGCCATTGCAACGTTTTAAAAGGAATAGATAAAGTAATTATTCCTAACAAGGTTTTTGTTGATTGGACACAAGGCAAAGGAGCTTACTACCAACCTGATATTGCATATAACGCCATTTGCATTGCCGTAACCGCTGGCAATCATTTGTGCAACAAGAAAATTAACGTGACACCCATCCTAATTCTTTCATTAAGGTTAGTGTTTAGTTTAATTATTACTAGCACCAAAAACGCGGTATAAAGCCGCGCCTACAAATATAACATCACTGCTGTAGGTGCTAGTTTACCTAGCGCAGTAAAATTAGGGTGTGTGTCTAGTTTAATTGCGTAGTTTAATTCTCGAATGAGTCCACCACTCATTTATTCTTAAATGGCATAAACAGTAAACCCCAAAGCGAGGTATTTTGCTTTTGGCTGGGGTATTCTTTTAAGCCAATGTTTATATCTGCGTCGGTTTTTTTTGCTTTATCTTTGTAGCTGCCAAATAATTTATCCCACCAAATTACACTAAAACCATAGTTTGAGTTAGTTTCACTAACTACTTGGCTGTGGTGAATACGATGCAATATTTGCGTCATTAATATTAAACGCAGTGGTTTTTCTATTGCATTGGGTAGGCGTATATTTGCATGGTTAAATAATGCTAAACCATTAAGTGCTATTTCAAATATTAATACTGCAATAGCAGGTACACCTAAGGCAGTAACTGCAATGAGCTTTATAAGTATGCTAAGTATAATTTCGATAGGATGAAAGCGCAGGCCTGTACTGGTGTCTACGTGTGCATCGGCGTGGTGTACACGGTGCAAACGCCATAAAATAGGTACGTTATGAAATAACCTATGTTGCCAGTAAATGAGTATATCGAGTAATAGCATGCTTAAAACAATAGTTATTACGCTTGGCATGGCGATTTGATTAAATAAGCCTATGCCGTGTTCTTGATTATAAAGTGCCACGGCAGTTAACCCAATAGGGACCACTAAGCGCGCAATAACTGATGATGCAAACACTAATCCAAAATTAGCAAACCAACGAGTGCTGCTTTTAATGGGAGATGTACGCGCAGGCATACGCGATTCAAGCAGCATCATAATAACTAAAATGCTAAAAAAGAAACCTAAGCGCCACCATATTTCGTTAGTCATTTATTACCTCAGAATTTGCACTGCTAAGGGTATCTTCAGTTGCTTTGTTAGCACCAGCTTCTTGTTGCTTAAGTGTATGATAACCACCATGTATACGGGTAAAAATGGTTATGCCACACGCAATAGCAAAAATACTCGCCATAATGGCAAAATGCTGCGGCCAAATACAAAATGCAATAAATAGCGCTATTGTTTCAGTACCTTCTGTTAAGCCGTTTAAGTAATAAAAGCTTTTGTATTTAAATTGCGGTTTTTCGAGTTTAAATTTTTCGGCTACAATCGCAAATGCCAAAAAGCTTGAACCCGTGCCAATAAATGTGGCAAGCAATATAGCGCCTGCAATCGCATTTTGTTCAGGATTTGCCAAAATAAACCCAAGTGGAATAGCCGCGTAAAATAAAAAGTCGAGCGTAATGTCTAAAAAACCACCTGCGCTTGAACTTAAATTTGCATAGCGTGCTAATGCGCCATCAAGCCCATCTAAAATTCGATTTAAAGCAATGGCCACTAATGCGCCGTACCACATTTCAAACGCCAGTAATGGCACCGCTAATAATCCAACTAAAAAGCCAACTACGGTAAGCTGGTCGGGCGTTATACCGCGCTTGTGCATTAATGCTACAACCGGTGTTAACAGCGGCTTTATTACAGGGGTAATATATTTGTCTAACATGTTTGGTGCCTTATGCGTTTAAAGCTATGTATTAAAATCATGTATTAAAGTGCGCTACTTAGAGTAATGAGTGTGCCATTTGCAGCTTCTGCGTCGCTGTGGTCGTGGGTTACCATTATTGCGGGTAGTTTGTGATCCCGTATTTGGCTAAACACGAGCTCGCGTGTATCAACACGCAGTTGTGTGTCGAGTTTGCTAAAGGGTTCGTCGAGTAAAATGGCTTTAGGTTCGCTCAGCAGCATACGTAATAATGCAACACGGGCTTGTTGTCCGCCAGAGAGGTTATCGGGATGGCGATTGCCCATGTCTTTAAGACCTACTTGCTCAAGTGCGTGTTCTATTTTTTCAAGGCGTTGTTTTTTATTACCTTTGGGCATTGCAAAGGCAATGTTACCAGCAACCGTTAAATGCGAAAACAATAAAGCGTCTTGATAAAGAACTCCAATATGGCGCAAGTGTGGAGGGGTGTTATCGATATTTTGACCGTTAAGCCATACTTCACCATTGGCCTTAAAGCTACTTGGTAAAGTACCTGTAAGCCAATTTAATAAGCTTGATTTACCACTGCCTGAAGGGCCCATAATAGTTAGAATTTCACCGCCATTAACTTGCTCATTTAAGCTAAGTAGCAACTCATTTTGGCGATAAAGCTGACAATTTTTAATCTGTAATGATGACTGCATTAAAAAAACCTTAACCCTGATAATGTTAAACATGGGTGCTTTAAATTTGCGCACTTTTAAATACGTGCGCTTTTGAAAAAGTATTTAGGTAAACCCCATGCCAATATAAATCCAATAAGTGGCAACGCCATTTGCATAATAGCGTACACGGCACTGGTGCGTCTGCTTGCGCCATTGGCAAGCGTAACGGCTTCGGTTGTTATTGTGGCTATTCGCCCGCCGCCAGCTAAAAGCGTGGGTAGGTATTGCCCAAAACTAATGGCTAAGCCCAGTGCGGCTGCAATTAAAATAGGAGCAAACAACTGAGGTAGTTTTACTTTAAAAAACACCTTGCATGGCGCTGCACCTAGGCTTGCTGCAACATGAGAAAAACGAGGATCTAAGCGCCTATAGCTGCTCGCAAGTGACAAAAACACATAAGGCAACACAAACAGTAAATGAGTAAGTACTACATTAAAAAATGCAGCTTGGTTATTTACCAATTGTTGTATCCATACAAGCCCAAACAAAAAGGCAATACTGGGTACTAATAACGGTAAGTAAATAATTAAACTAGTAAAACGAGAAATAGGTTTATCACTCAACTGCTCTGACTCTAAACACAATAAAGTAAGGATAATGGCAAATAGTGTGGTTACTAAACCGATTGCTAGCGTATTAACAAGCGGGCTGCCCATTTGCATTAGCGCACTTTTAAAATGCAGTAGTGTAAATTGCTCAGGCATTGCATCTGGAAAACGCCAAAAGCCGGCAATCGACCACATAACTAGACCAATAAGTGACAACATTATAAAGCTAATTACTAATGCGGTGAGTACGACCGTTATTTTTTGCCAATAAAATCCGCCGTATTCGCGCACTCCATTAGTGAGAGAGTCGCTAAATAGCACTTTTACGGCCTTTTCCCCGCCAAGCCAAAGGGCTAACAAACCGCCTGTAACAGCCAGTTGTAATAAAGCACCTGCAGAGGCTTTAATACGCAGGTTTAAATCAACATCGTTAAACCAATGCATTATTGCAACGGCCAGCGTGGGTGGTGTATTTGGGCCTAAAATGAGTGGCATTTCTACACTGGCACTGGCATAGGCAAGCACTGCTAAAAGCGGTAAACGCAGCAGCGGATAAAGGCTAGGCAGTATTACTTTAAAAAAGGCGGTCATTGGGCAATAGCCCAAGTTAAGCGCAACCTTATGTTGCTGGCGTAACTTTTTGCCAAGCTCAGGTTGGGCAAGTACACCCAGTGCCATTAATAGTAAAAAAGGCAGCTCTTTGAGTGTTAAGCCTAAAATAATACTAATACCGAACGAATCATGCGGAAACATGCCGTTTGGCGCAAGTTCCCAGCCGCTTAACCAAGGCGACGCTAAGCGTGAAATCATACCTGAAGGGGCAATTAAAAACCCTACTGCAATAGCCGCTGCGGCATGAGGTATCACTAATATAGGGCTCAATAAACGCTGAATTCGGTTAAGCCACGGACTATTAAAAAACGCAGCTAAAATCATTAAGGTAATGATAAATGCAAGCAAAGTACTTATTAAGCCCGTTGCAACGCTTAAGGTAACCATTTGGGTAAGGCCAGATGTTTGCCAAAGGGCATTAAAACCTTGCAAGCTAAACGTTGTTTGCTCAAGTACGGGCGCATAACCAAAGGCAGGCAGCAATACGCTAATTAAGCCACCAAGTACGGGTAGTATAAGTAAAGCGAGTAAAAATCGCGGGCTAAATTTTACAATGCGCGTAAACATATCGGTGCTGCACTGCGTTGTTGCTTTGGTATTTACCGGAACACTTTTTGAAATAACGCTCATTGGCTTACTCCATAACGGGTTTGCCAACCTTGCATAATGGCGTTTACCCAGCTTGGATGAGGTTCACTCAATGTGCGTTTAATACTGTTTAAAGGCAGTGCACTTGGATGCGGTTTAGCTGTTTTAAATAAGGCTTGCTGATCAGGCGTTAGCGTTGATTGAATAAGTACGCTTTTATCGCCCCATATATGCGCTTTTTGTTTTTCAGCTTGCGCCTCTGGGCTCATTAAAAAATTAGCGACTAATTGCGCGCTTTGCTGGTGGCTTGCATTATAAGGAATTGCCACAAAATGGGTGTTACTTAAACTGCCGTCACTCATTGCATAGCTGCGAATGCTGTTTGGTAAATCATAGCGTTTTACAGCAGCTGGTACTTCGGGTGCAGAAAAAGTAAAGGCTAAACTTAGCTCTGTATCGTCTACTAGGCGGCGCATTTGCGCGCCACTTTGCATAAAATGAGTGCCGCCGCGCCAAAGAGTTGGGTGCAGTTTATTTAAAAACTCCCACAAAGGGTTTAACACTTGCGCCGTGTTTTTAGTAGTAGCTGGTTGGTTTAGCTGCGCTTTAATGTTTTCGCTGCTTTGCTGATGCAGTACAACTAAGGCGTACTTTAAAAAGCTCATGCCTAAAAAGTCAGGCGGCTTTGGGTAACTAAAGCGACCAGGGTTTTGTGCGCTCCAGTTTAATAATTCGTTTAATGTAGTTGGCAATTTGTTGTTTGCATTACCATTTATTGCAATGCTGTCGTAATAAAACGTAAGTGAAGCTTGCCCCCATGGCGCTTCCATTCCATTGGTAGGTAGTCCAAAATCAAAGGTTACAGCAGGATTGTTAACAGGATCGGTAAATACAAAGTTAGGTAATTTATTCGCCCATTGCTTTAAAAGAAGAGAGTGCTCGCTCATTGTGGCAAAGTTAGCCCCGTTGATCCACACTAAATCCACGCTGCCTTGGTTGCTATTGTTTGCTGATTTTTCGGCAAGTACACGGCTTACTGCTTCGCTGGTATCGCTTAATTTTACATGCACTAGGTTAATGTTGTACTTAGTTTTAACTTGCTGCGCTGCCCATTGAATATACGCATTTATTTGCGCGTCGCCACCCCATGCATAAAAGTATACATCTTGATTACTACCAAGTGCTTGAACTTGTTGCCAGCGAGATTGTTGCTGTGTGTTTATTACTAAATTACTTTTACTATTTGAATTAATAACGGTATTAGCAAACACAGTGCTCGAAAAAACAGCTAAATTTACGATTGTACAAACGCAAAACGCGACACAGCAAAAACTGTATCGCGTCAGTGTTTGCCAAAACTTAATGGCGAACATTTAAATCCCAGTTGTAGTCTAAAAATTTAACTTTCATGTCATCATTTTTAAGTGATTTTTGCTGAGCGGGTATCAGTTTAAGGGCATCAGGATACTGCAAGAAAAACTGCTGTAGCGTGTTTGCACCTCTAAAGCCTTTTTCAAAGTCATCGCCGTACCACTTAAATATTGAAGACACGCTTAGCGTATTTTCTTGAGCCATATTACGTGTCATATCTGATAAAAAGCGCACCGTTTGCTCTTGCAATTGGCTTTCTAAATCAGTGGCTGTATACGCTTCTTCTCGAAGCGCTGGGCAACCAATACTCGCGCAATTTACCGCAAAGTGAATGCGTGGGTCGTTGTATTTACCACTGCTACGGATTAAACCATGCTCTATATCATCAAGGCTGCGTGTTTTACCAAGCAGCGGCACAAACTCTTTACTCCATGGTGAGCTAAAAAAGCTCCCTAAGTCTTTAATTGACTTAATATCAGGGTATTTAGTCAATATAAGTTCAACAGTCCAGGCGTTATAAGCATTGATTAAAAACGCAAGTTGCTTAGGCTTTTCCCACGCATCAAATTCGCTTTGCGTTACCGCCGTTAACGAATCTAAATACGTTTTTAGCTGTGCATGCTCACGTTTTATAGCAGCGTAATCAACCTCAGTACTGTGACCTTGGTTAATTTCGATAACGTGCTTATTTAACAATGTATTCCAGCTATCGTGCATGTTCTGGGCTTGGGCTGAAAATGACGTTGCAAACGATGTTGCAACTAAAGCCGAGCCAAGTAGTAATGCCTTTAGAGGTGTTTTAAACATAATTAACCTCGACGCCAAGTATGGTATTTTTCAAGCAAGTTAAGTACTTTTTCAGGAGCATGAGCACGTTTCCACTCGCCTGCTGCGTATTTGTTACCTTCAGCCCAAGTAGGGTAACTGTGTATAGTACCGAGTATTTTGTTAAGGCCTAAGCCGTGTTTCATTGCCAGTACAAACTCAGCAATTAAGTCGCCAGCGTGTTCAGACACCACAGTAACACCGAGTATTTTGTCTTTGCCTTTTGGTGTAATCACTTTAATAAAGCCTTTTGTAGCGCTGTCGGTAATTGCACGGTCTAGCTCTTCAAATTCAAAGCGAGTAATTTCGTAATCTATGCCTTTGTCTTTTGCGTCTTGCTCGTTTAAGCCAACACGTGCAACTTCTGGGTCAATAAACGTAGTCCACGGAATAACACGGTAATCTACTTTAAACTTTTTAAGGTGACCAAATAAACCATTTACCGCAGCGTACCAACCTTGATGAGCGGCAACATGTGTAAATTGATATGGACCTACAATATCGCCCGCTGCAAAAATATTTGGGTATAGCGTTTCGAGGTATTCATTTGTTACTACGGTGCGGTTTGTTTCAATGCCTAGCTCTTCAAGGCCATAACCTTTAAGGCGTGCACTTCGGCCAACAGCACATAATAGCTCGTCGTATTCAATCTCGATTTCTTGGTCGTTATGTTTAACAATAATGAATTTTTTACCATCGCGGGCTTCACAGCGCAGTGCCTGATGCGATGTTAAAATATTAACGCCACTTTCGGTTAACGCTTCGTGAGCAAAAGTAGACACTTCAAGGTCTTCTTTGATCATGATGCGTTCTGCCATTTCAATTTGCGTAACACTTGAGCCTAAACGTGCAAAGCTTTGTGCTAATTCGCTACCAATTGGACCGCCGCCTAGTACTACAAGTTTTTTAGGGGCCTCGTCTAGCTCTGCAAATTTATTCCACAAAGTATCGCTTGTTACATAGCCTGTTTCTTCAATACCAGGTAGTGGCGGTACAAATGGGCGTGCGCCAGTGGCAATAACAATGGTACGGGCGGTGAGTGTTTGCGTGCCGCCATCGTTAAGCTTAATTTCTACAGTCCACGGGTCTATTAATTTACCGTAACCTTTTACAACATCTACGCCTAAGTCGGTGTAGCGCTCAACACTGTCGTGTGGTGCTACATCGGCAATAACTTTATGTACACGTGCCATTACTTTTTTGAACGAAAACTGTGGTGTTGCGTTTTCTAAGCCGTAGTTTTCACCATGGCGAATTTGCTCTGCAATTTTAGCGCTTTTAATAACTGCTTTACTTGGAACACAACCGTAGTTTAAACAGTCGCCGCCCATTTCGCCCGCTTCAATAAGGGTTACTTTTGCTTTAACAGCAGCAGCAATATAACTTGTTACCAAACCACCTGCCCCAGCACCAATAACAATCATGTTACGGTCGAATTTTTTTGGCTTAGTGTAGTTTTTGTATACGCGACGTTTTTTAAACACGTTTAAGATTCCTTTTGCAATGAAAGGGAATATACCCAATAAAGCGAATGATAAAATTAAGTTGAATGATAAAATTTCAGATAAGCTATCTATTTTGGCCAGTTGCGTACCTGCATTAACAAATACAAATGTACCTGCTAGCATACCTAGCTGGCTTACCCAGTAATAAGTCCATGACTTTATTGAGGTAACACCCATTAGTAAGTTGATTAAAAAGAACGGAAACACCGGTACTAAACGAAGAGTAAATAAGTAAAATCCACCTTCTTTTTCAACGCCTGCGTCAATTGCAGCTAAGCGCTCAGGAAAGCGTTGCTTAATAGTGCCACGTAGTAAGTAGCGCGATACTAAAAAGGCAAGTGTTGCGCCAATAGTTGATGCAAAAGATGCAACCAATAAGCCTTCAACTAAACCAAACAATGCACCTGCTGCAAGTGTTAAAATAGCGGCGCCCGGTAAAGAGAGAGCCGTTACCACTACATACAATAAAAAGAACCCACCAATAATGAGTAGCGGTGATTGCTCTTTGTAATCGCTAAACTGATCCATCGACCCTTTTAAGCCATCAAGCGTGAGCAATTGATGCAAATTAAAGTGAAAGAACAAGCCTACGGCGGTCGCTGCAATCAATAATAAAAATATTTTTTTAATCATGTTCTCTCTCTTTCAAACTTGTCTTTAAAAATTATGGGTAAGCGTAAGCTTGGCGTTTATTGGCAACTCAGGAAAAGCTAAAGTTGCACCAAAGTAACCGCCTTCAAATACTGGGCGCCAGTTTTTTTGATTCGTTATGTTGTTCACATCTAATCGTAACTTGGTACTAGGCGTAAAAGCATAGCTAGTATTTACGTTTAGTGTGTACTGATCACGAATTTTTACTGTCGCCAAAAAGTCTAATGGGTAACTCTTTGTATATAGACCCGAAAAACCCGTTTGCCATTTCGAATTAATTGAATAATTTCCGTTAAAGCTGAACGATTGCTCAGGGATACCCTGTACACGGGTGTTTGAAGGTGCAAAAGCGGTAAAGCTAGGTGCGCCAACACTGGTACCTTCAATAATATCTGGACGTGAGTTGTCAAATGCATCGGCTACTTGAGCTGAATCTTGGCTACTTGCAGAATTATCGTAGCGAGCATCAATATAGCTGTAGCCAGCACTTAGCCAATAAGGGTAAGCATCATAAAATACTTGGCTTTCAAAGCCGGTAGTACGAATGCCGGTATTGCTACCATCGCGATTACGTAAACTACGTCGTTGGCTAAACACTGCTCCATCGGCGTACCAATCACTGTCGGTTGGTGCGTATTTTAAACCAAATTCAACTAAAGTATTTTCGGTTGAAAAGTTTTGCGCGCTAATCGTGTTGTCGCCACCAAGAGACGTGCCGCCAGCCATGCTATTTGATGTGGCTTCGTTGTAACTTGCTGCACCATAAGTGGTGTAATCACCGTTTAATCGGTAGTTAAAGCTTACTTGCCCTGAATGTAGCTTATCGTTAATGCTATCACGAGCTGCAATTTCACCCTCTGGTGCTATTGGGTCGTGCGCGTCTACGTCATAAAAATCAATGCGGTAGCCAACACTTGTATGAAACTTATCTGTCCAATCAGAATCCTGCTGAATAGCAAAGCCTGTTTGCCATGAGCGCGAATCGGTAGTGTCTGATAAGTTAAAGTCGCCATTGCCGTCATTATTAATATCATATTGACCACCAGGGGATACAAATATACCTGGGCTAATTTCAATTAAACGCGCTTGTTGTTCTGTTGTTAAAGGAATGCGACGATTTGAAAGTGGACCAGTTAAATCAATAGGGAGGTCGGCTTCGGTGGTAAATTGGCTGTAACCTAATACACGGTTGTAACGCACATCAAATGCAAAAATGGTTTGCTGTTCGCTATTCCAAAGGTAAGTGAGCTCGGTACGGTTTTGCGCGGTATCGGCACCATCTATAATTTCAACAAAGCTATTTTGTGCAATTTCTTCACGTTGTAGGTGCTGAAAATACGTAATGTTTTTAATCGATGCATTGCTAGAAAGCTCACGCTTATAAATACTGTGTAGTAAATACGTGGTGGCTTCGTTTTGATTATCAGGATCGGTAAGTACTGTGCTACGGTTAATTTTTACTTGCCCAGTAGGTGAAATAATTGAACCTGCTGCTGGTACCGTGCTGCCGTTTGCTTGCACGCCTTGGCCGGTAATATAAAGGCCACTATCTATTAGCGCTTGAGTAGGGCGGTTAATTCCGGCGTTATCGGTAAATTCAACTTGGTATAACTCAAAGTTAATATCCCAGCTGCTTTTGTCATCGGGTAATACACGTAATGATGCAAATAAGCTGTCGCTTTTAGTTCCCGAAAAATCGTAGTAACTGCCGTTATCAATATGTTCAGCGCTGACTCTAAAACCTACTTTGTCTTTTACAATGGGTGCACTGTAATCAACTAAGACACTGTATTGATCCCATCGACCTGCAGATACAGTTGCTTTGCCTTTGCTTTCATCCGTAGATGCTTTTTTAGAATGTAAGTTTACAAAACCACCGTTGCGTTGGCTTGAGCCAAATAATACTGGTGGCGCGCCTTTTACTACATCTATCTGTTCTATAGAGTTGAACGATAACGGCACACCAAAGCCATTATTACCTGCTTGACGGCGTGTACCATCTTGAAAAAGCTCACCCAGTTGCCCACGAATAGTAGGTAAACTGGGTGCGCCAAAACCACTAGCTGAATAGGTATTAGGGCTTACTGCGAGTACGTCTTGTAGGCTTGTAATATTAAGTTGTTCTATTAATTCGCTTGAAATAGGCGTTACTGAGCGGGCTATATCTTGTAGGGCTAAGTTGTCACCAAAAGGTCCATCTACCGTGGCATTTTTAACTGAAAGGCCTTGAGATTTAATAACTTGGCCTGCCACCTCAATGCGCTCTATTGTGCCATCTTTTGTTGTTTTTGATTCTTCGGCAGCAAAAGCATTAAGTGGTGTATTTAATATAGTGGCAAGGGATAGTGCTAAATATGCGTGTTTCAAACGTTTTCTCTCTACGGTTAAAATGTTGTTGGCGATAAAGACCGAAGGCTATAAAAATAACTTTCAGTTAATTTGTGTTTCTTTTTTGTTTTTTAGAACATAAGCCTAAGCAAGTATTTTAAAGTAGTACTTAAGTGCTTTAATTTAATCGTTTATGTAAATAACTGCTTTTTAAGATATTTTTAAGCATAGTATACTTTTATAAAGCATGTACGGCACTGTTTAAGTTTTATCAACAAAGACTTAAAGCGGATCGTTAATAAAAATAATTACTATTTTTTGAAATAAAAATTAAGTTATACGGTCTAGGTTACTTCATCGTTTATTAATATTTATTTAAGGAAGTTTTATGACAGGCTCAATCAATTCTGATGTTCAAAACCGTTTACAATGGTCACTTTTATCTTTGCGTTTAGGCGTGTTTATTGTAATGGTTATGTGGACGTTTGATAAATTCGTAAATCCTGGTCATAGCGCACGTATTTTTGAACATTTTTACGGTATTAGTGGCTCATCTGATATTGTTGCTTATGTAATTGGTGCTCTTCAACTTGTTTTAGTGTTGGCATTTTTAGCGGGTATTAAAAAGCGCGTTACTTACGGTATCATTTTTGTAATGCACGGCTTATCTACGCTTTCTTCGTACAATCAGTATATAGACGGTTTTAACAACTTATTATTCTTTACAGCGTGGCCAATGTGGGCAGCGTGTTTTGCACTTTACTTACTACGTGACCAAGACGTTAAGTTTACTGTAAAGTAATCAAAACTAATCGTTATAAGCCGACAGAGCTGTAACTAAAAAGTACACGGGGCTAAGCTATTTACTACTTCGGCCCCGTATATAGCCTTTCGGCAATTCTCCTCATAATCCAATTTCTTAGTCATCCTTTTAAAATAAATTTTTCATTTTATTTCAGTCTCAATATTGCGTTAGATCAAATTTAATACATTTTTAAGAACAATATCGACAGCTTTAGTTTATGTTAGCTATACGGTTAGTCGGTTTTAAAAATTATTCAACTCAATGTTGTATAGAAGGCTTGCATGAAAAAGGTCAAAATCTCATCAGTACATCAATCACCAAACCGTTCAGCAAATAAATCAACAAACAATCAAAATAGTGATGAATGGAGTAACCTCGATTTAGCGCAATTTCAAGAAAAACTAAAAACATCATCCGACGGGTTAAGCCAAATTGACGCAACACAAAGATTGGTACAATACGGGCCTAACGAACTAGTCGAAGAAAAAACAAACTTATTACTCAAATTTTTATCTTACTTTTGGGGGCCAATACCGTGGATGATCGAGGCCGCTATTATTTTATCGGCACTTGCTAAACACTGGGCTGATTTTTTTATTATTTTGGTTTTATTGTTATCTAACGTATTGGTAGGTTTTTGGGAAGAGCACCAAGCGGGCAATGCAATTGCTGCATTAAAAGCAAAATTAGCAAATAAGGCGAGAGTACGCCGCGATACTCAATGGCAAAACTTAAATGCCAGTGACCTTGTGCCAGGCGATGTTATAAGAATGCGTATGGGCGATATAGTGCCTGCTGATGCGCGTTTGTTAGATGGCGATACAGTAGAGGTCGATCAATCATCACTTACGGGTGAGTCGTTACCGGTTATAAAGTCGGCGGGTGAAACTGTTTATTCGGGATCTATTATCCGCCAAGGTGAAATAGAGGCAATAGTATACGCGACCGGTGCAAATACCTTTTTTGGTAAAACGGCGCAGTTAGTACAAGGGGAGCGAACTGCAAGTCATTTTCAGCGAGCAGTGCTTAAAATTGGTAATTATTTAATAATGCTTGCTGCGGCTTTAGTACTGCTTATAGTTATTGTTGCTTTGTTTCGCGATGATCCAATGATCACCACATTACAGTTTGCACTCGTATTAACCGTTGCGGCAATACCGGTAGCAATGCCAACAGTGCTATCAGTTACTATGGCGGTAGGCGCTCGTTTATTGGCTAAAAAGCAAGTAGTTGTAACGCGCTTAGCTGCAATTGAAGAGCTAGCAGGCGTTGATATTTTGTGCTCTGATAAAACCGGCACACTTACGCAAAATTTATTAACGTTAGGTGACCCGTTTTGTGTTGATAATGCACTTAATGAAGTAAACCGCGATGACGTTATATTGAACGCCGCATTGGCATCTCGCTCAGAAAATAACGATCCGATTGACTTAGCAGTATTACAAAGTGTAAAAGCTGAGCATCATCTAGATTCCTACTATATAGAGCATTTTCAACCATTTGATCCTGTAAGCAAACGCACTGAAGCGTCAGTTAAAAATGCTGACGGCAAAACGTTTAAAGTAACCAAAGGTGCACCACAAGTTATTTTAGCCTTGTCGGCTAATATTGAGGCAGTTAAAACTCAAGTTGAGGCGTCAATAGATGAATTTGCAGCACGTGGGTTTCGCTCTTTAGCGGTTGCTAAAACAGACGGTCAGGGTAAATGGCAATTTATAGGTGTATTGCCGCTTTTTGATCCACCGCGTGAAGAGGCAATACAAACGATTACCGATGCAAAAGAAATGGGAATGAGCGTTAAAATGGTCACCGGCGACCAAGTGGCGATTGCACGCGAAACTGCCAGTAAACTCGGTTTAGGAACAAATATTTTAGATGCCAGTGGTTTTGGTGCCGTTGAGCATCATAAAACAACGCAGCTAGATGACTCTATCGAGAGCGCGGATGGTTTTGCGCAAGTATTCCCTGAGCATAAATACCATATTATTGATGTGCTACAGCATAGAGGGCACATTGTGGGTATGACCGGAGACGGTGTAAATGATGCGCCAGCACTTAAAAAAGCTGACTGTGGTATTGCTGTATCGGGTGCCACCGATGCTGCCCGTTCAGCAGCATCTATTGTGTTAATGACCGATGGCTTGTCGGTTATTATTGATGCAGTTAAAGAGAGCCGAAAAATCTTTCAACGCATGAACAGTTATGCAATTTACCGCGTTGCAGAAACACTTCGCGTATTACTGTTTATGACCATGGCGATATTAATTTTTAACTTTTATCCACTAACAGCCGTGATGATAGTGATGCTTGCGCTACTTAACGATGCGGCCATTTTATCTATTGCGTACGATAATGTGCATTATCAAAATAAGCCCGAAACATGGAATATGCGACTCGTTTTAGGGATCTCTTCAGTACTGGGGATTGTTGGTCCAATAGCTGCCTTTGGTTTGTTTTATTTAGGCGATAAAGTATTTGAATTTGACCGCCCTCATCTTCAAACCTTAATGTATTTATTACTATCGGTAGCGGGGCACTTAACTATATTTTCAGCGCGTACTCGTGGTCCATTTTGGTCAATTAAGCCGTCAAATATATTAATGGCAGCGGTATTTGGTACGCAAATTATAGCAACGTTGATTGCTGTTTACGGCGTGTTTATGACTCCACTAGGATGGGGATGGGCATTTGCTGTATGGGGATATGCCTTGGTGTGGTTTTTTATTAATGATGGCTTAAAACTAATTGCCTATAAAGTTTTTGATCCAACAGAAGCTCCCTTACTAGAGAAAAATTAGCACATAGGCTTAAAAAATGGTTATAAGCCAAGTGGCTTATAACCAATAAGTACACAGGGTGTGTTAAATTCGGTTTATGATTTATGCAACTAGTGCATAGCATCGTTGTATTGTTTTGCTAGGCTCTCTTTTTGCCCTTCGGTCAATGCTTTACCGGCTAATTGAAATACTTCATGTTCTTCTTCACTCAGATGATGGTGCACTAAATGATGCAACTTTTTAGCTGCAACTAACCATGCAGACGAGCTCATTTCGGTATCTTCAAGTTGTTCAATTAATTCATCAATTTCGTGATGTTCAGCTACGCTGTGGCGCGCTTTTTCATGAGTTAAGTCATCAAACATAAGGGGGTTATAAAAGTAACGTTCTTCAAATTTTGCGTGATCTTCTAATTCCGTTTTTAGCTCATCCATTAGCTTGTGGCGCTGCTCTGTGTCGCCGTGTGTTTGAATAAGCGCATCTACCAATTCTCGTTGTTTGTCATGATCGTGACGTAGTGCTTCAAAAATATTCATAACTCATCCTTTTACAATTTATTTGTTTATATCATTAATTAGCAAACTAAATGCCAAATATTAAGTTGATGTATTTTAATGAGTTTATTTTTATTTTTTATTTTCAGGCTGCTATTACTGTAAATTTTACAGTGACATGAATGCAAAAATTTCAGGCTTTTACATAGTTCAATTATAAATAGAGTATAAATCCCTACAGAACCTTACAAATACTTACTGGTTGTTTATTCTATTGCAGTGATAAAGTAGCAGCGTTATTTAGGTACAACCTATATATTACTCCCACATATAATACCAATCGGTATAAATGCAAGTAGCACGTTAACTTAATAGGATAGTTTAAGGATGAACATAAAAAGCCTCGTCGTCGCATTATTACTGTGCGCTTTATTAAGTGCATGTAGTACAGCCCCGCGTTCTGACCCTAACTTTTGCATTGAAGAGGCTGAAACATTTGATCGAAATGGCGCTCAAACAAGCACAGAGGTTTATAATCAATGCATAAGTGCGCAAATAAAAAAAGATGAAAACAACGACACTTTCTTTGATGCAGTGGGGGCGTTCTTTTTTGAATTTTTTGTAATGGTGGTAGAAAAGTAAATACGGCTAACTTGCAGCTATAGTCTAAAGCAAATAAGTTGCGTAAAAATAGGATTAGTTATGAAGCAATTTTTGATAACAATTTCACTTTTATTATTATTAAACGGCTGTGCAGCGCAACCTTATGCGGGCTCAGCAAAGTGCATGGAACAAGCTGATATTGCATACGAAACCGACACACTTAAAAATGAGTCATTAGATAATGAATGCAAAGCTACAAAAGTAAATACGCCTAATAAAGAGCTTGAAAATCATGGTGTGGTTGATAGAAGCCTTTTACAAATACTTGTTAGTGTTTTAAATAGCGTATTTTAATAGTAAAAATATAATTAAATAAGGTATGTATGAGGGAAGAACTAAGAGCAAAAATAATTACCGTATGCGATAAAAAAATAGCCAGCAAAGGCGAAAACGTTGGGCTTTCTTTTTATGCATTTTTTGCCAATAAAAACGACAACCCAGAGCTACTCATGGAAGCAGCTACTTGGTGGATACACATTCATAAATTAGATCATTTTGTAAAAGCAAAGACCATCAAACAAATGATCTTAGATAGGCTTTAGCTTAAAAGGTAGTGTTTAGAAATCTGTGTCATTTCAGTATTATTAAGAAAACAGGAGTGACACATGACTCAATCTTTCGATTTCAACAAAGCATTAGCTGAACTTCAAGCTGGTAAAGGTCTTACTGGCGAAGACGGTGTTCTAACACCCTTAATCAAACAACTCACCGAAGCGGCTCTTAAAGCCGAATTAGAGCAGCATCTACAATCTGAGACGCAAGTTAACCGTAAAAATGGTTCAACCAAAAAAACAGTTAAGTCATCCATAGGCCAATTCGAACTTGAAACGCCCAGAGACCGTTCAGGTTCGTTTGAACCTCAGCTTGTTAAAAAGAACCAAACTAAGTTAACGCCTGAAATTGATGAGAAAATCCTATCTATGTTTGCTTTAGGTATGAGCTATCGAGATATTCGAGGCCACATACAGGATATGTATGGCGTTGAAGTATCAGAGTCCACCATCACTGCCGTAACAGACCAGCTGATACCAGAGCTTAAAGCATGGCAAGCTCGCAGCTTAGATACGCTTTACCCGTTTATCTGGCTTGATGCCATTCACTATAAAGTTAAAGAAAATGGACGCTACGTGAGTAAGGCTATTTATACCGTGCTAGGTGTGAATATCGAGGGCCGAAAAGAGTTACTTGGTTTATATGTCTCTGAAAGTGAAGGGGCTAACTATTGGTTAGCAGTATTAACAGATTTACATAATCGTGGTGTATCCGATATTTTAATTGCCTGTGTTGATGGACTAAAAGGCTTCCCTGAAGCAATAGCAACAATCTACCCCGACGCCGAAGTGCAGGAGTGCGTCATTCATCAAATTCGTAATTCGATGAAGTACGTTGCTTCAAAGCACCAAAAAGAGTTTATGACTGACTTGAAACCCGTTTATAAGGCTGCCACTAAGGATGCAGCAGAAGCCGCTCTTGACGAATTAGATGCCAAATGGGGCAAGTTATACCCTATTGTTATCGCGTCTTGGCGTCGTAAATAGGGCAATCTGTCGGTTTATTTCAAGTATCCAGATTACGTGCGTAAAGCTATTTATACCACGAATGCGATTGAAGCTGTACATCGTCAGTTTAGGCGACTCACCAAGACTAAGGGAGGATTCCCTAATGAAAACAGCTTGATGAAACTATTGTATGCAGGCATATTAAATGCCTCAAAGAAATGGACAATGCCAATCCATAACTGGAATCTGACATTGTCGCAATTGGCCATCCACTTCGAAGGTAGGTTAGATGGTGTGCTAGATATTTAGCAATTTAGGCTGACACAGAATTCTGAACGCCCTCGCTTAAAAATCTGCGGCTACTTCAAACTCTAATCGTTTATCCGTAATTGGGTGAGTAAATGCTAAGTATTCTGCATGTAAATGTAATCTATCGGCTTTTTGTCCGTAATGTGTGTCGCCTATAATTGGCATGTTTAAACCTAAACTGTGCGCGCAATGTACTCTTAATTGATGAGTTCGCCCTGTTTTAGGGTATAACTGTAATCGGGTAATATTGTTATTACGCTCTAAAACCTGCCAGGTAGTAAGTGAAGGTTTTCCGTGTTTGTAACACACCATTTGGCGCGGTTTATCATCAAAGTCGAGCACTAAGGGTAAATCAATTACTCCGCTATCCTCAGCTACATTACCATTAACTAATGCCACATAACGCTTATCTATGGTGCGGTCAATAAACTGCTTTTGCAGTGCTTTGTGCACGCGTTTATTAAGTGCGATCATCAATAAGCCAGAAGTCGACATATCTAACCTGTGCACAATTAGCGGGCCTGAAGCCTCTGGAAATTGCGTTTTAATTCGCATATACACTGAGTCTTCAATATTTACGCCAGGCACCGATAAAAACTCAGCAGGCTTATTTACTACAAGTAAATCGTCATCTTTATAAACAATACTTAGATCTTTACCTTGTGCTGGGTTGATAAGTAGCGGGTTATCTTCAACGTTTAAGCCCTTTAACATGTGCCCAAGTATTGGTTGGCATTTGCTATAACAAGAAGGGTAGTAGTTTTTATGTTGCCTAATTGCTGATTTAGGCGCAGCTCCCCACCAAAATTCAGCCATTGCAAGTGGCTTTAAGTCATGTTTATAGGCGTATTGTAATAATTTAGGCGCTGCACAATCGCCAGCACCCGAAGGAGGAGTGTGCTCTGGTAGTGCTGCAAATATGGCATTTAAGTCTGTAACTTCGGCATTTGCATTTGAAAATTGGTACTGCGCAAATAACTTTTTTTGTAAGCTTTTAGAAAGCGTTTTACGGCGTTTTTTTAAATGAGCAATTTCATCAGTAATATTAGTGTGTGTTTGCTGTAATGATTCTATTATATTTTGCCAATAGGCTTTAAGTGCCAGTAGTTGCTTTTTTTCTACGATGCTTTGCCCTGCAAGCTTATTTTTTAACTGCTCAAAATCACTTTCGCTAAGCTCTAATTCGCCTTCGGTACGTTGTATTTTACGTTGCTGACGACCAGCTTGCATTACCGCCTGTTGAGCTAATAGCGCCTGCTGGTAACTGTGTGTTGCATCATCAAGTTTGCTATTAACTTCTAGTAGTTGTTCGCTATTTTCTAACTGCTCAATTTGAGCATTAATATCGTTAATTATTTTACTTTGAGCCAAATAGCTTTCGTCTTGTAATTGCATGCTAGAAACCGGCGGTACAAAGCTAATATTGCCTTTATCGTCTTCAATTTGCCCCGAGTAAGCACTTAAAAAGCCTAACTGTTGCTTAGCGTTTTGCACTACTAAAACCCCAAACATTTTACCGGCATTATCTGCTTTTAAATGCGTTAAAGTTTCAAGTTGTTGCTGTAATTGTTTAGTGGCTGCTACAGCTAATGGTTGCGGCTCGTAATAAAAAGGAAAAGTAAACTTTTCAGGAAGCGCGAGATCATCAATATTTTGAGAAAATAATGTAAAGCAAGAAGCAGAATTTGACATAGATATAAGAAAAGTATTCAGTAAAATAATTGAGCGCATAATAACATATTCATAGTTAAGCCACTAAAAATCTCGTACCCGCATATTCATAAACACTTTAAAGCGGACATTCATGTTTTATGTATCAGTATGGGGGTGCAACATACTTAGGCGTATGTTGGTAAAATCTCAGTAGTAATATATCTATCATTATCAAAATATCTAAGCTTATTGTTTCTCATTAATTGAGCGTATTTCGAAACGATAACTTACCGGGTAGATCAGAGACGAAAAATCAATTTACAGAATAACTGAATATTTAGGAGTTCTTTATTATGAGTCAAAATATCGCAAGTTTTATTACTAAAACCCTTGAACAAGCTGGCGTAAAACGTATTTGGGGAGTAACTGGCGATTCACTTAACGGCATTAGTGAAAGTCTGCGAAAAATGGGAACAATTGAATGGCTAGGCACTCGCCATGAAGAGGTTGCCGCATTTGCAGCCGGTGGCGAAGCGCATTTATCAGGCGAGCTTGCAGTGTGCGCGGGCTCATGTGGTCCTGGTAATCTTCATTTAATTAACGGCTTATTTGATTGTCAGCGTAATAATGTACCGGTATTAGCAATTGCTGCACACATTCCTTCATCTGAAATTGGTAGTAGTTATTTTCAAGAAACCCATCCGCAAGAATTATTTAAAGAATGCAGTGTGTATTGTGAAATGGTGTCGAGCCCCGAGCAAATGCCTTACCTGCTTGAAACGGCTATGCGACAAGCAATATTAAACAAAGGCGTGAGTGTACTTGTGCTACCTGGCGACATTGCATTAAAAGAGATGCCTAAAGCTATTAAGCCAAAATGGAACGTGCCAAAACCAGCAACGTATACTCCCGCTTTATCTGATATTGAAGTAATGGCGACTCATCTTAATAAAAGTAAAAAAGTAACCTTATTATGTGGTGCTGGTTGTAAGGATGCCCATGACGAAATTGTTGCGCTAGCCGAAAAATTACAAGCACCGATTGTGCACGCCATGCGTGGTAAAGAGTTTATTGAATACGACAATCCTTACGATGTTGGAATGACCGGATTTATTGGTTTTGCGTCGGGCTATCATGCAATGCAAGAAGCCGATACGTTACTTATGATTGGTACGAGCTTTCCTTATCGTGCATTTTATCCAGAAAATACCACCATATTGCAAATTGATAATCAGGCAGCATCATTTGGGCGACACGTGCAAATTGATTGTGGTGTATTAGGCGATACAAAAAATTCAGTAACCACACTGCTTGATTATATTAAAGGTGAGCGGACAAGTTCGCACTTACAAAAAAGTGTTAAAAATTACAAAGAGTCTCGACAAGATCTCGATGAACTTGCCAGTGGAAAAACGTCGCAAAATTTAATTCACCCGCAATATCTAACGCGTTTACTAAACGATAAAGCAGCAGACGATGCTGTTTTTACTTGTGATGTAGGTACGCCAACAGTGTGGGCTGCGCGTTATTTATCAATGAACGGTAAGCGCCGTTTAATTGGCTCGTTTAATCATGGCTCTATGGCAAATGCGATGTCGCAGGCAATGGGCGTTCAATCTGTAGATAGAGATCGCCAAGTCATTGCAATGTGTGGTGATGGCGGATTTTCCATGTTAATGGGTGATTTAATCTCGCTTAAACAGCTTAATTTACCTATCAAAATTGTTGTTTATAATAATCGCTCACTTAGTTTTGTGGCGATGGAAATGAAAGCCAGTGGGTTTTTATCAAGCGATACTGATTTAGAAAACCCAAGCTTTGCTAAAATTGCAGAGGCCTGTGGTTTAAAAGGGATTCATGTGGAGGACCCTGAAAAACTACCATCAGCAATGGACGAGATGATGGACCATTCAGGGCCTGTTGTTTTAGAAGTCGATACTGCAAAGCAAGAGCTTTCAATGCCGCCGCAAATCAAATTAGAGCAAGCAAAAGGCTTTAGTGTTTACATGATGAAAGCGTTAATAAACGGCAAAGGAAACGAAATTATAGAGCTTGCCAAAACTAACTGGTCACGCTAATTAAGTAATTTTCCTATTGAGCTGGTTAGCCCTTTAGGAAAATATGAATTAATAATATTAAGACTCCATTTGGAGTCTTATTACTTATTTTATGAACGTAAAAATAGGGCTTACAGGTAAGATTTTAAGTATTAAAGTAGATCATTAGATTGGCTATAAGAATGGTAAACTAATAGGGCATTACAGTTTAGCTGTTGAGTCAATTAAGTGTTTGTAAAAGTAGGTATAGAGCGTTGATTAAAATTGAAGACTTTTCTTTAGCATGGCGCTGGATTAGCGCATCCCATGGTGATTTTTCTAAAGATACATTAAACAAACTTATTCCGTTGAGTGAAGAGCAAGCAAGGGCATTAATTGCCACCACTCCCATTAACTTTCCGGTTGGCGCAAAAAGATTCGACTCCACAGAAGGAAATGAATTAACCCGCCAATGGTTAATAAGCTTAGTGAATGATTCGCAAACAGTAACAATTTGTTGGGATCAAGAAACAGCATTAACCCTTCCTTGGCTAACTTTTTGTGATCACTGGGATGATTTTTGCTATCCATCAAGTAATGATATAAATCTGTATTTAACCTGAACTCTGGTTAAGAGATTTACTAAAGTATTGAATCATAGTGATATTTAAATTTATTTTCTCTAGCCAGAGATTTTTAGTGAAAACAAGGCGAATTTACGCGTCAATAGCTGGTCTATTGCAAGTAAATTCAACGCAGTTAGCGCTGAAAATAGCTGCTTGAGATAGATTTATTATCCAGAAGTTCAGGTTATTTAGAAAGCGGCGAACTATTTTTACGCTGGAATCATTATGAGGTTTTTGAGTTTGACTCAAGTGCAATGTAATACTTAAAATTAAGTACTCGCTTTACTCAATCGAAGTAAAGCGAGTTATCAATATGATTTACAAACTCTTTTTAGGCGGTAGGGCTACGTTGGCAAATATTAGCCCTGCAACAAGCGACATAAATATTAAAAACGTTTGTTGACCAATGTGCTCTGCATATACAAAGTCTTGGCCTTCAATGAGCGAGTTTAAGCCAATATACGTTTTGCTACCCGGTACTAATACAATCAAGCCTTGCATAGCCACAATAGAGGCGGGCGCATTAGCAACGCGGTTAAACAAGTTACTAAATATACCTACCGATAAAGCACCCACAAACGTCCCTAATGTGTAATCAAGGTACATAGCCGAGCCAATACTGGTGCCATAAGCTATAAAGCCTGATGCAATAGACCAAACAGCATGCTTAAGTTTGGTTCTAAAAATAACTATTAAGCTGCTACAAAGTAAAAATATAGCTAGCCATGCGGTCCATTTTGGTAATGGCTCAGGTTGTACAAAGTCGGCTTGCCCAAAGAGTGCAAAGCCAATACCTATACCAATAAAACCGCCAAAATAAAGCTTAAACAACAGCATAAACGAGTCCATTACTCGCGCAGTTCCCGACACTAAATGCCGCGCTGCCAGCTCTGCTAAACCAAGCGCAAGTGCTAAACCGGGTATAAACACAATAATGGCTGAAAGTACCACCAAGCGTATGTTTATTTCGGGTGTTATATACACGCTCACTGCACACGCAAGTATTGCCGATATTATGGCCACTAATGGCTCAAGCATATGAGCTACGCGTTTTGAGCGACCCGACCAAAGCACAAACACATAAACCACTAAAGTAAGTAGCGATGACCAAATAACATCAGTCCAGCTAGTACCCATTAACATTGCAAACGCACCACCAGAGGTTGCAAACGCAACACCAGTAATAAGTTTATTGTATGGGTTTGGCATAACAAAAATAGCGTCTAGTTGCGCGTCAACTTCTTGTAAACTTAGCTTGTCGTCAAGCATTTGGTTTACAAGATCGTCGGTGTCGGCAAGTGAGCCTAAATCGTGATCGCCAGGGTCTACACGTGCAACATGGGTATACTCGTCTTCGTGGCCATCAGTCCAAATAACAAACGTTACAGAGGTTGGCGACATAACAAATGACGATTTAAGTCCTAAGTATGTAGCTACTTCCATTAGGTGAGCTTCTAAGCGGTAAGCAGGCGTACCATATTTATGAAGCATTTTACCCAATTTAACGATAAATTTGCGTTTTTCTGTAAAGGTTGCAGTTTTCAAATCTTTTTGGACCAAATATTGCGATAACTAAGCTAAAAATATAGACAATACAGCTAAAACTGCCCACGTTTGATGGGCGCGATTTTAAACACTAATTGGTGTGTGTCTAGTCATTTTTAATCTAATTTTTTATTTTTTTCAGCTATCCATTGCGACATGTATTGAGTGCTGCGCATTGTATGATGTTTGAGCATTTGGCCTGTGAAGTTTTTTTCGCGATGGGCGTTTAAATCGCTACTTATTGAATCAACTTTTTTAATTAACGCAGCGCTTAATTGGGTTTTGTTGTACAGCGTATTAAGGAGTGTATTGCCATCTTGCTGCGCTTGAACAAAGTCACTTTGATTGGTGTACATTTCAATGGCTGCACTTGCAAAATCATCAGCTGTGTTGGCTATTTTACCAGGCCATGGTAAATCGTTATGCATGCCCTCTGCGCCAATATTGGTGGTAACGCTGGGTGTTTGCATAATCATGGCTTCAAGTAATTTACCTTTAATGCCTGCACCAAAGCGAAGTGGCGCTAAACATACGCGTGCGCTTTGCATTACATCAAACGCATTGTCGGCCCAGCCTTTTATTAAAAACCCTGTTTTAGGGTTGTTAAGAGCCGTGGCTTTTGGTGGTGGGTATGAGCCATAAATATGTAGCTCTGCTTTTGGTAGTTGCTTGCGAATAAGTGGCCATATTTTTTGTAGGTAAAGTACAGCATCCCAGTTTGGTGCGTGTCTAAAGTTACCTATGGTCATAAAGTGCTGGCGCTGCTCAAACGTTTTTGTACTTGTAGGTAGTGAGCTTAAATCAACCATAAACGGTAAATGGTGTAATAAGCTTGGCTCTATTTTAAATACACTGTTTAGTAGGCTCATTTCATAACTTGAAATAATTAAGCTTAGGTCGCAGCGCAAAATAGCGGCAATTTCGCGTTTTGCTATGTCTGAGTGTAAATCGCTGGTTGTAAATTCACGCTCAGCTTTAAATGCTTCGTGGCGAGCGTTACGCAGGCATTGTAAATCTTCGGTATCTAAAATTTTAACTGCATGAGGGCAATGTTTATCAACACGCCAGCCAAACTGTTCTTCCATCATAAAACGGTCAAACATTACTATATCTGGATTGTAGGCTTTAACGTATTCGTCAAAGCTATCGCAGTTTAGTGCAATGCTTTGGCTCGTTATGCCAAAGTCGTCAAGGTTTACCATGTGGTCGGTACGCTGCGCAGGCGTTGCAAATTCAACGTTCCAGTTTTGCGCTCTAAATGCATTTAATAACGACATCATGTGCGTTCCCGCAGCAGACGAATTTGGCTCTGGCCATACGTAGCCAATTACCAGCACTTTTTTCATTGGCTAGAATCCCTAATTTGTAAGTTTACATTTACCAGTGTTTTTACTGGCGGGGCTGTATTTTGTAGTAGCTCTTGCAGTATTAAAAGGCACCGCTTGGCTATATCAGTTGTACTTATAGCAACGGTGGTTAAATTGTTATCTATAACCGCGCTATTAGGAATATGGTGGCAACTCACTACTTTAATAGAGTGATGTGTTAATGAGTTAATAGCGGCAATAACACCTTGAGCAATTATATCGTTTGCACACACCACTGCGTTTAATGTGGGGTTGTGTTTATACGCTTCTATAAAGGCATGCTTAGCGCTAAGAGCTGTGTTTACTTCGCAGTGAATGGGCGCAAATGGTGTAATGCTATGCTGCGCGCACGCTGTATTAAAGCCACTTTGCACTGCTTGTGAATCACTTAAAGTAAGTTCACTGCCTATAAATGCAATATCTGTCACGCCTTGTGCGAGCAAATGCATGCTGGCTACATGGCTGGCTTTTTTATAGTCGGGTAATATACAAGGAGCTGAGCTAAAGGGCACTTCACTCATAAGAGTAATGACTTTGTGTTGTGCGCTGAGCGTATCAAGCCATTGGGCGCACGTATTAGCAACAGGGCAAACAATAAATGCCGCAGCGTTGTATTCTTTTAAGTTTTTAACTGCGTTTGCTTGTAGTTCAAGGCTGTTATTACTGTTTACAATCATGGCTTGTAAGCCATTTTCGTTTAACAAAAGTTGTAGGCTGGTAGCAAGTTGCGCCATAGTTGGGTTTGTTAAATCATTTATAACTATGGCCACTAAGTTAGAACGCTTTGAGCGCATTGCAGCGGCATCACGATTATAAACGTAACCTAGCTCATCAATCGCTTTTAGTATTTTTTGTTTACTTTTATTGCCCACTTTATCGCTTTGGGTAAGCACCAACGATACGGTTGATTTTGATACACCAGCACGCTTTGCAACATCAAAAATAGTGACGGATTTAGCTTTGTTATGCATTGTATTTTAAGTACCGCAGTGGTGAATAAATAGCGCTGTAGTTTAGCTTAATCAGCACTATTAAGTCATCTTTTAGAGGTGTTTAACTTACCTTAATACTTTATGAACAAAGCAAAACGTGTTTATATACGTCTATAAGAGTAAAAAATAACAAAAGGATAAAAACATGAGCGCTTTTAGGCTGTTAGTTGCCTTTATTTGTTGTGCGGCATTAGTGCCAACAAGTTACGCAGAGCAAGGGTATCAAACCCCGTCACCTGAGCTTGCCGCTTTGGTTGATGCTAAGTTAGCACCCACTAGTTACTTATCGAGCGATGGCCAGTGGCTAGCGCTATTTGAACGTAAACGCGTAGTAACCCTTGATGAACTTGCAAAAGAAGAGCTTAAGCTTGCGGGTATTAAGCTAAACCCCGCTAATTTTTCGCGCTCTCGTGTGAGTGCCAAATTTAGTGCGGTGGAGCTAAAGCACGTGCAAAGCGGCACGGTTATTAGCATTAATAACTTACCTAATGGCATTATTCGCTCGCCTAAATGGTCATCTAACAGTAAATATTTAGCCTTTGTTGTTGAGCAACCAACCCAAGCCAACTTATGGCTTTACAGCGTTGAAACCAAACAAGCAAAAGAGCTTTCAAGCGCTGCATTAAATTCGGTACTAACATCATCACCTTATAAATGGCTACCAGATAGCAGCGCCATAGTTGCAAACCTCGCTGTTAATTTTGGCAAGCCTAGGCTTGAAAATAACAGCCAAAGTGTAGTGCCAGTTATTCAACAAAGTACTGGCGAAAAAGCACCAGCACGTACTTACCAAAATTTATTAACCAGCCCGTTTGATGAAGCGCAATTTAAGTTTTACGGCCAAGGGCAATTAGCTTACGTAACACTTGATGGCAATACACAAGCAATAGGTAGTCCTTCTTTATTTAAATCGTTTTCGGTGTCACCTGATTCTACCAATATTTTAGTTGCCGGTATTAATGAACCGTTTTCGTATCAAGTGCCTTACAGCCGATTTGCAAGCACATGGCAAATATGGGGTATGCGCGGCTATGCATTAGCAGAGCTGGCAAAACAGCCACTTGCCGATAATATTCCGCAAGGTTATGACAGTGTTCGCACTGGCCGCCGCGATTTTGAATGGCGAGCCGATCAAGGCGCTGAGGTTATTTGGGCCGAGGCGCAAGATGGCGGAGACATGAAAACCGACGTTGAGCATCATGATTATGTTTACAGCTTACGTGCACCCTTTAAACGCGAGCCTAAATTATTTGCCAAAGTAGAACGCCGTTATTCTGGTATTGAGTGGGGCAACGAAAACGTAGCCATGCTGACAGACTGGCGCTTTAGCGATCGCCAAGTTCGTACTTACATAGTGCAACCACGAGATGCCGACAGAAACCGCGTTTTATTTTCAGAGCGTAGTTATAACGATGCGTATAAAGACCCTGGTAATGCAATTTACGAGCGCAACGATTTAGGCGCAAACGTTATTAAAATTGTAGGTGGGCGTTATATTTACCTGCGTGGTAATGGCGCATCAGAGCAAGGCAATGTGCCTTTTTTAGATCAATACGATGTTAAAACAAATAGCAGCAAGCGATTATGGCAATCAGAAGCGCCGTATTACGAACGTGTACGTGCACTGCTTGACGACGAAGGTGAGCGATTTATTACTATTCGTGAATCTAAAACTGAGCAACCTAACTTTTTTATACGCGATTTAGGCAACGACACGCTAACACAGCTAACTACATTTGCTCACCCATACCCTGCATTTAAAGGCGTAACTAAAGAGCAATTACGTTATAAACGCGACGACGGTGTTGAGCTTTCGGGCACGCTTTATTTACCACCAGGGTACGATAAAACACAAGGCCCATTACCTGTGCTTATGTGGGCTTACCTACTTGAATACAAAGATAAAGCCGTAGCATCGCAAGTACGCGAATCGCCTTATGCATTTACCTACATTGGCTACTGGGGCCCAATGCCTTACCTTGCCAAAGGGATTGCTGTGTTTGACGACCCTAAAATGCCAATTGTAGGTATTGATGGCAGCGAGCCAAACGATAATTTTAGAAAGCAGTTAGTATCAAGCGCGCAAGCCGCTGTAGATGTATTAGTTAAAAAAGGTATTGCCGATAAAGATAAAATTGCCATAGCAGGGCACTCATACGGTGCATTTATGGTTGCTAACTTACTTGCTCACACTGATTTATTTAAAACGGGTATTGCCCGTAGCGGCGCGTATAACCGCACATTAACGCCGTTTGGTTTTCAAGGAGAAGAGCGTGATTTTTGGCAAGCACAAAGTGTTTACGCTAATATGTCGCCGTTTTTCCATGCTGAAAAAATTAACGAGCCAATGCTAATGATCCACGGTCAAGAGGATCCTAATTCGGGTACTTTCCCAATGCAAAGCGAGCGCATGTACGCTGCACTTAAAGGGCTAGGTAAAGACGTGCGTTTAGTCATGCTCCCTTACGAGGCACATGGTTACCGCGCACGTAAAAGCTTATTACATGTATTGTGGGAACAAGAACAATGGTTAGATAAGTATTTGTTAAATGATACAGCAGAGCCAGTAGAAGTAATTACCGAACCAGTGACAAGTGCAGGCGAATAGATGCTTACACATACACAGAGGTGCAAGAAGCTCCACCCTCAATCTCACGGCACTTTCCCAATGCAGAGTGAGCGCATGTACGCTGCACTTAAAGGGCTTGGTAAAGACGTGCGTTTAGTCATGCTCCCCTACGAGGCACATGGTTACCGCGCACGTAAAAGCTTATTACACGTACTGTGGGAACAAGAGCAGTGGCTAGATAAGTATTTGTTAAATGATACAGCAGAGCCAGTAGAGGTCATTACTGAACCCGTGGTAAGTACTGGGCAATAGTAATAAACATGAGTAAGCAACAGCGCGGCTACTTATAGCCGCGTTTTTGCCTTTTATATAAGAGTAAATTAATGATTGATGTAGCAGCACTTGCGGTTTTTATTCCTACCTTCTTTTTTGTGTCTATAACGCCAGGTATGTGTATGACGCTAGCCATGACACTCGGTATGAGCATTGGCGTGCGCCGCACATTATGGATGATGATAGGTGAGCTGCTAGGCGTAGCAACCGTTGCCATAGCTGCGGTATTAGGCGTTGCAAGCATCATGCTAAATTACCCAGATGCGTTCGCTATTTTAAAATGGGTAGGCGGTGCATACTTAATTTATATTGGCGTTAACATGTGGCGAGCCAAAGGCAAAATGTCGGTCGATACCTCAAAGCCAAGTGACGTAAGTAGGCAATCACTATTTACGCAAGGTTTTGTAACCGCAATTGCTAACCCTAAAGGGTGGGCGTTTATGATTTCACTACTGCCGCCGTTTATTAGTGTTGAGCATGCTGTAGCCCCTCAGCTTTTAGTATTGCTTGGTGTAATAATGGTCAGCGAATTTGTATGCATGTTAGCTTACGCAACAGGTGGTAAAAGCCTACGTTTATTTTTAGCCCGTGGCGATAACATCAAATGGATGAACCGAATAGCAGGCAGCTTAATGGCTGTAGTAGGTGTGTGGTTAGCATTGGGCTAATTATTAAGGTTCTCTAATTAATATAACAACCCTAACTTATATTAGGGTTGTTATGAAACGCTTATTTATCTAGCGCTTTAAGCTCATCAGTTGTTGTTTTTAATCTGAACTCACGATAAAGCATATCTTCATCATTAGGGCTTAAATTCTTTCCTGACGTTTCGATTAATTTATCAAATAAAGGCTTAGTATTTTCCATAGTTACAAGCGCACATAACTGCTTCTTTCCATCTAAGCGAGCAAAACCAATTTCTTTAGCAATAGCTCCTACTAAACTTTGCTCAGCTACCTGTTTACTTATTTGAGTAAATGATGAATTAGTCGTCGTTGAGTCTTGCTGTTGAGATTGTTTGTTTATTAGTGTATCCATTACTTGCGCTTTAGCACTAATTTGAGTTGCTAGATCTGCACGTGCATTGGCAATAGCTTGTGCTCTACTTGCAGCCATATTTCCTGTCCACACTACACAGCTAGATGAAGCCAAACCGCCCTCGGGTGCTGTAGGTTGTAAAACCCAGCTTGGAACAGAATCGTTTTCAGCAAGAGGTTGAGACTGTTGTGGCGTTGTACCACATGCTGTAATAACTCCAGCAACTGCCAATATTAAAAGTTTATTTCGCATGATTTACTTCCTTATTGTTTAGGTTCCATTGTTCTAAGTTTTTTTGATATTGAATATCTAATTTACTTACCTTTTGTAAATACTTTTTTGTTTCGTCGTACGGTAAATTACTTACAAGTTGCGCGTACACACCTTCGCTATCTAATTGGTTTATTAAGACTACCGCTTTATTTATATTCGTACTTTTATTTAAGTTAAATGCCTTGGCTACATTACCAGCGCCAGTATTATAAGCTGCAATGGCACAATATCTTCGGCTTATAGGATTATTAATTTTGCGCAAATATCGGGTAGTTAAAATATCTAAGTATCCGGCACCGTAAGTTATATTAGTTTTCGGGTCGAATAACTCTTTAGCTGTTGGGGCTATATCTTTTTTAAATTGTCTGCGAGCAACATCTAAGCCTGCTGAATTTGGCACTATTTGCATTAATCCAAACGCTGGAATATGCGATTTTGCATTAGGATCAAATGACGACTCAGCATGTGAAATAGCTAATAGTAAAGATAATTGGTCTTTAGAAAATTGGCTGTAATAAGTAACAAAAGGTGCTACTTTTTTTTGTAGATAAGTATCGGGTAAAGCGAAAGTATGCGACTTAATGCGTTTGTAGGTAAGGTTTTGTTTTTTTGTTTTTTTAAGCGCATTGTTTAACTTACTAATACGTTGTTTTTTTTCTTTGGTAAGTTGCTCTTTTTGGGTATCAATTTGTGCTTTAGGTAATTGCTCGTTTTTATCTAAACTACTCAATGATTGCTCATGTTGAAAAGTAATTTCATTAATTAACGCGACTTCACTTTCATGTTCGTCTGGCTGTGCTTTTATATCAACTTTTGCTGTTTTTACTGCTTTATCGAGTAAGCTAGGGCTCTTAAAAATATCAGTTAGAACTGGCGATAATTTAACATTATTTAACAGTTGATTTGTTGCTAATAATTCTTCTTGAGAACTTTCTTTTAGCCCTGCTTCATTTGAGTCTTCAAGTGTTTGTACAGTCACTGTCGAATTTTGTTCATCAATAATAATACGTGTTTTTTTATCCGCACTATATTCAACACGCTCTAATAATGAACTTTGTATTGGTTTTGACCAGTTTTGCAATAATCCATCTCTAAATTTATCGTATTCCTCGAGATATGCTTGTCTGAATGCTTGATATTCCAACTGATGATCGTTTTTAAAAGTGGTCTGTTTTACAAGTTGCTGTTTTTTAAATTCTTCAAACGTCGGCGTTGTAGCCCCGCTGTAAGCACTAAATAAAGCAAAAAATAATAAAGTGTGACGCATTTTTTATCCTTAAAAATAAGCGTTAAATTCATACTTGGTCAGTAATGAATCAGAGATGTATTCACTAGATAGCTCAGAAACTGCATAAAATGTAGCCGCAGTGTTAGCAAGTATCTCGGTTGTTTTAGCTAAGGCTTTTTCATCGTCTTGAGTAAGCATTAACTCATCAAGTTTAAATAAAGCTTTTTGCGTTTCATCAAGTAATGGTGCGTAGTTACTAAAGCCAACGCTAAGGTTCAAAAACATACCTTGAGCATTTAACTGCTTTGACTGCATATAATATTTAATATTATGAGAATCAAAATAAAATTCGTTACTTGATTTTATAACATCGCTTAGACTATTAACTCTGAGCATTTTTTTATTAAAAGGAATTAAGGGGGTAAACTCCGGTACCATAGCTTTATCGTATTTTAAGCTGTGCACAGCGATGCCAACTATACGAGTATTTTTATTAATAAGTGTGAGTAAATATTTCGTATTTTTGTAATACCTATATTCGTAATCAGCATTCAAAGATGATGTTTTAATTACTTGCGGAATACCTATTTTTTTTTCAGCGTAAGGTAAATAGTTGCCAATATCTAGCGCAGTAATCTTTTTTTCTTCGATTTGGTTCGTAAAGTGAGTAACGAATCCGTCGTACCCTTCAATTATGAGTGCTTTACTATCGGCCCAATTTCCAAGACCCATTAAAGTAACCATAAGTAAAATAAAGTAACCTTTCAATTTAGCTAACAAAGATTTATTTTCTTCAGTGTTAGCCTCAGGCTCTAAGTTATTTCCTACAGACATTTTCATCCTTAAAATATAGTTTATCAGTGTTAAATATAATTGTTTAAAACATGGCTTAACATAATCGCTAATAAGAATCGATTGCAGTATTTTTTAACTTTACAATGCTATTTATTAAATTAGTTGTGCTGTCTTGATTTGCTAAATGAGTTAGCTCGGTTTTTGAGCGTTTAGAGTAGCTCAAACCTTTTCCTTCAAAACGTTGTTGCCAAATAGACTTTTTGCTTTGTGTATCTATTTGAAGTTTTAACTGTGTAATCACAAGTTTACTTTGTGCTTTTATTATCGAGTTTTTAACTAAATAGGTCACTTCGCAAGCCGAGTTTGTTAATTTATATCCATGCTGTAAAAGTTGCTCAGTTAATAACTCTGTAAGTTGAGAGCTATTTTCGCCCGTTACTTTTAAGCAACTATTTTTTGCGCCTAGCATCGCTTGTTGTTGTTTTATTTTTTCTTGTTGGCCTTCTTCAAGATCGGCTTTACTAATTGAAATAGCTGCATATACAGTACAGTTAATAGGGTCTACATAACGATCATATACTTTTGCGCTTTTTAATAGCTGATTGGTTTGAGACTCAATTACCGATTTGTAATCAGAATGGCTTACTGTGCTTGATGAGGTGTTTTTAATTATTTCTTTCACTGAAATATCAGTGTTTAGTAATTTTGCGAGCTCTTCACGAGCATTTTTAGCTGACCGACGTTCATCAATTGTTTTTAAACCAGAGCATTGTGAGGAGCCTGAACTAGCTAATTTTTCATCATCAACAATATCGATTCCTACCCACTTAGGTTGGGTATTTTTTGAATAGTATGAACTGCAACTACAATGTGATGCTGCATTAGTAAAAAAAGGGCTTAATGCTATAGCCGCTAATAGTAGTGAGAGTATTCTAGTAGTCATAGTTTCACCAATAGCAATAAGGCCTAACAAAAAGATGATAGGCCTTAACTTAAATTATAAACGGTTTGAGGTTGTTGCTAGAGTTAGCTTTGCGTTATCAGATTCACGCTCAGTAACTCTTACTTGGCCTTCAATAACAAACTTAAGTTCGTCAACATCTAATGTTAAGTTGCTCGCTTTATCATAATACGCTTTTGCTAATTCTAAATCGTTTGCTCTTTCTGCACACAGACCATTGTTATAGTTTATCGCTAATGATTCTGAATATTGGCTTTGGGCTTTGGCAAAGATTTTACAAGCGTTATCAGGCATGTCTTTTTCTGCAAACTCAATAGCTAGGTCTAATAACTCTTCTGCCTTATCAGTTAAATCTGAATCATCAGATTCCATTAATTCTATGTTTTTAGTTACTTGGTGTGGTGCAACATCTTGTTTTAATTCTTCTATTACAGCAGCGAGGGCTTTGCCTCTTAGCACTGAATCAGATGGATGAGGGTCGTCACCTTTACATACTTTACTACTAGATTGGTGTGAATATTGTTTAGTAAAAATAATTTGCCCTGTTTCTACAGATACAGCCTTAGGCATAAAGTATACTTTCGCAATTTTTTCTGAGCATTGAACCGTTACTTCTCTAGATTTTTCACACTTGTACCATTTATCACCTTTTTGTATACATTCACTGTCTTTTTCGTAGTAAGTAGAGGTGTCTACATCTGCTGTGTAACTAGCAGTGACAAGTGTATCTGCACCTGTAAGTTTACCTAAGCGGGTTCTATTTTTTGAGTTAGTGATATCGCTTTCATTGAACCGTTGTTGCTCTATAATTTTACTAAGCGAAGTTTTATCAACAAAGGTGAAGTAAGATTGGCCATTCACACGAATGCTTGAAAGATTTGTTTCAATTATACTTGTAGCCGCGCTTCTGTTACTTGAAATAACCGCAATACGTTTCATTTTCTCAGTGCCGCTTTCTTTTGCCGCTTCTGTATAAATAATAGGTAATTTAGCCGTTGTGAGGGAGTTATTTAAACTAGTAATACCTTTGTTAAGAGTGTCAGTAACTACACAGCCAGAAAGCATTATGCTTGATATTAAAGCGATTTTTATTCCCTTTATCATCTAATTAGTCCTTTATTAAGTTAGCGTTCATTTAAAGTGTTTTTAACATTTGTTACTGTGAGGGTCAACCATATAGATGAATATATACTTTTAAATAAGCCTTTATTCTTATTTTTAGATGAGTATATTACAGTTAATTAACTTAGAAAGCCCAAAATAAAGTTAGTAAGAAACTACAGTTAATAATCAGATTTATTAATTCATTATTTGTAAAACAGTTTGGCCTTATAGTTGGTTGACATTGTCAATCAATTTGCTATGGTAGACTTTGTCATCTAATTTAAAGCCTAAGGTATGCCTAAATGAGTACTCCTGTAACCGTAAATCTAGCACTAGTTGAGCCTAAAAAAACGCCTCTTATTTATAAAATACTGGTTATGGTAAGTATTATCACTCTAATCGGCGGTACTCTAACTGGCATTATGACTTATGTGAATGTGGGTGTTACAGAGCATTTTTATGCCGACTGGTTTACCTCGTTTATAAGTGCAGTATTAGTTATGACGCCTGTTGGTTTTGTAATGATAACCTTAATGCATAAGCTAGTTAATAAGTTATTACTTAGGGCGTATTGACCTTTAGTGGTTGAATTTGCAGCAGTGTGTTTGATTTTTAGGCAAGGTAGAGCCTATGTAGTGTGGTTATTCCCCATAAATAGGCGATAACGCAGCATAAATACCAAACATGCGCTGCCCGAAGGGTTCTTTCTAGGGACTATTCATAGGTTGGATCTTAAGGAATAAAACTTGAAAACATGCTCTGAATTTGATCTGATAGTAATCGCCAAACCACTATCTA
>NZ_WTLB01000018.1 GCF_011378855.1 Pseudoalteromonas sp. Z1A8 | reverse complement strand
GTGTTAACGCAAAAATATGTACAAGGTGAAAAGCTAAGTAAAGTTGAACTCATCTTTTTCAATCAAACGGTTAAACAATACCGCGAACGCTTAGCAAGTATCAGCTGGTTTATGCGGCTATTAAATGAAGATATTGCTCGCAGAGCAAACAAAGAAGATAGCTGCACAGGACGATTTTATTCGCTGTCATCTATGGCGCTCACCCTTCGGGCCGCCTAAGGCGTTCAAAGTTGTTCCATACAACTTTGTGGGAGGGTAGATTCAAATCGCAAGCATTACTAGATGAAGCAGCACTTGCAGCCTGTATGGCCTATGTCGATTTAAATCCCATTAGAGCTAAAATGGCTAATACACCAGAAGAATCAGACCATACCAGTGTACAAAATCGTTTAACATGCGCGGCAGAAGGTAAACAACCAAAACAGTACTACGCTTTGCTGGTATGCCTCGTCAGATTATGCCTAAAGGGCTGCCGTTTGAGCTTAAATCGTACCTTGAACTTGTTGAGTTAACAGGGCGAATAATAAGAGAGGATAAACGCGGGCACATTGATAATATGAACCTTCATTTGCTAGAAAGGCTTAATATCTCTCCAGAGAACTGGCTAAAACTCACTACGCAATTTACGCGCGTATTTCATGGTGCAGTAGGCAGACCCACTTCACAAGCAAGTTACTGTGAAAATTTAAAGCGTAAACGGCGATCAAATATTAGCAATTGCGAAAAGCTACTCGCATAAAACTTAAGCTACTCAGTAAAACCATTCAGTAAAATGTTAAAACTGCAATTTTGCAGTTATTTTCATGCGTGTAATTCAGGTTTAAGAATGCTGATGACTTATTTATTAGATGAAATGAAAGTGACCCAGTAATAAAAGATAAACTCTGAACATGAAGAGCAAATTTAGTGGCGCAGTTTTGTTTGTTCAATTAGCGTGGCTGTCTAGTTTGGTAGTTTGGTATTTATGACTGCTATTTAATTTCAATGAAGTACGTAAGTTTATTTTAAGTTTACTCACTTATGCTAATACCCAAGCCCTAAACAATATCTTGGATTAAAAGTAATAAATTTATGTTTTAGATCATTAAAACGTGGGTGATTACAGGTTAACTTGATACTTCATATTAATTACGCATAGAGTGGGCATTTAACTCAAATGCGTTTCTTTTATTTAAAGAGGCATTATGAACTTTAAAAACACAACAACTCATTACAATACACTCTCTATTGCCTTACATTGGCTTATGCTTATTTTAATTGTCACTGTTTACGGCAGTATTGAGCTACGTGAATTATTTGAAAAAGGCACTGAAACGCGTGATGCCTTTAAAATGTGGCATTTTATGTTGGGGTTATCGGTTTTAGTTTTAGTCAGTGTGAGGTTAGTTGCGCGTGTAGTGGGTGGCGCGGAACCTGCGATAAAACCTGAGCCTGCAAAATGGCAAAATACATTAGCTAAATGTGTACACCTTGCGCTGTATGTTTTTATGTTTGCTATGCCAATTGCGGGTTGGTTAATATTGAGTATGGCGGGTAAACCTATTCCGTTTTTTGGTTTAGAATTGCCTGCTTTGGCTGCTCAAAACAACGAGCTTGCTAAAAGTATTAAAGAGATACATGAGACCGCAGGGGAAGTAGGGTATTACGTAATAGGTTTACATGCAGCTGCGGCTTTGTTTCATCATTATATTTTGGCTGATAATACGGTATCGCGAATGTGTTTACCTAAAAAATAAAAGTAAAAAGGGAGACACAGTCTCTAATGCCGATCATTTAAGAAATAGTTAATAGCACTTGAACGATCTTTTAGGTATGTAAGAATCCGAATTCTTTTGACGAATTTGGATTTTTTATGCAGCTTTCTAATGCTCTCGATATTATCAACAACATGGGTACTTCCAAGCACGCTATGGGCGATATAGAAGTTCATTCAATAGAATTAGGAAATGCCTTATTTGAGAGTCCTGATTTTGTATCACTTAATCTTGACCATGTTCAGATTGCAGGTGGTGAAAAGGGAGTACATGGCTTATTAGGGTCTCCCTTTTTATTCAATACCAAGCTGTTATCGATTTTTCAAAAAACAGGCTAGAGCTTTTTAATGAAAAAAATTAAGTATCTAACCTAAACATTGTTTTTTAGTAAATTTTAACTAGCGCACCATGTTTATAGGTTTGATCATGACATGATGCGCCAGCTTTAATCGTTTACAATTTGTATTTTAAAGCTACTTTTTTAGTTCTTATCTAATAACTCTTTTCTTATAATTTCAGCCCCAGCACTTAAGGCATTTAGTTTGCCGTTAGCGATATGGTGAGGTAGGGGAGCCATGCCGCAGTTTGTACACGGGTAAAGTTTATCGGCATCTACAAATTGCAGTGCTTTACGTAGCGTATTAGCTACTTCCTCTGGCGTTTCGATAGTATGGTTTGCTACATCAATTGCGCCTACCATTACTTTTTTACCGCGAATGAGTTCTAGTAAATCCATTGGCACATGAGAGTTATGGCACTCTAGTGAAATAATATCGATATTAGATTGCTGAAGCTTAGGAAATGCCTCTTCGTACTGCCGCCATTCATTGCCGAGTGTTTTTTTCCAATCTGTATTGGCTTTAATGCCGTAGCCATAGCAAATATGAACGGCGGTTTCGCATTTAAGCCCTTCAATTGCGCGCTCTAAACAGGCAATTCCCCAGTCGTTTACTTCATCAAAAAATACATTAAATGCGGGCTCATCAAATTGGATGATATCAACGCCTGCGGCTTCTAACTCTTTTGCTTCTTGGTTAAGAATTATGGCAAATTCCCACGCTAGTTTTTCGCGGCTTTTATAGTGGTCGTCATAAAGCGTGTCAATCATTGTCATTGGACCTGGCAATGCCCATTTTATTGGTTGTTTGGTTTGTTTGCGTAAAAATTTAGCGTCTTCAACAAACACAGATTTTTGACGGCTCACAGGGCCCACAACGGTGGGTACGCTTGCATCGTATCGGTCTCTAATTTTTACTGTTTTGCGTTTTTCAAAGTCAACGCCATTTAGGTGCTCAATGAATGTAGTTACAAAATGCTGCCTTGTTTGCTCGCCATCGCTAACAATATCAATGCCTGCTTGTTGCTGGTCGAATAACGACAAGCGTAGGGCGTCGTGTTTGCCTTGGGTTAATTCATCACCTTGTAATTTCCAAGGTGACCAAAGTGTTTCTGGCTCTGCAAGCCATAAAGGTTTAGGTAAACTGCCAGCGGTAGAGGTAGGTAGTAATTTTTTCATAATAAATAATGCCGTATTTTAGGTGATTTTAAACGTAGCGTTAAACGCGCTATTTTTAGTTGTTATTGGTCGTTACTATCAAGTGTTATGAAAGATAGCTAGTAGAGAATTTCTCAAGAACCGTTTGGTACGGCTTGATAAAATGCTCTTGTGCAAACTTGCCTTGCTCGTTTGCTAACTTGCCGCGCTCTTCTCGGTCATACACAATTTGCGTTAGTGAATGATCCAAGTTTTTTAAGTTTGGTTTATATGATTTACCCGCTGTTGCATTGGCATTATAAATCTCTGGTCTGTATATTTTTTGAAACGTTTCCATTGTACTAATGGTGCTAATAAGCTCAAGGTTGCTGTAATCATTAAGTAAGTCACCAAAGAAAAACAATGCTAAAGGCGCGGCGCTATTTAATGGCATAAAGTAACGTACCTGCAAGCCCATTTTTTTGAAGTATTGCTCAGTTAAAGACGATTCATTTGGCTCGTATTCAACACCAAGTACCGGATGTTGGTTTTCGGTGCGGTTGTAGGTTTTGTTATCTGACACGCTTAGGCATATAACCGGTGGTTTTTTAAAGTTTTGTTTGTATGTATCCGAATTTACGAATGACTGAAATAGCTTGCCATGTAAAACCCCAAAGTCATCTGGAATACTAAATTGAGGCTTGCCTTTATTGTGCTCTTGTAGGAGTACGCTAAAGTCGTAGTCGCGCACATACGATGAAAAGTTGTTTCCTACAATGCCTTCAATACGCTTATTTGTTTTATGGTCAACAATATTTGTTTTTAATATTTCGATTGAGGGAAAGCTTTCGCAGCCATCTTCAATACCTATCTCAACAGAGACAATTTCAAGCTCAACAGCATAACGCTCACCTTTGGTGTTATCCCAATGGGCTAGGGCATTAAAACGGTTGTTAATCATGTTTAAGGCGTTACGCAAGTTTGCTTGGCGGTATTCACCTCTGGCTAAATTAGCAAAGTTGGTTGTGATACGCGTATTAGTTGATGGATGATAATTTTCGTCGAGTGAAACGCTCTTAATATTAAATGTAAAATCTTTTTTCATCGTGTTTATATCCAATTTTATAATTTAAACCTGATTGATGCTCTGCGCTTTATTAGCCTTGCAACTTACTTAGCTGGTTTTGTTATTCAGCGGCTTTAAGTTGTTAGTAATAGTGTTTAGCGCTAAGGGATGAGTAATTTATACGTTGATTGGTATATGAAGAAAAACGGTTTAATTTCACATAAAACATGAGTCATATTCATTAATCACCATTGTTAGATGTGATTACGTAGTAATTGATGAGAAAAAGGCACAAATCGATAAAAATAAAGTATGGATGTTTAGCCGTTTAGACTGCCATGTAATTAATGTTTATTTTATTCATGTTAAACATGAGGAATATTCAGAGGAGTTTTTTATCGTTAAAACAGTGTATTAGCTAATTTTTAAGCATTTTACATCGTTGTTTATAGTAAATGTCATGACTATTTAAGCTTAAGTTAGCTATAAAAGTAGCTACTTTAGCTAATCTTAAAAAAGTAAATAAACTTCTTAATAACTGCATAGCAGCTTAAGTATTAATAAAGGCGCCATAAATCATATTAATAGCAATGCCAGTACGTTAAGTAAGTTATACTCGTTTTTCATCACCTCACCTATCGAGTATTCGTGGATATCAAAGGCACTTGTATTGCATCAACTATTGATGAGCATGGCCCGGTTTATGTATATCAAACAAAAAAGAACCTTATTCTCAGCTTTGACGGGAAAATTTATCAAAGCTGTATTAAATTAAATAATATTAACGGGTTAAGCTTAGCTTATACGCAAGCTATGATGGCTGCGCTTTTTTTTATTCCGCACTTAAAAACCGCGATGATAATGGGACTTGGGGCGGGCTCTATAGCAAAAAGTCTTTATCATGCGTTTCCTGCATTGACTATACATACGGTTGAATACCGTAAAGCCGTTGCTGATATGGCTATAAAATATTTTGAAGTCCCTGTGTCAGAACGTTTGTTTATTCATATTGATGATGCGGCAAACTATATGAAAAACACGCAGATTAAAACGGATGTTATTTTTTCTGACTTATATAGCTCAGAAGGGATGGAATCAGATCAGGTGCAATCATCCTACTTACGTGATTGTAAAAATGCGCTCACTTTTGATGGTGTACTCGTCCTTAATATTTGCCATACCAAAGTTGGGCAAAGAGAGGTATTTGACCAACTGCTTGATAAAGAGTTTGCAGGAGAAATTCTTAGTTTTGTTATTGAAGGCGGCAATAAAATTGTTTTTGCTTTTAATAATACAATGCCTTCAATTAATCAGGATGAGTTACTGGCCAAAGCTCACGCGTTACAAAAATTAATAAATGTACCAATGGACCGCTATGCCGATCTTTTATTTAACTGCGCTGAGCTTAAATAAGTAAAAACAACCTGCTTTTTAGGATAATGCTATTTAATCGCTGTTTTTATAATCAACTGTTAAATAGCTAGTTTTAAGCCCATCTATCTGCTGTTCATTTAAGCTTGGTTAAACTAATCGTATTCTGAATAAAAATAATAAAGTACATACCCGTACGGAAACACTCATACATGGATTACTGTAAAAATATAATAGCTAAGTTTATAAACGCAATGCAAAAGCGGCCTGGATTATTGGCTGTGATGTCATTTTTGTCAGGTTTTGCTAGCTTTGCACTGGTAGATAGAAAAGAGTCTTTTTCGCAATTTATTGCCATATTTTTGCTTGTTAGTTGGTTGTGGCTAATTATTGATAATTGGCTACGTGACAAAGTAGAAGAAAAGTTTGGTGTGGCGGTATCTCCTAATGTAATGCGTTTTGCTCTGCAAATGGTGCAACAAGAAAGCCTATTTTTTGCTTTGCCGTTTTTTTTAGCGGTTACGCAGTGGGATCATCCTCAAGCTATTTTTACCTCCCTTATTGCTTTGTGTGCACTTATATCGGTAATTGACCCTTTTTATTATAAGAAGCTTGCTAAAAACCGTACGCTATTTAGTGTGTTTCATAACTTTGCTTTATTCGTTGTGTTGCTTGTTACCTTACCTATTTTATTAAACCTTACAACAAGCCAAAGCTTAGCCGCAGCCCTTGTAACGGCTGTAGTGGTTACTCTTCCGAGTTTAAACAATTTAATGCCAAATGCACGCTGGTGGCGTTTTCCTATTCTTGTATTGATTTTATGTACTTTGAGCACTGCTGTGTGGCAATTAAGAAGTTATGTGCCTCCCGCAGCACTGCGATTAACCGATATTACGTTAGCTCATGAGGTTGATTTACAACATAAAAAGCCAGTAGGGAGCATTAAGCAGTTAGACTCTTATACACTGCACCATCAAGGTTTATATAGTTGGACAGCTGTTAAAGCGCCAAGAGGCTTAAATGAAAAAATATTACATGTATGGATACATAATAAAAAGGAAGTTGATCGAATTACATTAAATATAAACGGCGGGAGAGAGCTAGGTTACAGAGCATGGACCCACAAGGTAAATTTTCCTAGCAACTCTGTTGGTAAGTGGCAGGTAAAAGTAGTTACCGAATCAGGCCAGTTAATAGGTTTAACGAAATTTACTGTTACACCTTAGTTAGCTAAGCCGGCTGTATTTTAAACACATAGCTGATATAGTTTTTGTATTCCAAATTAATAGAGATAGGTTATGAGCATTGCATTTGAGGTTTTTATTTGGCTAATAGTTGATACTGGTTTAAGCTTTTTATTTTACTCGACCGGTTGGCTGCTATTAAAAGTGGTTACGTTTGGACTGTATAATAGCGAGTTTAAAGATTTTGCATCGTATAAAGCGAGTAAAGCTAAAAGAGTCGACTTAATCTTCTTATTAGGTTTTTGTTTTTATGTTGCACTTATTGCCCTTATGGCTTATTTAAGTCACTAAACTGGCTAACAAATTAGGTTAATTATTTTAAGAATAATAAGCAGCTTAATGAATTATTGCTGCTTATAGTTTTCCCCTTTATCGCACTTTTTTACACTTCCTACTTATACTTTTCCTGTTTTGCAATAGGGAACACCTCACCGTGAGTACTATAACTATCATTTTAACTATTAAATTAAGTACCAGCTAGAGCATTGCTCGGTGCGTATATAGCTTTGGTTTGTTGGTTGAAATCCGAGCTAATTGCAACTTGTAGTTTATGGGTAATACTTAGTAAATACTTCAAATCTAATAAATAAAACAATAAATGTGCATCCATTTATTGCACTAACACGTTTTATAACAATACTATGCGCCACTTTTTACCATTTATGATGGTTTTGGACTTAATAAATGACTCACTATTTAAAATATGTATTTGTTATTACGACTCTAGCGGGAGCAAATACAGCTTACGCACAAGCAAAAACACAAGAGCACTATCAAGAGCTTGAAGTGGGCGTAGGCGGAAATATTAAGCATACCAATACTGACGTAAATTATAAAAATAAAGAGTTTGATTTACATATCCACCCATTATGGGAAAGCCGATATGTAACCGAAGGTCGAGATAACCTTGCCGGTAATGGTATTACATCAATTGCTACTGAGTTTAATTATAAAAACTTTGCGGTGATCCCTTGGGCGGCAAAAGGTATTAGTAGTGATTATTCAGAGCTTAATTTAAATGCTATTTATACCGCTCACTTATCTGAGCGGATAGAGATGTATGTAGGTTATAACTATATTAAAGCTCGTGAAGAAGGCATTGATGCTCACGATAATGAGCTAAGCCTCGACGTTGCGTATTTTTATGCAGACGATATTCAGTTGTTAAGTAGTGTTTATCATTCATTTGATGCCAGCGGTACATTTTTGGAGCTGGCAGTAAAAAAAGATTTTTATATTAACGATTTACTATCAGTAGATATTCAATCGGGCGTGGGGTTTAATGCGGGGTATGTTAATGATGGGCACAACGGAATTAACAACGTAAAGTTTACTGCAAACTTGTCGTATCAGCTTTTTAATCAGTTAGCCTTATACACATATACAAGCTATAGCATTGCCGTTAATAAAGATGAAAAACGCTTTGTAGGTGACGAGACACTTCGAAATATATTTTGGGGTGGTGTAGGGCTAAGTTATCAATACTAATCGAAACAGTTTAAATTAATTAGGTGCAGTAAATTTACTGCACCTAATACCAATCTGCAATAATACTTAATCATTTTGCGGGGCTAAACGTGTCGCTACCTGTGTTAAAAAACTTTCATTTACGACTGCATGGATGCAGAAGGAAGAGCAATGCAGGAGCAATTGCCGAGAACAACCAAATAGCGAATTTTTTGCCTAGCTATCAACACGTTTTTCTACCCTCAAAATAGATCACTTAATTAAGCGAATTGGTATAATAAAAAACCCACAACTCTTAACTATTAATTTATAAACTACTATTATGCTGCTTATTTTAGGTTCGTGGCTGTCATTGCTGTCATTCGTTTTACTTTCTTTGTTATCAACTTTTTGAATGGGTTGGTTACGAACACACATTAAGTCATCAGCCATATATTGGCAGCTTCCTATATATAAGTCGTTATGCCCACCCTGATACTGACACGATTGTGACTTTTGCTTTTCAAAGCATGCTTTCACTGCTATTTGATTAAGTGGCTGAGAATGTGCTGCCGCATAACCACTTAAAAGTAATAATGAAGGAGCAAGTAAAACAAACAGTGACTTATATTTAATAGTCATAATTTTCTCAATGCTTTGGTGGTGGTTTATTGCCTGGCGGCGGGCCACCTGCTGCTCTTACTGACTCACCATGAAGGCAGCCAATAAACAAATTTTCGCTCGGGCTGGCAGCATGATAATGATAGCCTCTGGTTTCATCTGTTATACCACGGCATTCGTCGAGTGACTCTTCATTGCCTTGTGCATCTTTCATTGCGTAAATACCGTAACCGTCAACGGCATAACCTATTAAAGGGGCGTGTCCGTCAGTAGTTTGAGCTGAATTGGTACATCCTGTTGTTGAATGATAGTGATAACCTTGGTGCAGGTTAATATGCCCACCGCAGTCGTCAAATGCTGCAATCGTATAACTGCCTAAAATAGCATTTATAGGTGCAGGGCCTGAAAGTTCAGTACCATCAAGCGCTATGCCCACGGTATGTAATCGGCTGGATTTTTTACTCACTATGGGTGTAGTCGGAATTAAATATGTAAGCGAAAAGTTATCTTCTAAATAAGATAGCTCGCATTCAATACAATTTTGTTTGTATTGCTCTTCTACATCTGGGCGTGCAGCACCTGAGCAAGATTCTTTTGTTGCTGTATAACGAACTTTATTTGTTTTTGCGTCATACAATACCCATTTTTCATCGCCGTAGTATTCATCTAGCTTAAGAATAAAGTCGCCAGTTAAGTCGACTAGCTCTCCTTTACCTTGTTTATCAAGCCAAGTACCTGATACATCAGCTCCGTCTGTTGTGCTGCGAGGGCAAAATGGGCCAGGCTCTCTGCCTGCGGGTGCACCTGATGTAGTAAACTCATAACAGGTTGTTTTAGTACCTTGCTGGGTTTCACAATCAACAATTTTAGGCTCTGTAATAAAAGCCTCTTGTTTGAACATAGATAGGTTTATTGATTGATTCGCTTTTTGCGGCTCACTGTGTGGGCTACTGACTTGCTCGGTATTTTTGTTAGTAGATGAGTCGTTGCAACCACTTAGAGTTAAAGCTGTTGCGGTAACAATGATTGCACATGCGCTATAATTTTTTAAACCCATTACTTGTATCCTTTTCGGTATAGGTTTTGGTGTACTTATACTGTGGCATATTACTGGCCAAATGTGTAAAAAGTATGCAAACGAGTGAATTTAACACACGATGAAATATGTTTAACGGCGCGGTTGTTGCTAAATTTCAGTTTTAAATTTCAGTTTTAAATTTAATTATTATTGTGTTTTGAATCAATAAATAATGCGTATGTGTAATACACAATAACTAAAAATGTTAGTGTTTAGCTATCGTTCAAATACAGTTGAGAATTACATATGAAGTTTTTAGTATTTTTAGGCACGGTACGCGATAGTACACCACCAAAGCCTGCTCGCTTAGGTTTAAGGGTTTCTAGTGCTTGTATAGAATGCTTAACAGAGCATTTTGGCGATCATGAGTTTGAGCTAATTGATACGTTGGACTTTCCTAGCGAAAACGTATTTAAACCACACTTTGCATACGCTAAAAGTAATGCACCTACAGAACTCACTCTATTAGCTGATAAAATTAAAGCCGCAGATGGATATATAATGATTAGCCCTGAGTACAATCACAGCATGAGTCCAGCCCTCGCTGACTTACTTAATCATTTTGGTAGCTCACTGTTCTCGTATAAACCAAGTGCAATAGTAACTTACTCAGCAGGACAGTGGGGTGGTGTAAGAGCGGCCATTAGTATGCGCACGTTTTTATCTGAACTTGGCTGTTTGCCGGTATCGGCGATGATCCACGTGCCAAAAGCGCAAGATGTGTTTAGTGAGGATGGCAAACCTGTTGCAGGAGAGAGTCAATCATCGTGGTTTAATTATTTCTCACGCACGTTTAGCCAACTAATATGGTGGGCGCAGGCTGCTAAAAAGCATACCGAGGTGGTTGACCCGCAAAGTTTACTAAAAAGCTTTAAAACAGCTCCTTCTCAGCGCAATGCACCTTAATACCCGCTAACTAATTGTTTCGATTGATTATAGAAACATGGCTGCATAAAGTGGTATCATTAACGCTACATATTTTTAATAATGCATAATACCAATTTTCAATAATAGTTAATCAATTTAAGGGATTAAATCGCTAACTGCATTAAAAATTTTTGATATAGAACAACTCAATAACGAAATTTTTGCTTTGTTATCAACACGATTTTCTTGTCTCAAAATAGATTACCTAATTATGCGAATTGGTGTAAAAAACAAGGAAATTGTGTCTTGAAATATCTAGCCTTACTAAGTGTGCTAACGCTTAGTGCATGTAGTTCTGTTCCCCATAAAATTGAAATGAGCCAAAGTACGGCTGGAAATATGAACCTTATCGCTTTAACTGAGCAAAGTGCACCAAAGGGTGTTGCTGGCACTTACCAGTTTCATATTAAAGCGGCGGGGGCTCAGGGGAGTTGGTTGTATTTAAATACCGAAACTGATTATCGAGATAGACGTTCTATTACGATATCAATACCGCCTAATGTAGTAGCAGAGCTTCAAAGTAAATACGGACAACCAGCAGACACCTTTTTTATTGATAAAACAATAGAAGTAACAGGCGAAGCTAAACGAGTAACTATCGATTTTATGAGCCGTGGTAGAGCCACTAATAAATATTATTATCAAACGCACATAGCTGTGTCATCAATTAAGCAGCTTCGTTTTATTGAAAGTTAGCAAAAAGCAATGCACTGTATTTATATACAGTGCATTGTAAAAAGCTTACTTTGAGCTTTAACGTTTACACTTAAATTTACTGCTATGGCGCTACTTTAGCGCTGTTTTATTCCACGATTTCAAAACTCTTATTTAACCTATTGTAATCTCATTACATAAAACTAATAATTGGTTAGTTTTATAAGTTTGAGTACCTGTATTGAAAGCCAAAGAAATCCGCAATTTTTATATCAACGAAGAGCAATCTGTTTATTTGCTTTCGCACCGCGATGCTAAAAAACACCGCCAGTGGCTTAATATTTGTATTAAGCAGCTAACACTGCTGGGCTACAAAAACGTTGAAATGATTGGCTCGGGTGCTTTTGGTTTTGTGTTTGCAGGTGATGACGATAACGGCTTACCTTGGGTATTTAAGTTTTCGCGTATTACGCTTGCCCAAAGTGTACGTGACCGCCTAGAAGACGAAGCGTATATGCTTTCGCAAATTAATAACCCCTTAGTGCCTACCTTTTATGCATTCGAGCGAATTAAAAAACAAGGGATTTTAATGATGGCGCGCGCCATTGGAGAGGATCTGGAAAAAGTATCGCTTAAAACAGGGCGCTTTAGTGCCGCGCAAATAATGGCGCTAGCTGTTAGGTTACGTAATGTATTAATTGATTTACGCAGCCACAAAAACGGCATTAGCCCACAACCTATAGTGCATGGCGATATAAAGCCTTCAAACCTTGTTTGGGATGCAAACACTGATGAGCTCTCGTTAGTGGATTGGGGAAGCTCTGTGTATGCACAGCTCGATAGCGATGGTAACCCTGTTGCGAGTAACTTTATGGATTTAATGTCGGGCGATTTAAGTACAACGAATGCTCGTATGGGCGATGTGTACTTTATTGGTGAAGCACAAATGTCGGGGGAGCAATCATCCCCACGATTTGATGAACAAGGTGTAGCCGCAACGTTGTATGCGCTAGCGTCGGCGCAGTCGTGTCGCTTTGGTGCACAAGCCATCCCTGCAAGCAGCTTAGGGCTCCCAAAAGAGCTGGCTAAAGTGATTGATGGTATGCTTTCTAAAAGTAAGGCACAACGTGATGGTGCCGGTGATTACTTTATGCGTAATATTACAATTATGGCTAAAGCGTATTTACCTGAGCTTGATAAAAAGCAAAAAAAAGCAGATATTCCTTTTTGGTATGGCAAGGCCGAGCAACCCGACACGGTTGTATATAGTTCACGAAAACAGTTTTTACGCCAAGCCGATCATAATCAACAATTACTCGATATAAACGACGCGCAACTTGACCGTTATTATAAAGAGTTTTTGTTTGATACAGGCGATACCGAAAAAGCATTTTTAGCATCAATAAGCCGATTAGCTAAGTACCCTGTTGTTGGTGGGCTTAGTTTTCATTGGAAGGATGAGTCGATGTTTGTTGAATCGTCTTTAATTATGCATGACGAATCATTGGGTGATGCGTTTAGTGATGCGATTAATAACACGGTGATGCTTGCGCAAGCGATTAATCAAAAAGGGTTATTTAAGTGTTGTTTGTTTGATGCCCGTAAAACCATTCAACTAGAGCGAGATGGCACGGGTGCATTTAAGTTTGATAGCCTACCAGAGCTTGAATACGAAGTTGTAAGCATGAAGGCAAACGACATAACCCGCCCGCATTCATACTTTGAAGACGGTAAAGACCCTGATGAGCAACTACAGCTACCTAAAAAAGTTATTAAGTGCGTATTTGAGCTTAACCAAATTCATCATACGGGGTGTATTATTTTTGAAGCACTGCCCGACAGAATGAAGATTCACCATTACTACCGTTTACTCGATTCGAGTAAAGAGGTTGAGTTTAAACGTTTACTTAATAAACTTATGCAATACGCGGTAAATATTACGGACGTTGGTGTCGCGGGCTTTATGAAACTCCCATATAAAAACACCCGTGAGTTTAGTTTATGTGAGCAGCAAGAAGAGCATTACTTTCCTAAAAATCCCAAGCTTGTACCTTTATAGAAAAAGCCCTTCACTAAAGAGTATTAAATAAGAAGACAAAGATAAAAAAGAGCACAAATTGGTTTAACTTGTACTCTTTGCCACTTAATTATTTAGGTAAGTATTACTAATTATTAAACACCTTACTAAAGGGCGACGTTGGTGATAGCTTAAATTGATGAGTTAGCTTTTGCGTTTTATTAGTCGCTGTTATTTGATAATGCTGCTTGTGCTCATTGTTACTAAATAGCTTAACGTTAAAGTTAACTTTGGTTAATTTACTGGGCAAAGAGTAGCGCCCAGTAATGGTTACTTGGTCTATATTGTCGCTTTTATGTGTATGCGACGCTTCTGGGTTTAGCAAAAGTCCGTCAATAGTAAATTTATACTGATGATCTGCTAAATAAACGTTCTTTTTAACTCGCTTACTTATTTGTTTTTTATGAGCATTAAACTCAACTATTGATACTTTGCCATCCTTATCTTCATCAACCCCTTTAAAAGCCGACATAGGGATTGAAAGCACAATAAACACGTTATTATCAACAAAATTCAGCGTACCGTGATCTGCAACCATTAAATGCGCGTTTGCTAAATTTGGCATAATCAACAAACCCAAAGTAGTCATACTCAGTAGACCTCTTTTTATATAAGGCATAGCTTACTCCTAACTAAACTTCGCCTTTAACACAGCGTTGAAAAAACGGGTAAGTGTCTGTTGCGTAGTAGTGGTATATCCCATCAGGAAACTCAGGCGTTACACCAACGCGGCCATTACATTCATCTAAATCACCAGAGCCTGCTACGTATTCCCAATCTTGTGCAAATGTACCTAATGGGTATATATCGGTAGAAGGGCGGTTTGCGCTTACGGTTGTTATATGTTGGTAGCTACCGGTCATTGCGGTTAGGGCTGAAGTTGCATCACTTGAGTCTGAATAGCCGTAACGTGCATATATAGGAAAGCCATCTGCTGCCCAGCCTATTAGAGTCATAGTGGTGCTATTGCCACCTCGCATTGCTACAAAGCCTTCTGGCATACCATGATAGTGATATGTGCCATCTGGTTGTACATGTGCATTGTTGTCGTCTGTTCCAAAACTAAACGTGTCTTGGCTTAGGGCTTCTATATTCCAGTTGCCGCTATTGTCGCCTAAATCGCAATCGGTGCCAGAATCATCACAACTTCCGCCTGTACCAGCGTCTATTTTAATGCCATTAAGTACAACGCCTATCATTCCACGAGGACCACCAAGCATGGTTGCTTGTGTTGTTTCTATAGGCTCAAGTGTGTAGCTTTCATTTACTGATTGTTCAGAAATAGTATTTGGATTGTCAGCATTAGGGAATGTGCCTACTTCGTGATCGGGTATGCCATTAGCTACTAAGTCGCGTGTAGTTCCTGTGCATGACCAATCTGCAGCGCTGGTGGCTTGTACTGACTCTGACTCGTTATATTCACTGTAGCTATATTCACAAAGTACACTTTGGGTTGAACTGCTGGTACCTGTGCCATTATCTGTAGTGGTTTGTGATGAGCTTTCTGTAGTTGCTAAGCTATCATCTATGCCTTCTCCACCTCCACATGCAACTAACGATGAAACAATTAAAGCAAGAGAAGTGAGCTTTAAAGCATTTATCCTATTTCGATTTTTATTATTAAGTGCGTATTGTTTCATTGCTGCCTACCTGATCAATTAAGTTACTCAAACAATAATCAGCAATTGTGCAAATAGTGTGTAAACAATGATGACAAATTAGCAATTATGTAAATAGGCGGAGTATTAAAGCTAAGTTGAGATTTAACTTTATGAGATTGTGTTTTATTTTAAAATTTCAAAAAGTTAAACTAATGCCAAAATAGCTAACATAAAAGGCTACCTTAATGGCTAAAACAAAACCTGTAGTGACGTTACAAAGTCACGGTATTTACTCTAAGTGGGATAGTGAAAGTAAAGCGTTGCCACAAATAGAGCAATTTACAACAAATGTAATAGCTGAGGTAGATATTGAGTTTGGCTTAATCGTAAATATCAAAAAAGGTAAAGGCGAAAAGCTTCATTATTGTATTTACCATCCTGATATTCCAAGTAGTAACGGTGATGTGATGGACCCTTTTGAAGGCGATGTATACGTTAAAAACAGTGATTGGAACTTTTATTTAGGCGATACACTTTGGCTGCCAATAGAAAATAAATTGGGTGATTGGCGAATGACGATTGAACTAAATGGAAAAATCATTGCTGATAAAACTTTTAATGTGGCATTAGAGGCAGAGCGCACTGAAACAGATTTTTGGAAAAACCGAGGGTACTAATTGTTATTTATTGGCTATGTGACGCGGATATAATTGAAGTTAATGAGAAAATAGTCGAAGAGCTATTTATAAACAGCTCTTCAACCTTAAATTAATAAGTTTTTAGTTACCCCAAGGGTTACTAGAATTAGAACGCTGTTTACGATCGCGAGCACGTTGCTTAGATTCTTTTTTCTCTACAATACGTTTAGCATCAACAAAACTAAGTTCACACGGCTCACCAGGTTTATGATCAGCGGGGATAACGCGATCTCGTGGCGGTAATTCGTATTGCACATCATCAGGCTTAGGTAAGTTTTTAAGACGATAAAGGTAAAAGTTATCTACTTTTTCTTGTGCCCATTGTGTTTTACGTAAAAATTTAACCGCAGACTTAACATCAGGATTATTTTTAAAGCAGTTAAGTTGTAAATAAGCGTGTAGGAGTTCCCACCCGTATTGTTCAACCAGCTCTTCAACCACTTGTTCTAATTTTACGCCTTGCAGTGGGTTATTACTGAAAAGTTCTTGGTTGCTCATAGGTGTTGCCTCATTATTAAAATACAAATTGCATTATAAATTTAATAACGAGGCTTTAACAGAGTAAATAGCTTAACTTTGGCAATTAACTACAACACGACCACGAATTTTACCTTCCATAAGTTGCTCTGCGTTATCAATTACTTGATCAAGCGTAATTTCTGTCGAAATTTTATCTAAATAATCAGCGCTTACTAATTTAGCTAAACGATCCCATGCTTCAATTCTGTCGGCTTTAGGGCGCATTACGCTATCAATCCCTATAAGAGATACACCACGTAATATAAATGGCGCAACTGATCCTGGTAAATCCATACCTTGTGCAAGTCCGCATGCTGTTACTACACCTCCATATTTTAATGATGCACAAATATTTGCCAGTGTATGGCTGCCTACCGAATCTATTGCCGCTGCAAAACGCTCTTTTTGCAAAGGCTTACCCGGGTTTGAAAGCTCATTTCGATCAATTACGTGTGAAGCGCCAAGCTCTTTTAAATATTCACTTTGATCTAATCGACCTGTTGCCGCCGTAACGTTAAACCCAAGTTGATTTAATAAATAAATAGCAAAGCTACCCACGCCACCATTAGCACCGGTTACCAGTATTTCGCCAGACTCTGGAGTAATGCCTTGTTTTTCAAGAGCTATCACACTTAGCATGGCGGTATAACCGGCTGTACCAATTTGCATAGCTTGTTTAGGTGAAATACCAGCAGGTAGGGGGATTAGCCAATTGCTACTAAGTGCCGCTTTTTGAGCAAGTCCACCCCAATGTTTTTCGCCTACACCAAAGCCATTTAATATTACGTTATCGCCACCTTTAAATTCATCGCTGGTGGAATGTGTAACAGTGCCCACTAAATCTATGCCCGGCACCATAGGAAAACTGCGTACAACGGGGCCTTTACCAGTAATTGCTAAACCATCTTTATAGTTAAGTGTGCTGTATAGCACGTCAATAGATACATTTTCGTTTGGTAAATCACTACTTTCGATAGTCGATAATGAGGCGCTGTAGTTATTATCTTCTTTATTAATAACAATGGCTTTAATTGGGTTACTCATGGGATATCCTTTTAGACCGATCGTCTTTTAATTGGTAAATAAAAACGCACTAGGTTAATAATGCGCGTAAAAACATTTCTGTATACAAAGTAAGTGGGGTATTTGATTTAGTGAGCTTGGCACGCATAACTGCACCTTCCCAACCAATCCAAAAGTACTCACTCATTAATTGTGTGTTTACATGGCTTGCAATAGTGCCTTGTTGCTTAGCTTGATTTAAGCAAACTTCTACATGGTTTTGCCATGCGGTGTAGCTTTGCATTAATCTGGTTTTAAATTCTTCACTTAAATGGTTAAGTTCTTGGTTTAAGTTACCAACTAAACAGCCACGTTTGTAATCGTATTTTTTCATCCCTTTAATGGCGCTTTGGGTAAAATTAACGATTCGCTCAAGTGGGGGAACATCTTCTTGCTGTAAGTAATGGGTAAGTTTGGCAATAAAATAATTGTCGTATGCATCAACTAACGCAATGCCGTAGGCTTCTTTACTTTTAAAGTAATGATAAAAAGAGCCTTTGGGTACAGCCGCTTTTTTTAAAATAGTATCGAGCCCCGTGGCGCTAAAACCAAATTCAGTTAGGGTTTCTAGGCCCGTGCGAATAAGTAACGCTTTTGTATCGGCGTTCTCTCTGGCTATTTTGGGTGGGCGACCACGTCGTATTGGTGTTGATGTATTTTTGTTCATAGGCATATATTAGACCGATCGACTTTAAATAATCAAGTATAAATTTAAATTGTTTAAAAATAGTTCAAATTTAGGGGCGGGCTACTAATTTAAAATAACAGAAATAAAAGTGTCACGATTACATTTTTGTTTGGAACTTAGTCAAAATACACAGGTCGTAAATTATGTACTTAAGTACATTTTAGCGATTATTGAGTCGCATTTTATTTAGCATAAAACCGGTCAAATTAAATGTTGTATGACCACTTACTTTTTTAAATGTTAATTCATTTTTGCATCAGCAGCTTAGTTAAAGTCAAACAATTTAATTGCTTTTACGATTTGAATTTTACATTTTTATTAACTATTCATTAAATGTAGATTTCACTAATGCTACACAATATATAAATAAAAAGGTGAGGATATTACCGATGAAGAGACAGAAAAGAGATCGTTTAGAAAGAGCTCATTCTCAAGGTTTTAAAGCAGGTTTAGCAGGTCGCTCAAAAGAGCTATGCCCTTATCAACAAGTAGATCCCAAATCAGAGTGGTTAGGAGGGTGGCGTGAGGCGATTGAAAACCGCAACATGTACAAAACCTAAGATCAATAATCGAATTTAAGCAAAAAGGCCTCCACATTGGAGGCCTTTTTGTTTGTGCGTTAACTTTTAAAACTAAATTTTTAAGGATTCAGTTAAAGTAATTAAAACGCGCTAGTGTCTTGAAATAAGCCCACTTTTAAATCTTTTGCTTCGTAGATTACTCGGCCGTCTACTTCTACAGTGCCATCGGCAACGCCCATAAATAATTTACGTTTAATTACGCGTTTCATTACAAGGCGATAAGTTACTTTTTTATTAGTAGGTAAAATTTGGCCAGTAAATTTTACTTCACCCACACCCAGCGCACGGCCAAGACCTGGGCCACCAGACCAACCTAAGTAAAAGCCAACTAGTTGCCACATAGCATCTAGGCCTAAACAACCTGGCATTACTGGGTCGCCTTTAAAATGACAATCGAAAAACCAAAGGCTAGGGTCAATATCAAGCTCAGCAACAATTTCGCCTTTACCATGTATTCCGCCATCAGCAGTTATAGAGGTAATGCGATCCATCATTAACATGTTGTCACTTGGTAAACGACAGTTGCCTTCACCAAACATTTCACCTTGACCACAAAGGATCAAATCTTCTTTTGTATAGCTATTTTTAGGTTCCATAACACTTATCTTCGCTTAGAAATTACCAAGTACTTTAGCGTACACTTGTACGCTAAACAACTCGGAGCAGTTAAAAAATCAAAATATTGCATATTAAATCACCAATCAATCAACGCGATTGGTTTTTGCACTATAAAACCGCGCAATTACAATCAGAAATCATTATAATTAATGCTGTCTTATAACCAGTCTAAAGGAAGTTTATGATCCTTTTTGTTAACTCACTAACTGTGATTGATTTTTCTTACTTATGTAACAAACGCGGCGCCGTTGGCGAGAGCTGGATTGTTGATTTAACTTTGCACGGTAAACTTAACGAAGAGTCTATGGTTTTAGACTTTGGTTTAGTTAAAAAGCAAATTAAAGGCATTATAGATGAGTGTATTGATCACCGATTAGCAATTCCTACGGGCCTTAATGGCACTGTATCTGAATTTGACGAGCATAAAACACTCGACTGCACATTTGGTGAAAACAACCACTTAGCTATGAGCGCCCCTCATCAAGCTTATTGTATGATTAACGCAGACGAAGTAACGGTTGAATCGGTTACTGAATTTTTAATTGCGACTATTTTACCAAAACTCCCAGATAACATTGAAAAAATTGAGCTGTCTCTTAAGCCTGAACACAGCCAAAGCTTTTACTATCATTACAGTCATGGCCTTAAAAAACATGACGGTAATTGCCAACGCATTATTCATGGGCATCGTTCTCAAATTGGTATTAGCCTTGATGGCATTTCTATGCCGCGCTTGCAAAAAGAATGGTCTCAAAAGTGGGAAGATATTTACTTAGCCACCAGTGAAGATCAAATTAGCGGCAGTGATTTAAAACACATAACAGCCAAAGCGGGTGATGTATGCTTTGCCTATACATCGGCACAAGGCTATTTTGAAATGGCTATTAGCGAATCTCGTTGCGACATTTTACCTGTAGATACAACCGTAGAATGTATTGCTGAGCATGTAGCTGGTCAAATTAAAGCCCAATACCCAGAAAAAGCAGTAAAAGTAACCGCTTATGAAGGTGTTGGAAAAGGATCTATTAGCTATGTTTAAAACACTTTTAGCAACAGCACTTATTGCCTCTACTAGCTTTAGTGCTATGGCGCTTGAGTTAAAAGGGCACTTAACACAAGGCGGCTTGGTTACAGGTAAGCTTGAAAATGCTAAATCGGTAAGCTTAGATGGCAAAGAGTTAAAACTTTCATCTAGTGGTGATTTTGTATTTGGTTTTGGTCGTGACGCTGACACTACCCATACTTTAAAGTGGGTAGATAACAGCGGCAAGTCACATTCTCAGCCGATAGCTATTACCAAGCGTGAATATAAAATTGATAAAATTACCGGCGTAGCTAAAAAATATGTTTCACCGCCAAAAGAAGTTAGCGCACGTATAAGCCGCGAAGCAGTTGCTGTGCGTAAAGCACGTGAATTTGACTCTGATTTACTGTACTTTTTAGACCCTGTGTTAAAGCCTGCAGAAGGGCGTATATCGGGTGTTTATGGCAGCCAACGTTATTTTAATGGTGAGCCTCGTCGTCCGCACTTTGGCTTAGACATTGCCAATAAAACAGGTTCTCCTGTTTATGCGCCGATTAGTGGTACAGTGGTATTTGCAGAGCCTGATTTATACTACTCAGGCGGTACATTAATTATTGATCACGGGCACGGTATTACTTCAACTTACATCCATTTAAGTAAGCTTGATGTAAAACTGGGCGACAAAATAGTTCAAGGTAATAAAGTAGCCGAAATTGGTGCAACAGGCCGCGTAACTGGTCCTCATCTAGATTGGCGCTTTAACTGGAAAGGCGAACGCCTTGATCCTGCATTACTAATGCAAGATACATTAGCAAACAAAAAGTAGAGATTATGACTGACGTAAACCGCGATGCAATAATTGCTCAGCGTATTGAAGACTCAACCACATCGGTAACTAAAACAGTATTCCCAGGGCGTACTAACCATCACAATACTTTATTTGGTGGTGATGCACTGGCGTGGATGGATGAAGTGGCATTTATAGCGGCGACTCGTTTTTGTCGTAAGCCTTTGGTAACTATATCTTCAGATAGAGTTGATTTTAAAGAAGCGATACCAGCAGGTACTTTTGCAGAGTTAATTGCTAAAGTCGTGCATGTAGGTAACACCAGCCTTAAAGTTGATGTAGATATATTGCTAGAAACAATGCATAAAGACGATAAGCATTCAGCCATCAGTGGCAGCTTTACGTTTGTTGCAGTCGATGATAATCACAGACCAACACCGGTAGTCTGCGATAAAATGATTTATGGTTTTGATTAATTTAAAGCTTTAAAGACACTAGAGTGAAATTATATAAGCACCTAAATTGGTGCTTATATAAAAACCAGCAAAGAACACATCATACTAAATGTTTATTAAATGTAATCTCAACAGCTCAGTTAATATTTACTAATAAACTAATCAAAATAAGGGGCCAACTAATAGGGATAAAAGTTGTTAGAAGCAAAAAAAGGCATGCTTTAAACATACCTTTTTAGTTACATTTAGCTTTTAATTAAATTTACTAATACTTACATGCATACTACTTAAAGCACCATTGCTGCAATCCAGCCAAATATCAGCAGCGGAATGTTAAAGTGAATAAACGTTGGAATAACAGAGTCTCTAATATGGTCGTGCTGGCCATCGGCATTTAAACCTGATGTTGGGCCAAGTGTTGAGTCTGAAGCAGGGGAGCCTGCATCACCTAAAGCACCCGCAGTACCAACCAGTGCGGCGGTAGCCATAACCGAAAACCCAAGATCTAAACACAAAGGAACAAACAAAGTTGCAATAATAGGCACTGTCGAAAACGAACTACCAATTCCCATTGTAATTAATAACCCGACTAACAAAATAACACCTGCGGCCAAAGGTTTATTACCATCAAAAAGTGCGGCTGAGCTGTGTACTAAGCTCGCTACGTCGCCAGTAGCCTGCATAACTGATGCAAAGCCTTGTGCCGATATCATAATAAAACCAATCATCGCCATCATCGCAACGCCTTTACTAAATACGTCGCCGTTTTCTTCCCACTTAACTACACCAAATACACTAAATATCATTACACCTACTAAACCGCCTAAAATCATTGAGCCACTTAGGTTTTGTGCAACAAGTGAGGCAAGTACCGCACATAGCCCTACAATCATTACTTTTTTAGGGTTTTCTACCTCAGCCGATTTACTCTGAGTTGTTAATGGCTGCTCTGTGTATTCGCGGCGTTTTTTGTAGGTAATAAATGTCGCAATAAGTAATCCAATAAACATACCTAATGCAGGAATTATCATCGCCATAGGGACTTGTGTATTTACAATGTCTAGGCCGTTATCAACTAGATTTTTATGTAAAATAGAATACAAGTAAATACCACCAAAACCATAAGGCAGCACCATATAAGAGGTTGCTAATCCAAATGTTAAAATACACGCTATAGCACGCCTGTCTAATCTTAACTGATTAAAAACAACGAGTAACGGTGGGATTAAAATAGGAATAAACGCTATGTGTACAGGTACTAAGTTTTGCGAAGAAATTGCACAACCTAAAATAATTAATAAAATGAAGTAACTTAAAAATGTTTCATTCCCGCTGCCTTTAGCATTTACTTTAGCAAGTAACTTATCAGCGAGAATGCGTGTTAAACCCGACTTAGAAATAGCAACGGCAAATGCACCGAGCATGGCATAACTTAGTGCAATTTCAGCTCCGGCAGAAAGGCCAGAATTAAATGCATCAACACTTTCTTTTATACCCAAGCCTGCTGTTAAACCAGCAACTAAAGCACTTATGATCATGGCAACAATGACGTTAACGCGAGCCAGAGATAGCCCGAGCATTAAAATAACGCCTATAACAACAGCATTCATAGTATTCTCTATTTGGAAATTTTAATTAATTTTATCAGATCTTTAGCCTGAGTTTTACGCTCTTTCGTAAAAGGTTTTTTACTATAGCGTACTTGGTTAAATAACTGACTAAATGTGTTTATAGATTGTGCAGAACGAGGAAGTTGATCAGCAAAAAAATGTAACTGCTGACTCGGTGTTAAATTATCGGGTGTATTTATTTTTTGTTTTTTCGCCCATGCTTTTACTTCATAAAATTCTTTAACCATAGGCGCTAATTTAGTCGGGCGTTTTGGTAAGTTTAAATACACAAAATAACCTACAAAACAAAAACCAGCTGTTAGTAAAACCATTAATGGTACAAGCCAAATGTTTTTACTACCAAAAATTGATTTTAAAAAATCATTTTGTTTTTCTTCGTCAAAACCAAGTACCCAGCTAGACCATTGATAATCGAGATTTTCAAGTTCCAACCTTAACCAATTAATAGCGGGGAAATTACTTAAACTCACTAAACCAAAATCAAGATTACTTTTAAATTCGTCATTCAGCTCTTCGTTTTGCGAAAGCGAGCCATTTAAACGCTCCGGTGCGACAACAGCGGTTGCATCAAAAATAACCCAACCTTCGTTTTGTAAATATACTTCTACCCACGCATGCGCATCGTACTGGCGAACTGTTAGCGTATTATTATCTTGGTTTAATTCACCGCCTAAATAACCACTTACTAATCGAGCGGGTATACCTGCGGTTCTAAAAATGTACGCAGCGGCGCTTGCATAATGACCACAAAATCCACGTTGGTTTTCAAATAAAAATTGGTCAATCGTGTTATCGCCGCTCATCGGAGTGGGTGTTAACGTATAAGTAAATCCTGTACCTGCAAAGTATTGTAATAAGCTATTGTAAAAATCGCGGTCAGAGTGTGTATCTTGCTTTAGGTTTTTAGCAAGTGATGATGTTTTTACGTTCTCTTTATGAGCTAGATATTTGTAGCGTTTTTCTTCAAATTGTCCAAGTGGTAAAGCTGATAAACTAAAGCTGTTTACATCGTATTGTAAGCTTTTAGCTTGGCGGCTTTTTTTTCGTAATAAACCGAGTGAATTACCTTCAACATTTTGTGAGTTGCTGCTTGAATACGCTAAACCATAGAGCCATTTTTGCGTAGCGGGCTCAGTAATAATTGAGTAGCTTGCAATAAGTTGCTCGTCATTTGTACTCTCAATATTACTTTTTAAATTATTATATTTTAAAAAATCAGACGTTAGCCATGCATTGCCATTAAATTCATCATGCACTATTGCTCGCCAGTAATAGGGGGGTACAGGTTTTCTTTCATTAAATTTAGCTCTAAACACCAGCTCATCTGAATTTGAAAGCTTTGCAATATCGAATGGATCGACTTGTTCAGAAAGCCCAGTTTTTGCAAGTTTTGGCCCAGGGAGTTGCCAAAAAGCGGGCATTTTTGGTAAGAAAAGTAGTAAAAATATAGCTAAAGGAAGCGCTAAAAGTAGCAGTTTACTGCTTTGTTTAGAGGCTATTTTTAAATTATGTTTTGACTCAAGTAGACCAAGTACTGCAAAGTTTAATATGTATAAACCACTTACAGTTAACGTCGTTAAAATACTTTGGTTAAATAAATACACCGATGAGAGTGAAAAAAATGTAAGCGTTGTAATTACATGATAATGCTTTTTGGTTTTAGCCTGCAGCAGCTTAAATAAACTAGCAAGTAGCAGCATGGCCACAAATAAAATAACCGTATCCGACATGCCTACTGTGTAGAGCATTAAACCTAGTGACACACCTGCGAGTATATTTGCCAGCCAAGCATTTGGCTTTGGTTTATTACTCAGCGTTATGTAAAAGTTCCATGCACAAATAAGTGAAAGTACACCTACAAAAGCAAGCGGTAAATGTGATACAAAAAATACAATTAAACATGCATATATAAAAGACAGCGAATAATTTATTACTTTTTCGTTTTTAAGTATGTCCATTACACATCACCATTAAATGAGCATAATAATTCTAAGCATTGCTGCTTATGTTGCTGTCCGGTATTTGTATTTATTGTTTTATTCGGTAGCTTTAACATAAAAGGGGTGTTTTTCTCGGTTGCTTCACACACTAAAAAGCATAACTGGCTTAAACGTTGTTCTGTATCTCCATTCATTAACGTAAAATCGAAGAGCGCATTCGCTGTTTTAAAGTCTACAAACTCTTTTACTAACAACTGCTGTGTTTTTGCGTAATGCTTCCACGACACTCTTTGCAAGCCCATCTCTGGTAAATGTGGGATTAACGACTCAAACTCTTCGCTACCAGATTGTGTAGAAATACCTTTATCGGCTTGCTCATCAAGCATAGAAACATGCGCATCACTGTGTACTTGTTCAAGCGACGGGTATACAAAAACATCTGTTTGTAATTGAATGTAGCTCCAAACAGTTATTAAGCCAAAGGGGTAGTTACTCGCTATTTTAATACGTTGCACTGAGTACTTACCGCGTGAGCTGTAGGGTAAGTTGAGTGTAAGTAACTGAGTCTTACTATCAACTTCGTCGGTATGTTTGTGAGTTTGCTCACTACCTTGATATGTTAAATTAATAGATTGGGTAACTCTAGCGCTTTGTAATTCAAATACAATACTCGGTTTTTGAGGAGCGTAGCTGTTAAATGCATCTTTAAATTTAACCGTTAAGCCTTTAGCGTTACTGTAGCCCATTAATACAGCAATAATCATCACCACAAACATAAGATAAGACATTATTAAAATTAAATTATTTTGATAATTAATGCCCATCACAAAGTTTAAAATAGCCACAATTACAAAGTACCAACCAAGGGATGATGGCAATACATAAATTGTTCTGTGTTCAAGTGTAATTGAGTTTTTTAAATGCTTATTTTTTAATAATTTATTAAATACACCTCGCTTAAATGACTTAAATAAAGAAGGGCGCTTAGCTGTTTTTTTTGGCATGAAAGTTTATACCGGAACTAAAACGTTTTTTAAAATATCGTTTACTTGCGCTTCACCGGACTCATTATGCAAACCTAATCGATGCTGACACACACTTGCAAATACGGCTTGAACATCTTCTGGCATTACAAAATCACGGCCATCAATAAAAGCCCATGACTTAGCTGCTTTAGCCAAAGCCATACTTGCACGCGGTGATAGCGATGCTGCAAACGCATTGCTCGTACGAGTGTAATTAACTAGTTCAATAATGTAGTCAACCACTGGGCTACTTAGTGTTATTTTGCTTATTTTGGATTGAATTTCAGCAAGCTCTTGTTTGTTAATTCGCTGCGGTAATTGGCTGTAATCTCGTTTTTGCATATTCAAAATTAAGCGTTTTTCGGCCTCTTTAGGAGGAAACCCCAAGCTTATACGCATTAAAAAACGGTCTAATTGCGACTCGGGTAACGGATAAGTACCCGATTGATAAAGCGGGTTTTGTGTTGCGATAACAAAAAATGGATTTGGCAGCGTATATTTTTTTCCATCAACTGTTACTTGTTGCTCTTCCATTGCTTCAAGCAACGCACTTTGTGTTTTGGGTCCTGCGCGGTTTATTTCATCAGCTAAAACAACTTGGCTAAAAATAGGGCCTTTATGAAACGTAAAACTGTGCTCGGTAGAGTTAAACACATTAGTACCCAAAATATCAGCAGGAAGAAGATCACTGGTAAATTGTATACGCTGATACGATAAACCTAATACAGCCGACAATGCATGAGAAAGGGTAGTTTTTCCCATACCTGGTAAATCTTCAATGAGTAAATGTCCCTCACTAAATAAGCAAGTAAGTGCCAGTTTTATTTGTTGCTGTTTACCAAATATAACACTCGAAAGATCTTCTATAATCGCAGTAACAGTGCTTTGCATGTTAACCTTATTATTATTCTATTATTTCAAGACGCTTCATTACGGTGTCTACTTTTTTTGTATTAAATGGTTTTGCAATGAAGCCTTTAGCGCCCATTTCCCACGTATTTTGCACGTTTTCGAGGCTATTATGGCCAGAGCACATAACAACATGAGTATGCGGGTAGGTACTATTAATGTATTCTAATATATCCGTACCGTCAGAGTCAGGTAAATCAACGTCTACAAATATAACGCCTGGCGGTTTTTTGTCCATAATAGGCTTAGCAGAGCTAAAATCGGCACTTTCTAATATATCTTCAAACCCTAACTCAGTTAAAATTTGGTTTAGATAATCACGAATTTCCTTAACATCATCAATAATGAGGATAGGCTCTAGCGGGCGAACAAATTCCATATGTAGGTAACTTCTATTTTGAGTACATCTTAAGTGCTTTAATACTAAGCTAACCCCTTCATAAGCTCAAGAACGTTACTTAAAAAACACTAATAAATAAACTATTTATAGATTTAACTAATATCGATCATCCAGCTTAACTTAGCTTATCAAACATCTGACGAGATTAGTCTGATTTTTATGGTGGGTAGATTATACGTTCTCAGATGCATCTAACGGCATAGCAGATGAAAATGGCACTACTTTTGATTCAAACAGTGCAATAGAAGGCGACTCATCGGTTGAGTACTTCGTGTTTGAAGCACAATAATATCTAATCCCTAAAAAGCTATATGTAGCGGCTCGTTATGCAGAAGCCGAAAACACTTCCGACTTAATTGAACAAACAGACAACACAGTGGAGCGTATACAAGTAGCCGCAGGTTACTGGTTTAACGATAAAACGCTTTTAAAAGTTGAGTATGTTAATCAAGAAGAAGGTGTTAATTCGGGCGGCCAAATCGGTAAAGGATTTGACGGCTTCACTTCAGAAATCTCTGTTAAGTTTTAAATCATTATCCAACTAGTCCATCTATTTATATAAAGCGCCTAAAAATGCACTTTGTGGGCAGTTTTATACTTTAAAACTGCCATAAATAGAATTGGAAATAGATTGAAATTTAATAGCCCTTGTTAAAGCATAACGTGTATGGGGAATACCCGATGAAAAATAAATTAATTATGTTCGCGTGTGGCTTTATAAGTATGGGCGCTTAAAATTTAGTAAAAACAATGGTTTATGTTACAAGCGTTCAGGTTTAAGCCATGACAATGGCAGACAGAATTGCTGTGTTTAATGCCGGTATTATTGAACAGGTAGGTACACCTCTAGAGCTTTACAAAAATCCTGTAAACAAATTTGTAGCGGGTTTTATTGGTTCGCCAAAAATGAATTTTATAGATGCTACACAAAATGAAGATACGACTGTTAGTTGTATTGGTATTCGCCCAGAGCATATAACACTCTCTTCAGAAAGCGGCACTTGGGCGGGTACTGTCGGTGTTATTGAACACTTAGGATCGGAGAGCTTTTTACATATAAATATTGAAGGAAAAGGTACCGTAACAGTAAAAGCTGATGGTGATTGCCCATTAAAATATGGCGACAGTATTTACCTAAGCGCACCTGCAGATAAAGTATTAAAGTTTGATAATAATGGTTTAACAATTAGCTAAACCCAATTTTAAATTACCTTAAATAGCACTTTTATAAAGGTGCTATTAACTAAATTCTAATTACATAATCCTATGAAACCTAGGTATTTTTTATTAAGGAATGGTATATTTACAACTATAAATAACAAAAACGTTATTAATAAATAGATACTCCAAAATTAATAAAATAATTTATATAGCAGCACATATAATTAAAATTATGTAATGAAAATAAGGACTTAGTTTTCCTTCTATTTTAAGAGGTTTACGTGGTAAAGCTATCAAATACAGAAATTAGAAAGCTAGACGATGCGGCCAGAGCAGGGTGGTTGTATTATGTTGGCGGTAAAACGCAAGATGAAATAGCTAAAAAGCTCAACATATCTCGTCAGTCTGCACAAAGAATGGTTGCGTTATCAGTTAGCCAAGGGCTAATTAAAGTTAGGCTAGATCACCCGATTGCTAAATGTATGGATCTGGCCGAAAAAATAAAAAGCCGTTTTGGGTTAGATTCGTGCGAAGTTGTACCGAGCGATCCGTCTGAACCTTCATCGACATTAGGTTTGGCTCAAGCTGGCGCGGCAGAAATAGAACGACATTTAAAATCAGAACAACCAAAAGTACTTGCTATGGGAACCGGTCGGGTTTTGCGTTCATGTGTAGATGAGCTAAGAACTGTTGATTGTCCGCAACATAAAATTGTAGCAATGCTGGGTAATATGGCTTTGGATGGATCGGCTTCACCTTATGATGTTGTAGTAAGAATGGCCGAACACACCAATGCAAAACATTACCCAATGCCATTGCCAGTTTTACCAAGAAGTATTGAAGAAAAAGAACAGTTACATGCACAACAAAATATTACCGGTAATTTAAAACTCGCTAAAGATGCCGATGTAACATTTGTGGGTATTGGTAGCTTAGGTGAAAAATCGCCATTACATATAGATGGTTTTATTGATGCGCAAGAACTTAAAGAGTTACAAGAACTCGGTGCCATTGGTGAAATGATTAGTTGGGTGTTTGATAAAAACGGTAAGCTTTTAGATTGCACAGTTAATCAGCGTGTAGCAAGTACGCCATTAAAAACAAATGCTAACAAACAGATTTATGCGATAGCTGCTGGTGAAGAAAAAGTGTTAGCCATTTTGGGCGCAGTAAGGTCAAACATGATCAGTGGATTAATTACTAACGAATATACAGCTGAGCGTTTACTAAGTATTGATTAGACAATTTGATAAATAAAGCATCTATATTAGTAATACCTGTTATTGTAATAAAATCACTTAATGTCCGATACCGTCTAGTATTGGACATAGTAAGGACGCATTTAAGCGCTCTTACTATATAGTCATAAACTACCTATAATTTATATTATGTTAAATAGCATAAATAAGTACATAAGCAAGTTACTCACCTTCATTATTTAACGTATAAATGCCATTTTTTGGCTGTTTAATAAGCGTTAACCTGTTTGTTATAAAATTAGTGTCTTACCTAATTACCTGGTAGCTATACTACATAGAAAAACTCAAGCTATTGAGTTTAATAGTTTTTAAACTATCCAGTTGATGTATTTTTGATGCTCTAGAATGTTTTATCATTTATGTATTCACCAATGAGCTCTGACACTTTATCTGGGTATTCATCAATAACCCAATGTGCGGCTTTATCTATCCAAATCAATGATGAATTTGGTATGGCTTGTTCTAACATTGGTGCATACTTTGGCTTTTGAAACTTGTCTTCTTCACCCCATATTATAAGTGTTTCATGAGATAAGTTTTTAAGATCGCCTGTAATAGCCTCGGTATATTCTTTATTGAGCCTACGCATGTTATTAAATAAAGCGGCTTTTCCTTGCTCGTTGCTCCATGGTGTTAAGTATATTTTCATCAACTCTTCAGTCATTACGCTCGAGTCGTATACACCTTTAGGCATGAAATCTCTTAATGTATCCACAAATTCGGCTACCGTTGTTTTTTCTTATACGCCTGGTTCTAATAAAGGTTCAAATTCTGGTATTGGCCAAGAATCAAAACATACGCTGTCGATTAAAACTAATCCGTTTACTTTATCCGGTTGATTCACCGCCATTAATTGAGCTATACCGCCACCAATGTCATGAGCTACAACATTTGTTTTAGAAATATTTAGTTCTTCCATAAACTTAAGCATTATTCTACATTGCGCATTTATAGATACATCTGTGTCGCTTGGCATATCAGATTCACCAAAATTGAGTAAATCAGGTGCTATTACGCGATTCTTAGATGCTAGTTTTGGCATAACATTTCGCCATAATGCTTTATTAGTCGGTATACCATGTATCAATAATAAAGGTGTTCCTTGTCCCATTTCTTGATAAGCAATTTGATGGCCTTCTACTGTAACGTACTGTGTTATGTTCATAGTTCTGCCTCGTTAACTTTAAAAATTATAATATTTAGTAAAATATAAAATTGGAATATAGCCTTATAAAGCAAATTTCATCCCAAGATGAGTATCTAATAGTTATTGAACCATCATAATATTTTTGAAGTTAAACCCCTGTGATACGTAGGCTCTAGGCTAAGTTGGTTTACTTACCCCATAAAATTATAGGGTTTAATAATTGTGATTATTAAATTGCTTTAGGAGGTGTGAAACGATGACTCTTATATATGCAACAATTACAAAAGCGTAGCTGACAATATTTCAATGGGATTGTTTTTACTGAAGAATAAAATAGTTAACCGCCCTGCTGCTGCCCCTTAATTATTCCAAAATGACCTATAACCTAACCCGTAGTCGCGAGTTTACCTCGCGTGTAATAAAACCAAAACCAAAAATGCGGCATAAAGCAGCGCCTACAAATATAACCTAACCCGTAGTCGCGAGTTTACCTCGCGTGTAGTAAAAGCAAAATCAAAAACGTGGCATAAAGCAGCGCCGACAAACATAGCCTAACCCGTAGGCACGAGTTTACCTCTCGTAATAAAGTAAAATCCCAAATTAATTTAGATGGGTGTCGTCCTAAAATCGTTAACTGCTCTGTTAATGCCACTTAATTATTCTAAAAACGATCTAATATTTTCAATTAATACAGTTTGCTTAACCGGCTTTAATAAAAGACCGTTAAACCCAAGTTTCACATATTTGTTATCGTTATTCTCGTTTTCACTAAATGTATGAGCAATAATTTTTGTTGCTGATGCATCAGCATGCTTTCTTATTTTTAGCATTGCGTCAGTGCCTGTAAATTGCGGCATGACTATATCCATTAGAATAATGTCGTAAATATTTTGAGAAACCATGAGTAGCGCCTCTATTGCACTTGATGCGAAATCAATTAAAATATTTTCTTCTTTGAGCATTTTTCTAATTACAATTTCTATTAGTAAATCATCATCTACTAAAAGTAGTCTTTTAGTGTTATCTATAGGTGTTACTTTAAAATCGATAACTTCTGCCATATATCCAATAGTATTATTCATTTATTACTCCAGTGGCTTATCTTTTTAAAATACGTGATATTTGGTTTATTAAAACACCCTGCTTTACCGGTTTTAATAGTAAGTCATCAAAACCCTGATTTACGTATTTAGAATCTGTATCGGGTGTAGAAGTATGTGCAATGATTTTAGTTTTAGAGTTATCACTGTGTTTTTTAATTTTTAACATCGCGTCAGTTCCCGATAGCTCAGGCATAACTATATCCATTAAAATAATGTCGTAACTATTTTGAGATACCATTAACATTGCCTCTATCGCATTACATGCGTAATCTATTTTAATGTTTTCATTTTTTAGCATTGCTCTAATAACAATTTCTACTAGAGGATCGTCGTCAACAAGTAATAAAGTATTTTTCTGTTTTGTAGTTAACAGGTCGGTTACCGAATTAGTGTTTATTTGCGAACTGCTTACACCCTCTAGTTCGTCTTTGATTTTTTTGCTCGCTAAGTTTACAAGCATAGAAAGTGCTATCGTTGTTTTACTCGTACTGCTATTAATTGATATCGCTTTACCACCTAACATTTTAAATATTGAAATGAAAAATTTTAGCTCTAGTGATAAGTCTTTATCATCTATAAAGCGTGTTATATCGTCACCCGATATACTTTTAAGCTCAGTTATGAAATGGCTGCTGTTGATTAAATTACTTAATGAAAAGTCTAGGTGTAAGTAGTTTCGATTACTTTCATTTTCAATCTGTGCGTTAATACATAGCGTTGTATTATTCGCTGAATCTACGATCTCTGTCACTAACTGAATAACCAATTGAGATATTAACTTTTCATCGCTTGCTACGGTTAACTCAGATGCAATATTGTTTTTTAAAATTATTTTTTTATTTTCAGCCTCTTTAGTCAAAATTGAAATATTGTTATTAATCATTTTATTTAGGTCTACATTTTTGGACTGAAGCTTAAGCTTACCACTCTCCGATTTATTTATATTTACGAGTTGTTGAATTACACTTTCAAGTTGGTCGCACACATTTGATATGCTACCCACGTTATTTTTAAATTCGTTAAAGCTTATTGGGTCTTTAGATATTTCAACTAATGATTGCAAAGACGACAGCGGCGCTTTTAATTGCAGGGTAAGCCTTGAAACAAATTTTTCTTTTAGTTGATTTGTCTGTTTTGATTTTTCAAGCACATCAGCGAGTAAACTTTCTTTTTGATGTGCCTCTGTATCGTCTCTAAAGTAGCAAACAAAACCATTAAAATCTGTATGTCTTTGTAATACGGTTATCCATTTCCCGTCGGTAAAACCTATATCTATTAATTGGTTACGATCGTCGTCTAGTTTATGATGCTCATGGTAATGGTTTATAATATTTTGCTGCTGCGCAATACTTATCATCTGGCCATACGATAACTGATTATTTTGTTTATTTACCTGTGCGAATAAAAGATTGAATGCGTTGTTAGTTATCACTGGAAATTCGTGGCTATTAAAAATAGCAAAGCCATGTGGGAGTGCATCAAGTGAACTTGAAAATAACTCTTCTCGATTAAGGATTAACTGATTTTTTTGTTTTATTTCATTATGTAAACGCCTTGGCAAGCGTAAAAAATAATACACAAACGCGAATACACAAAAAGCGATTAACCCTAATCTAATTAAGCTATATTTAGTAACTTGTGGTCTTATAATTTTACTCATTGGTTGCACGTGTAAGCGCCACGTAGGTGGAAAACGATTGCTTAAAGCACTAATACTATTTTTAATTATACTAGGGTTTACTTCTCCTTTTTTTCCTAAAGTAAACTGTGGAGTTACTATAAAAACGTTATAGTTTTCAGTATTTAATTTACCAATAACGGCTTTTAAAAAATTACTTAAATCAAATGCAGTAAGAGTATAAATAGAGCCTTGCTTTATTTTTATTTCAGAAATTAAGAAGGCTGTATCAGCAACAGTAAACACTTCTACTGATTGTTTATTCGCTCTGTAATCAAATCTTTTTAACCAGTTAGTGAACCCATACGCAGCTAAATCAAAGTTGTTTTTAGACCAAAGTGCGAGTTGGTTATATTCAGAATCAAACACAACGTAACCTTTGTAGGTTAAATTTTGTGAAACCTGGCTTTGTACTAAATTATTAAGTTGCTCTTTTGTATAGTTATTTTGACTTTGTAAAAAGCCAGCAATCACTAAATCTTTTTGCGATATATATAATCCTTGATTATCAAACCGCTCTAATGCATTAAATAATGTTTTACGTAACTGCTGAGTTTGTTGATTATAATCACTTTGCAGCTCTTTTTTTTCAATAGTATAAAGTAGTAATGCAGTGAATGAGAATAATACTAATGCAATTAAAAAAGCCACGGGAGCTAAACTAAATACATGAATATATTTAGCTCCATTATTAATTTTATTTATAGATTTAGTACTTTTATCATCTATCGAATCTGAGCTTTTATTTAATTGTGTCTGCAATAATTGAGAAAATGAAATAAACTGATCTTTTTGCGAACCTATTAATGTTTTAGGTGCTAAATCAGCCATTAGCAATACGCCAATTACTTTATTTGTGGCGCTATAAATTGGATATTGTGCATAAAAACGAATTAAATTATGGGTATTACTAGATATCTCATCAAAAAAAGTATCTTCGAACAAATATAATTTTTCTTGTGTACAGCGCTTTTGATAGCTTAATAACTCATTTTCAACGCTTTCTTTATCGTTGCAAGTTATTAGTTGGTCTGAATAAATTTCTCTAAAATCGATAAATTTAACAATAGGCACATCATAAAATTGCTTTAGTAAGGTTAGGGTTTCTTTAATTTCTAACGAGATTTCATCAGGTTTTGCATCTACTAAATTATCATGTGAGGTAAATATATTTGAGGCGTTCATTGACGTTCTCCTTCCCCTTTAGGGGGAGTATGTATCCACGTTGTACTGTTTTGACCGCTGTGTACTGGCAGTAAAACTTTAAATGGTGGTGTTAAGCTACTAAGTGCGGGCTCGCCGGTGGTGATATTAATTACTTGTTCTGCATTTACTAAATTCAGTGATGTTTTACAGTATGTAACGCCTGGCTCAATGCCTATTAAGCTCAGTGTTTCGCTTATAATCAGGTTGTTAACTAAGTCGATTCCGACCAACTCAAACGTTGTTTTTAAAATAGTGAAAACAAGCGTCTCTACAATGTTTTCATCATCTTCTAAGCGTGTACCTTCGGGGCAGCATATTGTGCCAAGCTCTATATCAACGTTTGTTCCAATACCAACTAATGACAGTGCATTAAGGGCTGTATTTAAAAGCGGTTCTACCTGTGGTAAATATAAATCGAGTATGTCGCCTTGTGATTCGTAACCGGTTTTACACGAGTCACACGATTGCGATAAACCTTGTTCACTTGTACCTAACAGTGGATTTCCTAAAGCGGTTACTCCAACCAAACAACTGCTGTCGGCCGGTTGTTTATCTATTTCAAAGCTTTCACAAGGTGAGCCTGTTACTACTTTTTGCGATACATAACGAGATAGAATTTGTTCACTATTAGCAGGGCATTGTTGTGGCGTACTTCTTAATAACTGACCAATAACGGTATTACCTAACTGCCCTATTGCGTAATTTGGACCTTGCTGTAGCGCATTTATATAACTCACATTACCGGTATTATTTAGTTTACTTACACCTTGGCTGTCTGTTGCTTCATCGCTTAACCCTTTTAAACAAGGATTACCTTGGCAATTTGGTGCATCGTAATAAACAGCTTCTCGTGAGGTAAACCTATCATCTCGTATGCCTATTAATGCCCTGTAAGTGTTGTTTTCTCCCCGGTCTGTATAAAAAATGAGTGGGGCTTGGTGTTCGTCAAAACTAACTGCAATACCGAGCGGTTTGTTATTGGCATCTACTACGGTAATTTGATTATCTACCTTAGTTTGATGACGCTTAATAAGGGCATCCCTTACTAAAATAACACCACCAATCGAGCCAATAATTAAAATTGTTATAATTAAAATAAGCTCGATAGTAAGTATGTACCCTTGTTGATAATGCTTTTTCATATCAAACTCCTATAACACTTCTACAAGCATTTTAAGTACGTTCATAACTTGTAATGCTGCGGGGAAAAATACCAATACCAAAAACATCGGAAAACAAATTAGGATTATGGGAAAGGTTGTATGCATCGCTTTTTTATTAACTTTTTTAGCCAGTAAAATGTTCTTTTTTAGAGCTAGGCCTTCAAGTTGGGCCTCTACTGCTTGGATAAGTGGCGTGCCGAGTTTTGATCCTATTAACATTAAATTGGCGAGTTTTTTAATGCCCATTACACCCGTTCTTTCAAAAAGTGAGTTAAATGCAATTTCTCTATCTTTACCTGCGCTTAATTCAAATAAAAATAACTTTAGCTCTTTGTATAATGGATGTTTTTGACTTAATCCATGATCAACCGCCAGTGCAAATGAGCGCTCTAATGAAAATCCAGCGCGCATGTAAACTAGTAGCACCCGTAAAAAAAACTCTAAACTATTATTAATAGTGGTTTTGCGTTGATTTTTACGTAATAAAAACCAGCATTCAGGTGCAAAAAAACACATAAAACACAGTAATAATTTAATCGATTGGCTCAGCTCATAACCTGTTAGCTCTATAACCGTAAATGCACTAAAAGTAGCAGCCACTTTGAAGCAGTACAGGCTTATTAATATTTTATTAATTTGAATCCCTGCTTGTCTTAGTTGACGTTTAGAGATGATGATTAGTGGATACCAATTAATGTTTTTAGTATCGGGTTTATCTAATTCAACTTTAAGAGACTGCCTGTGAATATGGATAAACGAGCCCATACTCACTAAAAGTCCAACAAGTAAAAGTATATCAATCATAATGTTACCCTTAAGCTAAGGCGTAGCCACAAAAATCCAAATAGCTGACAAATAAGTGCAACTGTTATAAATGCGATTCCATTGGGATCGTTTAGTAACGGTTCAAACCAGGTAGGATCGGTATAGCTAAATAAAGGAATTAAGGCATAAGGTAAAAAGCCACTAAATACAGCCGCATATTTAGTACCCGATAGCTTTGCTTTTAGCTGTTGGCGATCGAGAGTTCTGAGTGACATCATGTTACATACGCTTTTTAGCATGTCAGTTAAGTCACACTGGCTTTGTGTATGCGTGATGATGCTATGAGCAAACAATCTAACTGTTTCGCAGTTGTATCTTTGGATTAAAGGAGCAAATGATGTTTCGGCATCACTACCCATGCTCATGCGTTGTATTAGTAAGGTGCTTTGTTTTTTTATATATGGGTCTGCATGTTCATCAGCAAACTGCATTGATTGCTGTAGCGATAGCCCAGTGCTTAAACACGATTGTACGGTTTCAATAAATTCTAAAAAGTGATGCTCAAATTTTGCTAATTTATAATGAGCCAAGTCAATCACAGTAATAAAACAAGTTATAAAAACGACTATTGAAATTATAAACGCGCTTGTAGATGCCTCGGGGTAATATAGTCTGGCTAAAAACCATGAGCTACTCGAAAGCGAGCACGCCATGCTTATAAACCAGGCGTTACTTATGTTTAAGCCTAGCACGCGTAGTGACAGAGTAAGTACGTCTTTTTCTTCTAAAATATCTACTTTTTTAGTGCCCTGGGTGCTTTTATTATTCACATACAAAGAAACCAATACACTCGCTGCAAGTACAAAGGTTATAACTGCCGCTACAGCTAATAAATAATCAAGTTTAGTCATTATTAGCCTCCGGGTTACTGTGCAGTAATGCTTTCAATTCTTGTGCATTTGCCCCTTGGCTTTTCATAAACTCAATCACTGTTGAATTATCTATTAGCTCACTTTGTACTGGCTCTGCTTCATTAATACTGTAAAGCGGGCTGAAGTGTGCCCCGCCATTTACTAGCTTAATCTCACCAATACTTTTTAAAGTTCGGGTACCATTGGTTGAGCGAGAAACATGCACTATAAGTTGAATACTAGACGCAATTAGCGAACTTGTGTGTGTATCGCTTAGCTGTGCATTGTGTAACTGCACTAAAGTAGATAAACGAATAACGGCATCATTTGCGCTGTTGGCATGTATGGTCGTCATCGAACCTTGATGACCGCAGTTCATTGCTTGGAGCATATCGATTACTTCGCCAGAGCGTACCTCCCCAACAAGTATTCTATCGGCGCGCATTCTAAGGGCTGCTTTTACTAAATCTCTTAAGCTTACTGCGCCTTTACCGTCACTGTTCGTGTCGTGGGCTTCTAGTTGCACAACATGGTTGTGATGCAAATTAAGCTCAGCGCTTTCCTCAATGGTTACCACACGTTCATTTGCGTTAATTGAGTTAGCAAGTACGTTTAATAATGACGTTTTACCCGCTCCGGCATTACCACATACTAAAATATTAACGCCTGTTTTAACTGCGCTTTTCAAAAATGATAAGATGTTTTTATCTAAAAAATGGTTATTAACTAAAAATTCATCGTTTATTTTTTTATGATTAAATTTGCGAATAGATACAATTGCAGCACTGGTACACGCAGGCGGTACAATAATATGCACACGGCTACCATCTTTTAGTTTGCCATCAACGATGGGCATTAATGCATTAACTTGGCGGCCGCAGCCATCAAGTAAGCGATCAACAAATCGGCGTAAATGGCGTTCGTCATCAAACTTACTTGCAGTACAAAGTAGCTTGCCTTGTTTATCAATCCAAATGTCTTGCGTGTCGTTTATTAAAATATCACTTACTTGGTCATCAAGCATAAACTGTGCAATAGGACCCAAGCCGTTAATCTCGTCGTAAACAGCTTGTACAACTTGCTCTTGCTGATGTTGATTAAATGAAGATTGATTAAATTGTGGAATATCACTGCACAATACAGAGATTTTTTCGAGAACATTACTAGATAAAAGCGCGGTTGGCTCTTGTTCGTACTCTTCAATAACGGCATCGTGCAATAGCTTTTTAAGCTCTTCGAAGGTACTTAAACTGGTTTGAACTTCTTCATGTTTGCTTGATAAATTAAACATAAAAACTCACTTAGCTACATATACAGCTTCATTTTTAACGCCTTTAACCACTTCGATTGTGCGACTGGTTTGTAAGCGTGAAAAGTTTTGCAAACGACCTTGTTCAATGTCATAAGCGCTATGCACAATAATTGAGACTTTGTCGGCATTATCTATACCAGCCAATGAATAAACATCTTTTGGAAGCACCGCAAGTACTAACGAAACACCGCCAGCTGAGCTCTTCTCTTTTGCTAAATTATCCATTACGCCACTTTTAGCGGCTTGCGATTTAGGACCTTTTGAAACACCAATAAGCTGTACATCACGGGCAACTGTTCTTACTAAACGATTAGTTTTAGCAACTATGTCTAGTCGGTCTCCTTTGTGTATACGCGAAAGCGGAATATCTAAGGTATTTAGTTTTAAAGTATATAAAACACGCCCTGCCGGAATCGCTTCTGATAAGTTTTGGCTTTTCGCTCTAATAAAATCGGTGTCGAACAAGGGTTGCTCAACCATTTTATTAGTTGCTAATTTTTGACCAATTAATGCACGCGGATTTTGAACGCTCAGTGCAATATTTGAGTAGTTACTTGGATCTATACTTTTTTGCTCTACATCATGAACGGTAACTGTTTGACCAGCAGACATATTTTTGTTTACTACCCACGCTGTTACGCTATTTTCATCGTTTACCTGCCTAATACCCAAAGCCGAAGCTAACATGCCAGAGGTGATGAGTAATGTGAGAGCCGCTGTGGTTGCGCCTTTGTTACTTTTACTTTTCATAATATTCCTCTAGAGTAACTTTCACTGCCACACTTTTGTGGCAGTGAGCCTTAAGCTTGGTTTTCAAACCTGGTTACCTTATATTGGATACCTTGCGTTAGTTACCTTGCGAACCGCCTGCTGCTGTACGTGTTGCAGCATCGCCGCTTGGTGTTGCACTAACAAGTGCGGCACTTTCACTAAAGTCTGATGCAACAAAAGTGAATGAACTGCCATCGCCTGCGTACACATCAACTGAATCTACAAACCCAGAACCTGATACTTCAGCTGTGCCTTCGGCGTTAATCATGCCGTCAAATACATAGCTTTGGTCAAGTGAGCCAATTGCTTCAGCTACATCTTCAAGTTCGCTGGTTACCGAGTCACGTAATGTAGATAAACCAATTACAAGTGCCGCTACCATTGAAGTAGAAAGAATGATTAGCTCTGACGTTAGTACAAAACCTTTTTGCTTTTTGCTATTTAAGTTATGTTTAGTAGTTTTCATAATCGTAGCCTTTAAATTAGAAGAGCTTATGCTCACTTTACATATTGCGAGGACCATGCCAGCTATAAATAACTATTAAATACAGTTGGTTATGTTTTTAATGGTTACTGTTTATTAGATGTTTTAATTTTTGATTTGCAAAATGCAAATCAATATTAAAAATATTTTAGATAAATAATGCTAGGTTTACGTTATTGAAAGTATTATTAAAACTGATGGATAGTGTAAGGGGTAAATATTAAAAGCAGTCTTGTGAGGTTACGTATAAAACGTAGGATGAGCGTAAGCTTTACTTGTATTTTTGATAAATAATAAAGTGGTTTTGGCCCTAAATAATGCCAAATTTTAGGTATAAAAAAAGGCCCGAAGGCCTTAAGAATAACAATTACCTAAAACGGAGAGTTTACCGCGCCTAGCAAGTGCTTTTTTATGCGTGGGTTCTGCACGTAAAACTTGCTCATAGTAGCCACAAGCCAATAAATTATTGGTATTAGCTTCTTCAATTAACCCTTTATGGTAAAAATAGGCAGTGCTATTTAAACCAAACTTAACCGAAAGCTCTAAGTAGTTTGAAGCTATAACGTAACTGCCCTGAGCATAATGTATAGAGGCCATTTGCAGGTATGGTGAAGCATGTGTACCAAAAACATCAACGCCGTATTGAGCAATACTTTTTGCTTTAGCTAAATTACCTTGCTCTATTGCTAACGTAACCCCTAAAGTAATTGCATTTAATGGTGGATTAGCTTTATTCAGTAATGTGTTTATAACTTGTTGAGATTGATTAGCACGGCCACTTTTATAAAGTACGTAGGCCGATATTGAAAGTATTGCCTTGTTATCGGGGTGTTCAAGCATTAACTGATTCACCTCATGCACTAGGTTTAAACAGTTACTTGCATTTATACCTTCACACTTTAATGGTTGGGAATTTAATTGGTATTTTTTAACGATGTCACTCAACGCGTTGTAAGGATTTACTGTTGGCTTGTAATCAATATGAGCGCAACCCGATAAAGTAAGCAGTAAAATTATATAAAATATTTTCATAGCCCTTGCTCCTGTATGTAACTAAGTAACTGGGTGTCTATATTTGCCTGCTCCCACGAACGTAAGGTATTAATTGGCTCACGCACCAGGTTTGGAGTAACAACAATAATTAGCTCGCGGTTGTTTTCACTTTTACTGGTTGTTTCGCTTAACTTTCCTAGCATGCTATTGCCGTTGCCATCAGGTACAAAGTCGTGGCTTGCGTTGTTATCGGTGCTAATTAAGCCACCAATAATAAGAGGTTGTCCGTCTTTTAAACGTGTTGATGTTTGCATGCTGCGTGTATTAAATGCACTACTGTTTAAACTGCTGCCTGTACTTTGTGCAATTTCGGCGGTTAACGTGGTATCGGGTAATGAAATTACAGGGTTTAGATCAAGTGTTATTCTGTCTTTGTCGTCAACCATGGCGCGTACATTTAATTCAACTCCAAATGATTTAAATTCTGTACCGCTAAACACCGACCCACTACTACCTTGCTGCCCGCTTGTAATTCCTGAAGGGCTATAACTTGTAGGTACAGGTACTTCACCACCGACTTTAAACACGGCACTTTCACCGGCTAAAACCGTGATTGTAGGGCGAGAAAGCGTTCGAGAAATACCTTCTTGTTCAAGTAATGAAAATAGCATATCAATGGCAAACTGTGAGGTAGAAAGCTGTAAGTTATTAGTTAATTGACCGCCAATTAATTGCAGCGCATTTTCTATTGTTGCAGAGCCAGATTCACGATTAGTCATACCGTCACGGCCAAATAAACCCGCTTCTTTTTCATATCCATTAGAGAGCACGCTAATATCTGGGCGCCATTGCTTTAACCTACGTTGATTTACTTCGTATAGCTGCACCGATACACGCACTTGCGGTAAATCTTCAACTTCAATACTCGACAAAACTTTACCGCCAGCCACTGACAGCAACGTTGCTCTTGCAATATTAGAACTCACATTACTTAAATTTAATCCTGAGGTAGCATCATTTATTAAACCGCCTGACTCGTTGGCAAGTACTTCAATACCTGAACTTTTATCCTGCGTTGCGCCGCCCATTAAATTATTAGGATCAAGAGGAGAACCCTGAGTTTGTAATGCTTGCTCTGGTTCGAATAATTTATTAATTGTATTTAATAAGCGCACTAGCTCTATCTGGTTTTTTACAGAGCCGGAAAGTAAAAACACATCGTTGTCGTCATTTGATAACTCATCAACCGAGATGCGTTTAATGGTCACTTTATCTGCGCCCATTGATTTTATTACTTCGCTAATACGTTCTTCTTTAGGCTTGGGTGCTTGAGTTACTTTTATTAAATTAATAATAGCGACTTTACTCGAGTTTTGAGAGCTGCCGCCGTTTGCGTTACCCAAGCCTTGCAAGCGTTGAGCAAGTGAATTAAACATACCTTGGTTAGGATTTGAGGTGATAACGGGTTGTGATGCTTGTGAGCTACTGGCATAAAGGTAGTTTTTTGCAGCTTCATAAGCGGCATGACGGTAATTTATTGTTGGTACTTCACCACGTAATACAACAGCATGGCGATCAGGCGCTATGGTTAGCTGTACGTCAGGATGGATGTCGTTTAAGGCATTTTCTAGTACGCTGTAGTCTTCGGTTACGCCAAGTAAAAATGTTTCAGAGCTTTTATCGTCGTACCATACCATCATCGATGTACGGCCTAACTTTTTAGCTAAAATAAGTAGCTCACGCCCATTAACTACGTTCACATCAAGTGTTGTTTCATGGCCAAGTGCAATACGCGAAATATCACGGGTGAACACAAAGCGAGTGTGCGTCCATTTAACTAAATGCGACACTTTTTGTACCCGCTCACCATTTGCATTTTCTATATAATCTAAATGACTTTCACTGCCTACGGCGGTAAAAGGTATCAGTAATAGTATAAAAATAAATTTTAACATAAGCCTTTCCCTCAATTTGCTTAATGTATAGGTAGCAAGTATGAGACCAAGGGTTTTTATGTTTATTATCAGTAGATTGAAGTTTCTAAATGTGGTTTTTGTTATTTTGATTCGCAAATTGCAAATCAATGATTCACACAGGGATTAATAAAGGCGTGAGCTTAAAATGACTATGCGCAGAGCGTGTAAATACACTCTGCGCTAGGGCCTGTTTATCTTTCGAGGTTAATCCTGAAAGGCCTACAGGCACTAGTATTAATTAATGCAATGCCGCAGTAAAAGGAATGCTTTCACAGATTTTCGCTTCAGCTATTAATAGCTCTTCTAGGCGAACATCAACTTCTTCTTTTTCAAAGTATTCGTAAGCGAGTTCTACAAATAGATTTTTATGTTTTTCTTCTGACTTAGCAATAGCAACATAAAAGTCTTTTTCTTTGCCTTCAGGTAATGCTTGGGCAACTAGAGAAAAGCGTTCATGGCCGCGTGCTTCAATTACACCGCCAACCAGTAATCGGTCCATTAAAAAGCCATCGCGTCCGTGTCTAAATAGTGCACGAATTTGTTTTATGTATGGATCTTTTTTGTCGTCACCTAGGTTTACATCGCGTTCTAAAAGTAACTTAAGCACTTGTTTAAAATGTATTAGTTCTTCTAGTGCTAAGTCGGTCATGGCTTTTACTAATTTACGTTTGTCTGGGTAATGCGACAGCATAGACATAGCCATACCGGATGCTTTTTTTTCAGCAGCAGCATGATCTTGTAAAAATGTATTAAAGTCAGCAAGGACAACTTCGGTCCATTCAAATGGGGTGTGGTATTTTAATTCAAACATGTTCTGTACAACTTAAATAATAATGCGGGGATTTTAACGTATTTGATTTAAAAAATCTTGTAAGGCAGTAATTTATCTATGCGCCCTTTAGCCGTAGATTCAACTTTTAACGGGTGTTTAATATCGTTCCATGCGGTGACTTTACCGCCCATATTCATTTTTTCAAAATCAGCTTTGTCACTTTTTAACGCTAAAAAATCGCACAGCTTTTTGTAACTATCAGGCTTTGCTATATCAATAGATAAAAAGTCATGTTCACGGTTATTAAAGTACGTTTGAGCGTCATTAAAATGCTTTTTATAACAATCTGCTAAGTAACTATCGTCATTAATATTATTAAGCGAAAGCTCACTAAACGTATTTAAATAACAGCGTTTTATATGAATATTAAAGCCCCCGTCGCCGCGCGTTAAATTAGTGTGCATACGCGTTAGGAGCTGCTTTATTGATGGCAGCCATGCACTCAATTCGCGTTCTAGGTAAATAAATTTAGAATTTGGGTAATGGATATCAAGCGCTTTAAAATCGTTAAATATGGGAGTGTCGGCAATCGCGTTAGCATTTTCAAAACAGGCATTGGTATAGGCGGTATGCGCTGTTGTAATGCCGAGTTCTAAAAATGCATGGCACACACTGGTTGTGCCGGTACGCGGTAAACCTATTATAAATATTTTGCTCATTAACTTTTCTTTAATTAACCACGTGTCACAAGCATAACAAATGCACTAATAATAATGACTAAAAATGTTGATACAGCACCAATTTGGCGAAATCTCATGTTTTTTTCTACGATGCCTGAATTGTGAAATACACGTCCTATTAATAACATCCCACCTAGTATGTGACAGTAATGACTAGCAAGGCCTTGATACTCTACTAAAAAAAGTAAAATAACAGCAAATGGTACGTACTCCATAAAGTTACCGTGGGCGCGTATTGCACGTTGAAGGCTTGGCTCACCGTTGTCGCCCAATGATACTTTTTGTGCCTGGCGTAATTTTATTACGTTAAAACTTAAATAAACATAGTAAAACGCAAGTAGTGCTGCATAAGTTGAAATGATCACAGTGTTGTCCTGTTATTTTTATCGCATAAATATGCGCTCTATTATTGTGGGCGTGATAATAACATATAAATTTGAGCAGCATTATCAGAAGTTTAATAAATGCCTATGCTAAGCTAGAGGTATTAAGTAAGTAGAAAAATACAAAGGATTTTATGTTTGTACCTCGCAAAGTAGCCGATAGTTACCGTGGAATGATTAACAGTATTGGCTTTTACCCTTCAGTGCTTTCAGTGGGCTTTTTGGTATTCGCCATTATTACTATGTCAGTTGAATATTTAGCCCCTATTGAGCAACTAAAATCGTTTATATCGGTTGTACTCGTTGATAGCGCCGAAAACGCGCGTACTATTTTAAGCACCTTAGCAGGCAGTATTATTTCGCTTACCGTGTTTAGTTTTTCGATGGTAATGGTGGTTTTAAATTCGGCCAGTGCGAGTTTATCGCCTCGCGTAGTGCCAGGGCTTATTACGCGTAAATCACACCAAATGGTTTTGGGCTTTTATTTAGGCAGTATAATTTACTCAATAATTATGCTTATAAATATTAATAAGCTTGAAGGTGGCAGTACGGCTATTCCTTCCATTGGTGTGTTGTTTGCACTTGTTTTTGGCTTGATTTCATTAGGTTTATTTGTGTTTTTTATACATTCAATCTCACGTGCTATTCAGGTTGATAACGTATTAAATGGCTTGTTTAGTCAAACTAAAAACGAAATTAAAACAATTATCCAAAGGCAACAAGAAAACCCAGTTGAAGACTTCCCTGATTTTACCAAGTGGCATTCGGTTAGCAGTAAAACAGAAGGATATTATAAAGGCGTACATACCGATAAGCTGTGTGCCATTTTGGCAGAGCAAGATATAAAGGTTTATATCTCTGTTAACCAAGGCTATTTTACAGTTAAAGGCTATCCGTTTTTAAAATGTAATAAAGATATAGCAAACGATGAAGAGCTGATAAATAAAATTCTCGACTGCTTTATTTTTTATATAGAAGAGTACATTAGCGATCATTATCGTTATGGATTAACACAAATATCAGAGATTGCGGTTAAAGCAATGAGCCCGGGTATCAACGATCCTGGTACTGCGGTTAAATCAATTGATATGCTGAGCATTTTACTTATTCAACGACTTTCAATTAACGATATTAATTACTCGTTTAAGCACAGTGATAAAGGACCATTACTATACCTGCACGAAACAAGCTTTGATGAGTTGCTACACGATAATTTTACACCGCTTCGTAATTACGCCAAAGGCGATGCATACGTAATGACAAACGTGCTTGAGGCATTTAAAAATATTTTGTTTATTGCCCATAAAGATACCGATGCACGCAACAGTTTATTTAATTATTTAAATGCGATTGTTGATGACATTAATGAGCATGTAACTAATGAATACGACAGACGCGAAGTGACTAATATGCTCAACTCTATTGCGCGTATTAGCCAGGAGCAAGGTGAGAAGTTGGTGGCACGTTTTGAGCACCACCAAAAGTAAAGATATCTAACAATTTTAGTCTATGTAATACACAGCATAGCTTGAGGCAGTAACTTTAATCTCTCCAGCATGGTAGGCATCAGGTACATAGTTACTTGGTGCGCTATCAGCCATTATTATTTTTTCTGCACGCATATAAGGCTGCGACTGCACATTGAGTGGACTTAGTGATGCGCTGTACAATCCTTTTAAATCAACGCCATAATCTTCACTAAACTCTTTTGCTGCGTCACGTGCGTCTTTAATTGCTAATTTTTGTGCTTTTTTATGCAGCTCGTTGTAGTTACTTGCTAAAAATTGCGTTTGATTAATTTCGTTAATACCGTTGTTAACTAAGCTTTGTAGTAACTCAGGGTATTTATTTATATCGCTAAGTTTTACCGTTAATGTACGAGAAACCTTAAACCCTTTAAATTCTTGATTACCGGTAGTGCGGTTATATTGGCTATCACGGTTTATTGAGATTTGCCCGGCGTTTATATCTCCCTCTTTAACACCAATTTCTTTTACGAGCTTAATTGCTTTAGCGATGGTTAAGTCGGTTTTATTTTTAGCTGCAATTAAGTCTTTATCAACCTTAGTAATACCTACGCTAAGTTGCACGTAATCTGGCATAGTTGTAAGGGTTGCTTCACCTTTAACATAAATATGAGGAGCATCGGGAGTTGCAGCAGCAAGTGCATCAAAACTAAGTACATTTAAAGCCAGTGCGCTACCTAAAACGAGAGTCAGTGTTTTCATTAAGTCGATCCTTTAATTATGTAAAAGCAAGTAAACACCGTACGTGGTTAATTAAATATGAACAAGCACAAAAAAACAGGCAATTACCTGTTTTTTGTTAAGCGTTGTAACTGTGCCTACAACACTGTTTATTTTAATTACGTATAAACGTTATTAAACACTGCAACGTTTATAGTTACGGTATTTTGGTAACCAGTAATTTTTGTCGATTGCTGCCCATAACGCATCATCAGTAATCTCAAGAGCAACGCCCTCTTCGATTGCTTTTTTAGCAATGGCAAATGCAATACGCTTACTTAGCGTTTCAATTTCAGTTAGTGCTGGTAATAAACTACCTTTACCTGTGTTAGCACGCGGCGATGATTCAGCAAGCATTTCGCTAGACACACTTAACATAGCATCTGTAATGCGTGTCGCCTTAGCGGCAATAACCCCTAAACCAATACCTGGAAAAATATAACTGTTGTTACATTGTGGGATTGGGAAAATTTCACCGTTGTATTCAACCGGATCAAAGGGGCTACCTGTTGCAACAAGTGCCTTACCGTCTGTCCATTTAATAACATCAGCAGGATGTGCTTCTACCTGCTTAGATGGATTACTTAATGGGAAAATAATTGGCTGTTCACAACCGGCGTGCATAGCGCGAATTACTTGTTCGCTAAATAAACCAGGTTGGCCTGAAACACCAATTAAAATGTCTGGCTGTGCACAGTGCATAACATCAAGAAGTGATGCGTATTCACCGCTGTATGTCCACTCACTTAAAGAGCCTTGCGGTTGTGCAAGTGCTTGTTGGAAATCGCGTAAGCCTTCCATACCTTCACTAAGCAAACCAAAACGGTCAACCATAAATACTTGGCTACGTGCCTGTGCTTCACTAATACCTTCAAAAACCATTTGGCTAATGATTTGCTCTGCAATACCACAACCAGCAGAGCCAGCGCCCACAAATACTACTTTTTGTTGGCTTAGGGTTGAATTTTTAATACGACACGCAGCAAGTAAAGACCCTACTGCTACAGCCGCAGTACCTTGAATGTCATCATTAAAGCTACAAATTTCATTGCGGTAGCGCTTAAGTAGTGGCATTGCATTTGGCTGTGCAAAATCTTCAAACTGAAGTAATACATTTGGCCAGCGGCGTTTAACCGCTTTAATGAATAAATCTAAAAACTCATCGTATTCGTCTTGAGCAATACGCTTATGGCGTGCGCCCATGTACATAGGATCGTTTAGAAGCTTTTCGTTATTAGTACCCACATCAAGCATTACAGGTAATGTGTATGCTGGGCTAATGCCACCACATGCAGTGTAAAGTGACAGTTTACCAATTGGGATACCCATGCCACCAATACCCTGATCGCCTAGGCCTAAAATACGCTCGCCATCGGTTACAACAATAACTTTTACTTTGCCTTTAGTCGCATTACGTAAAATGTCGTCAATTTGGTAGCGATCTTCATATGAAATAAATAAACCACGTGCGCTGCGGTAAATGTCTGAGAATTTTTCACAGGCATCACCTACTGTAGGCGTGTAAATGATTGGCATCATTTCTTCAAGATGGTCACGCACTAAACGGTAGTAAAGTGTTTCGTTATTATCTTGAATCGCACGTAAGTAAATATGCTTATTTAGATTGTCGGTAAAGCTAGAGTACTGCTGATAACAACGCTCTACTTGCTCTTCAATTGTTTCAAAGCGAGGAGGAAGTAAACCAGCAAGATTGAAATTTTCGCGTTCTTTTTTACTAAAGGCACTGCCCTTATTTAATAGCGGTGTTTCAATTAGGCCAGGGCCAGAATGATGAATATATAAGTAGTTAGGATCAGTATTAGTTGTCATATTTCCAGGCTTTAACGGAGTCTTAAGTTATGATCTGTCATTATCAGTATTAAAGGTTTAATTGCAACGACAATTAAGCTTGTCAGACCATTGAGAGAAAACACATGCGGGCTTCACTGCCCGCAAGCATATTATACATAATTTAAAATTTGATAGTGGCGTTATTATCAGTTAAATCAGATAACGCAACACCTTCACGGCGCGGATCAGCGCCACCATATAGGGTATTATTTTTAACTTCAACTGCGTGTAAACCCGAGTTTAAGTCAATAATACGTACATTGTGGCCGCGTTTAGTAAGCGCGGGTGCAATGGCTTCAATGGCGGTGCCTTTTTCAAGGCTGGTGTAATCGTTACGATTTGTTGTACGCGGTAAGTTAATGGCGTCTTGCGCTGATAAATTCCAGTCAATAACACCCACTACAACCTGTGCAACGTAATCGATGATACGGCTACCGCCAGGTGAGCCTACAATTAAACGTAAGCTGCCATCTTTATTAAATACCATTACCGGTGACATAGAGCTACGCGGGCGTTTACCAGCCTCTACACGGTTTGCTACAAGCTTGCCGTTTTTACGTGGCGATAACGAAAAGTCAGTTAGTTGGTTATTTAAAATAAAGCCATTAACCATAACCGTAGAGCCAAACGCCATTTCAATTGAACTGGTCATCGACACGGCATTACCTTTACTATCGACAATAGATACGTGCGAGGTAGACGGTAACTCGTATGAGTCATCCATTGCGTAGCTTAAGTAACCTACAGGGTTACCTGCAACGGCTGGTTGGTCTGTTTCGGTAATTAATTTAGCGCGCGAGGCAATGTAATCTTTGTTTAAAAGCTCTTTTGTTGGTACTTGGGTGAAATCAGGATCGCCCATGTACATATCGCGGTCGGCAAATGCAATACGCGATGCTTGGCTAAAGTAATGAATCGCTTTTTCGCCATTTGGCTTAAGTGCACTCATGTCTTTATGCTCAAGTAGACCAAGCATTTGTAGCACCGCTACACCACCACTACTAGGTGGTGCCATTGAACATACGTTGTACGCTCGGTATTGTATACACACAGCGTCGCGCTCTTTGCTTTTGTAATCCCCTAAGTCTTGTACGCTCAACTTACCAGGAGCAATTTTAGAGTGCTGTACGGCGTTAACCATTTGCTTAGCGTTTTCGCCTTTGTAAAACGCATCAATGCCTTGCTTTGCAATGTCTTTGTATAAGTCAGCAAGTGGCTGATTCTTTTTAACACTACCTGCTTCAATTAATTTACCATTTGGGTAAAAATATTCATTAATAATAGGCATACTCAACACGCCTGGGTTTAACTGGCGTGCTAATAAGCCATGTAAACGCGGCGAAATTACAAAGCCTTGCTCTGCAAGCTCAATAGCCGGTTTAAAAAGCTCTTCCCACGGCAATGTACCGTATTGCTTATGGGCGCTTGCAAATGCATGTAAAATACCAGGTACACCAACAGAGCGTCCGCCTACTACTGCTTCAATCCATTTAACGGCTTTACCGTGCTTATCTAAAAACAAGGTTTCATCTGCATTTGCAGGAGCTGTTTCACGGCCATCAAAGCTAGTAAGCTTATTGTTTGCTTTGTTGTAGTACATCATAAATGTACCACCGCCAATACCTGACGACTGCGGCTCAACTAAAGTCAGTACAAGTTGAGTAGCAATAGCTGCATCTACGGCACTGCCGCCTTGGGCTAAAATTTGTTGACCGGCTTTTGAAGCATATGGGTTTGCCGCAGCAACCATGTACTTATTCCCTTGCACCACTTGTTTATGGATTAATCCAGTTGCGGCTTCAGGTTCGCGAGTTTCGATTTGAGTTGGTTGTGCAATAGAAGGCAGCGTTACTGCGCACAGTCCAATGGCAAATAATGAGTTAAGTTTAAAATGCATAAAAATACTAAAAACACTTAATTACGTAGTTGTATTTGGCATCTTAAAGTTAAACGGGCACAATATGCAAAAATTTTGACTAAAAAATTACAATAAAATGCTTAATTTACCTATTCAACCTCGTTATATATTACCGCCTATAATTTTGCTGCTTTTTAGTACCATTTTTGCTGCATTTGATTTAAATAATTTACTTGAATTTAACCGAAGCTTAATTGATGAAGGTGACCTGTGGCGAATTTTCACCAGCCAATTTGTTCATGCTAATTGGGCTCATTTGGGATTAAATGCCAGTGGTGTTTTATTAATATGGCTTTTGCATGGTGAATATACATCCCCTACTCGTTATGCGTTTAATATATGCTTGCTGGCATTATGGTGTGGACTCGGTGTGTATTGGTTTTGCCCAAGCATACATATTTACACTGGGTTAAGTGCTTTACTTCATGGCGTAATTATTTGGGGGGCAGTTAAAGATATAACTGTAGGGCTTAAATCGGGTTATTTATTATTTATAGGCGTATGGATTAAAATAGCGTTTGAGCAATTTAGCGGCCCAAATGCCGATATAGGAAAGCTTATTAACTCCACAGTGGCCATTGATGCACATTTAATTGGCGTTATTGGTGGAACTCTACTTGCCATACCACTGGCTATAGAGCTCTTAAAAAAGCAAAAATAGCGCATAAGCTATTGCTCCTCTAATAAAAACGCCGCGTTAGTTTATTAAACTAACGCGGCGTTTTTGTTTTTATACTTTATTTTAAGAATTAAAGCGTTTCTTTAAATAATTTATGAATACGGCGGTATTCGTCTAACCAGCTTGAAGGCTGTACAAAGCCATGTGGTTCAACTGGGAATATCGCTGTTTCAAAGTTTTGCTTTTCCAGCTCTATTAAGCGCTGTACTAAACGTACTGAATCTTGAAAAAACACGTTATCGTCAACCATGGGGGAGTTAATTAATAAACGCTTGTTTAAACCCTCAGCATAGTAAATTGGCGAGCTACGTTCATAGGCAATCGGGTCAACATCAGGATGGTTTAATATATTAGCTGTGTAACCTGTGTTGTAGTGCGCCCAATCGGTAACAGGGCGAAGTGCTGCACCCGATTGAAATAACTCTGGCGCGGTAAATAAGGCCATAAAAGTCATAAAGCCACCGTAAGATCCGCCATAAGTACCGACTGCTTTAGTATCAACGTTGGCATTTTGAGCCATCCATTTAACACCATCGGCTAAATCTTGTGTTTCAGGCGTGCCCATTTGACGATAAATCGCAGTACGCCAATCACGTCCGTAACCTTTAGACGCACGGTAATCCATATCCATTACTATGTAACCTTCATCAGCGAGCAATGAATGAAACATAAATTCACGAAAATAAACCGAAAACCCCATATGTGAATTTTGTAAGTAGCCTGCGCCGTGGTTAAAAATAACCGCTTTACGGTTTTTGCCTACTTCACCCTCTACGTAATCAGCTGGGTAGTACACTTTTGCGTATATTGGTTGATCAGTATGGCTCGATGGCACGGCTACAATTTTAGGCGCAGTTAGCTTTTTAGCTAAAAACTCATCCGACACTGTATGAGTTAAGCGCGTGGCTTTTGTATTTGCTTTAGCATCTGCTACGTAAAGCTCATTAGGCATGGTAATTGTAGAGTGCTTAAGGAGTAACTTAGTTTCATCTGGGCTTAACGTGTAATCAGTCATGCCATTTAAGTCAGTAACTTGCTCGCTATTACCTGTTTGTGGGTTAACGCGGTAAATTTCGTACAGGCCTGGATGCTCAACATTCGCTTTGTAATAAATTGCGCTGTCGTCGCTGGTAAGCGTTAAGTTAGATACTTCAAATTTACCTTGTGTTAGCGCAGTTGCACTACCGTTTACTGGTTTTTTATAAAGCTGGCTATAACCCGACTCTTCCGATAGATAATAAAGCGTGTTTGAGTTATGCAACCAACCAAAGTCGTTAAATGCATAAGCAATCCATGCATCGTCATGTAGGCGGTGCTGCGAAACAAGTTTGTTGCTTTCAAAATCAACGGTAGCAAGCCAACGATCTTTGTTGTCCCAGGCTTCAAGCATGATAGCAACTTGTGACCCGTCATCGTTCCATACTATTGGGCTTTGCTCAAAACCCCAGTCCATAATAAGGTTAATGCCACGAGGTGCCTTTTTAGACTTATAGGTTTTACCATCACGTGCATAATTTTCTTTTTTAACTGCAGCTAAAACATCTTCATCAAAACCCGGTAAGGTATTAAAGCTAAGTGATGTTTGCTCTTTATTAGTTAAATTGATGTACACAAGCTGTGATGTTTCTTCTTTAGCATCGGCTACACGGCGGCGTGCTTTTTTAGGCTCAATAGTGGCGTCATTTGTAATGTAGTTAGGCATAATATCGCCCTCACCACGCCAATCTGTTTGCTTTTGTACAACAACTAACAGCGCATCACCATTTGGTGAAAGTTGTGCTTCAGATACTTTATTACCGTCACCTAAGTAGTAAGCCGTGTTAGCAATTGAATCGTTTTGTTCATTAATTTGCTCACTGCGCGCTTGCTTATCTTTTTTGTTTTTTTGCTGAAGCGCCACAAATTTAATCAGTTTATGCTGCTCTTTAGCAATATAAGTGCTTGGCTCTTCAATGCCTTTAGGCTCATCGGCAAGCTTTAAGTTAGCAAGCTCAGTCGTTAAACCTGTTTTTAAATCAACTCTAAAAAACACATTGCCTTGGCGATAAACTAAATCGCCATTGTTTAAAAATTGTGGTTTAGATTCGCTTGCTGATGTCGCTGTAATTTGTTTAAGTTCACCCGTTTTTAGGTTTTTAACAAATACATTGCCTTTAAACGTGTAGGCCGCCATTGTTTTATTTTTTGAATAAACAGCTTTATTTGAACCCACAGTATGAAGTTTATTAAGTGCTACCTGCTCTGCTGTTTGGCTAGTAACAGATTGGCTAAATAAATCGCGTAGTGTATTACCTTGCTCTTTTTGAGCATAAATAATAGTAGCCGAATCGCTAGCCCAGTAAGCACTCTCTGGCTGATTACCCATCCAATCTGGATCGGCCATTGCTTGTTCTAGCGTTATTTTTTGTGAGCCGATATCTGCTGGTGTGTTTACAACCGCAGCAATCTTAGTTGCTGGTAATACACTTTGCTGTGTTGAAGAGGTGTTAGCAGTAGCGCTACAACCTGCAAGCATGACACTTGAGGCAACAGCTAAGGCCACTAACGTTTTAGATGAAGAAAAATTAAAAATCATAGTGCTTCTATACGGTTATTATAATTAAGCCGTATTTAAGCAGAAGCACTCAAGTTATTGCAATTTTTTAAGATAAATAGCCATTAAACAGGGTAAAGCTCAGTTTACTAACGCCCCCTTTATTAGTGGACGCTATTCAACTATTAAATCAAGCCACACCAGCCGATGATCGCTTGAAGCGTTTCTGTCCTTAATTAAACGATATTCATCGCTGGTTTTAGTTGGCCAAAACACCCCACCGTCTTTAATTTTTAAGCCATAGTTTGACGGTAGTACGTAATCAACACGTGCTTGCCAATTAGCACTATAATTTTGTGCATAAGGCGCATCATACAGCTCTTTAGCGCCTTCACTTGTTGGAACAAATTGAGCGTTAATAAGTGGATTTTTAAGTATTTGGTCGGTGGTATTTGTACGCGCTTTATCGCCCTCTGGTGCGGCATTTAAATCGCCTAAAATAACAAAACGAGAGTAAGTTTTTAACCCGCCTTTTTCGCCTTTATCATCGTAAATATACTTGGCGTTTGAAACGTAATCAGCAATTAACCTTACTTCATCGTGGTTACGCTTGCCGTTTCTGTCCTCTTCACCATCAAATACAGGCGGTGTTGGGTGAGATGCAATAACATGAATGGTTTTATCATTTACGTTAATAGGTAAATCCCAAAACGATTTAGAGCTGAGCCTTAGTGCTTGCCATTCTTGTTTGCTATACCAGTTTTCGCCTGTTTTAGGCATCACTGGCATTTGTGCATTTGGCATGTCTTTATATTTAAAGGTTTGAAGAGTTCTTACTTTATCAAAATCGATTGGGTATTTTGACAAAATAGCCATACCATAATGGCCTTCAAAAAAGCCAAAGCCTTGTGCATCGCCCATCACGCCATTTTTTTTGCCATCATTATCTAAATCAAACTCGGTGGCTAGGCCTGTATTTACTGGGGCTATATAAGAGTAAGGGTAGTTAATAGCCGCTTGTTTTTGCTGACCTACATTTAAATAATGCTTATTAAAGTATTCAATACCCTGCTCTTTTGGGATGTAATCAAATTCATTAAGTAAAATAATGTCAGGGCGAACACGTTGAATAATTTCGGCTATGTTTTTAATTTGCTGGTGGTTTGCTTTAAGTGCGTTAACTAAAGCATCACTTTTAATTTGCTCACCTTTAGGCGTGTGATTAGTTGCATCCATACTTACATTAAATGTAGCAACACGAAGAGAGTCTGATGCAAATGCACTGTTACTAAAAAAAGTACTAAAAGAAGCGGCAACAAGTAGTGCGCTATAAATTGCTTTAAGTTTCATTAAATAATTTCACTGTAAAATTTTAGACTCAATCATTATTTCACAAACTGGGTATCCACGCGCCTTTTTTAAACATAAAAAAGCCGAGCAAGCTCGGCATTTAATAAAACGAGTATTTAGCCGTTTAATGAAGGATTAAATTAGCTGCCGCTTTTAAAATACCTGGGTAGTCTTGCTCAGGTAAATATTCAGTAAGCTCACCTAATTTATCTGCTAGGTCGTTCATGCTAGTGGCCGATACGTTTATATGGCCCATCTTACGACCTGGCTTTGCAGTTTTACCGTACCAATGGCTAGTCACATCTGCGTATTTTAGTACGTCAGCTGGAATACTAGGTTGCCCTAGTACGTTTATCATCGCGGTAATGTGTTTAAGCTCAGTATTACCAAGTGGTAAACCTGCAACAGCACGCATGTGGTTTTCAAACTGCGAACAGTGACAACCTTGTTGCGTCCAGTGGCCTGAGTTATGTACACGCGGTGCAATTTCGTTAACGAGTAACGTGCCTTGTACATCAAAAAATTCAATAGCGAGTACGCCAACATAGTTAAGTTCGTTTGCTATTTTAGTAAATGCATCGTTTGCTTGAGCTTCAACGCTGTGATTATTTTTACCCGCAATAGAGAGCGTTAACACACCATTTGTGTGCTCGTTTTCTGTTAGCGGATAAATAGCAACATTACCGTGCTTATCGCGCGCACCAATAATAGAGACTTCACGATCAAACGGGATCATTTTTTCAGCAATAATTGTATGTGGCGCAAGCTCTGTGCCTAATGCAATAAAATCAGCCATTTGTGACCAAATTTCGTCTATTTGATTATCTGACTTTAATCGCCATTGTCCTTTTCCATCGTAACCCGCTTGGCATGTTTTAATAACAAGCGGCTTACCTAAGGTTTTAACAGCGTGTTCAAGGTGCGCTTTTTCAGTAATTAATTGATACGGCGCACAAGTTACATTTGTTTTATCAAGCAATGCCTTTTCAAGCGAGCGATCGCCACCGGTTTTAATCGCGGCTTTTCCTGGGTAAAACTTATTACTGTTGCAGCAAAGTGTTAGTACGTCATCAGGAATGTGCTCAAACTCAGCAGTAATTGCATCTGCGTTTGATATTGCTTGCTCAAGTGATGTGGTATAAACCTCGCCAGTTAGCGGGTGCATAATTTGCTTGCTGCCTACATCGTACGCCACTACGTTTAAATTAAGTGGCGCGCCTGCAAGGCTCATCATACGTGCAAGTTGCCCTGCACCTAATATTAAAATATTCATTATTACTCTGCAGGGTTTGGATTAGCTAATATAGTGTCTGTTTGCGCTTTACGGAACGCTTCAATTTTTGCAAAAATTTCTGGATTTTGACATCCTAAAATTTGTGCAGCTAGTAAACCTGCGTTTGCAGCGCCCGGCTCACCAATGGCAAGCGTACCAACAGCAACACCTTTAGGCATTTGGCAAATAGATAAAAGTGAATCAACACCATTTAATGCTTTTGATTTTACAGGTACGCCCAGTACAGGAAGCGATGTAAAAGCAGCAGCCATACCCGGTAAATGCGCAGCGCCGCCAGCGCCTGCAATAATCACTTTAATACCACGTTCTGCGGCTGAACTTGCGTAATCAGCAAGTAATTGAGGAGTGCGGTGTGCAGACACGACTTTAGTTTCGTACTTAATGCCAAAATGCTCTAGCATAAGTGCTGCATGTTCCATGGTTGGCCAATCTGATTTAGAACCCATAATAATGCCAACTGTCATAAATACTCCTCAGTAATGTATTTTTCAAAATAGCGGACTTATGTCCGGTTTTAGGCGGGTATTATACCCAAACGCCGTTTAATTGCGACTCACAAAAACAAAAAAAGCCATGTTTAAACATGGCTTTTTAGAATTAACGGGTAGATAACCTGAACTCTGGTTAAGAGATTTACTAACGTGTTGAATCATGGTGATATTTAAATTTATCTTCTCTAGCCAGAGATTTTCAGTGAAAACAAGGCGAATTTACGCGTCAATAGCTAGCCTATTGCAAGTAAATTCAACGCAGTTAGCGCTGAAAATAGCGGCTTGAGATAGGTTTGTTATCCAGAGTTCAGGTTAAATAGCTAATTAAGCGTCTTTACTCGCTAGGTATTCTGCGTAGTTGCCTCTAAAGTCAATGATTTTACCATCTTTAACTTCCCAAATACGGGTAGCTACCGATGATACAAATTGACGATCGTGCGATACAAACATTAATGTACCTTCGTAGGCTTCAAGTGCTAGGTTAAGCGCTTCAATAGATTCCATATCCATGTGGTTAGTTGGCTCATCCATTAGCAGTATATTTGGTTTATGCATCATAATTTTACCAAACAACATTCGGCCTTGCTCACCACCAGAAATTACTTTAACTGATTTTTTAATATCGTTTTGAGAGAACAGCATACGGCCTAAAAAGCTTCGAACCACTTGCTCGTCATCGCCTTCTTGTTGCCATTGTTCCATCCATTGAAACAAGTTCATGTCGGTCGCAAACTCATCAGCGTGGTCTTGCGCGTAGTAGCCAATGTTCGCGTTTTCAGAGAACTTAAACTCACCGGCTTTAGGTGCTAAGCGCCCTGCTAATGTATTAAGTAATGTTGTTTTACCAACACCATTTTCACCAATAATAGCAATTCGCTCGCCAACTTCTACTAAACCTTCAAGGCCAGAAAACAACGTATTGTCGTCAAACCCTTGCGTTAGATTGTTCATTTCAAGTGCGTTTCTGAATAACTGCTTTTCTTGGTCGAAACGAATAAACGGTGTTTGACGTGATGAGGCTTTAACTTCGTCTAACTGAATTTTGTCGATACGTTTAGCGCGCGATGTAGCTTGCTTAGCTTTAGATGCGTTAGCAGAGAAGCGTGATACGAACTGTTGAAGTTCAGCAATTTGGTTTTTCTTTTTCGCGTTTTCGCTAAGTAGCTGCTCACGTGCTTGCGTTGCTGCAAACATATATTCGTCATAGTTACCTGAGTAAATACGTAGCTCACCGTAGTCAATATCGGCCATGTGAGTACACACAGAGTTTAAAAAGTGACGGTCATGCGAGATGATTATCATGGTACAGTCGCGTTGGTTTAACACGTCTTCTAACCACTTGATGGTGTAAATATCCAAGTTATTGGTAGGCTCATCAAGTAGCATTATATCTGGGTCTGAAAACAACACCTGTGCAAGTAGCACGCGTAGTTTAAAACCTGGTGCAATTTCTGACATTGGGCCAAAGTGTTGCTCAGTACCAATACCTACGCCTAATAGAAGCTCGCCTGCTTTAGATTCAGCAGAGTAACCATCCATTTCAGCAAATTCAGTTTCAAGATCGGCTACTTTCATACCGTCGTCTTCACTCATTTCTGGTAAAGAGTAAATACGGTCGCGTTCTTGTTTAATTTTCCACAGTTCTTTATGGCCCATAATAACAGTATCAATTACTGAGTATTCTTCGTAGGCAAACTGGTCTTGGTTTAGTTTAGCAACGCGTTCATTAGGATCAGTACTTACATTACCTGAAGACGCTTCAAGCTCACCACTTAAAATTTTCATAAATGTTGATTTACCACAACCATTTGCGCCAATTAAACCATAACGGTTTCCGTCGCCAAATTTTGCTGAGATATTTTCAAATAATGGTTTAGCACCAAATTGCATGGTGACATTAGCTGTACTAATAATAGCGCTACCCTCCAAGGGAGTAAGGATGTAATTAAATTGCGCGCAGTTTAAACCAAAATGGCCTGTTTTTCTATGAAAGTTTAATGGCAAACCACGTCGTTTAAGGCAATTATTATCACTGAGCTACTCGTAATTAAAATAACAAATTAAATTTAGTGTTTTGGTAAATTGTTATTCAACTTAGATAAATTAAAATTCATAAATACATTCATAATAAACCGATATGAGTGTTTATAATTTGGTATATATATTAGAGTAAAAACACTTTTAACGTGTATGTGTGTTTACTTAACTCATTTTTGTACAACCTATAGTAATAAAAAGCTATATTTATGAAAATAAAGCAGTTTTAGAGCTTTTACACTAGTCGCTATTTTTTAACCAAGATGAAATTAATTCAAATTAGAATTTTAACACACCACTTATTACCAATTCTTTTTACCTACAAAACAACTAAAAAAACAAACCTCAGCAACACCTGAAAAACAAAATTAACCTCTCGTGAACACCTATTAAGATTAATGCTCAGTTTTATTGAGTATTTTTCACTTTTGAGCCGTTTATTGCTTTGTTAATCTTCGAACCTGAATTTTTACCTACGTAAAAACACTAAAATTTACACAGGGCAACACACAAGATGAGCAAAAAATTAGCGACACTGATTAGCGCAAGTATTGTATTAGCACCCGCCGTTTCGGCGGTAGAGTTATACAATGATGATAAAAACACTCTAAAAGTAGGTGGATATCTTGATGTGCGTGTAATTAACACACAAAACGAAACCGAAGTTGTTAACGGTACTTCGCGCATTAACTTTGGCTTTACCCGAAAGCTCAAGAAAGACTGGACTGCCCTTGCACTCGTAGAATGGGGTGTAAACCCTGTAGGCAGTAGCGATATTGTTTACAACAATCGGTTTGAGTCAATTCAGGACGAGTTTTTGTATAACCGTTTAGGCTATGCAGGCCTTTCGCACGAAAAGTACGGACAACTTACTATTGGTAAACAATGGGGTGCATGGTACGACGTAGTTTACGGCACAAATAATAGTTTTGTATGGGATGGCAATGCCGCAGGAGTTTACACCTATAACAAAGACGATGGCGCTGTAAATGGTACTGGGCGTGCCGATAAGTTAGTGCAGTATCGTAATAGTTACAACGATTTTAGTTTTGCAGTACAAGCACAGCTTAAAAACAGCGAATTTTATACCTGTGACGTAAGCGACATTTCAGAAGAAGAATGCGAAACACTTTGGAACTCAGGCGATAGCGCAGCCCAAGAAGTTGAATTTAATTACACATTTGGTGCTTCTGTTACTTATACACCAACAGATATGCTAACGCTTACTGTAGGTGTTAACCGTGGCGAGTTTGATTTAACGTTTGGCGATGGTTCTACTCGCAATGTTGAAGATTTAATTTATGGTGCAGGCATTATGTGGGGCAACATTGATAAGCCCGGCCTTTACGTTGCTGCTAACGTAAATAAAAACAAAAACCACGACACAGATAATATTGGTCGCTTAATTAAAGACGCAATTGGCATAGAAACATTTGCATCTTACCGCTTTGATAACGATTTTCGCCTTTTTATTGCCTATAACGTGTTTGATGCCGGTGATGATTACGTAATTCAGCCAAACTTTAACGCCGATCCTAACGATGTATTTAAACGCCAGTTTGCTGTTATTGGCCTTCATTACTTAATTGACGAAGACACTATTGCCTACGTAGAAGCGCGTAAAGACTTTAGTGACTTTGAAAGTGATAACGACGATCAACAAGCACAAATGGAGCAGTCGGAAGATGACGGTATAGCATTTGGTTTTAGATATAAGTTTTAAATATAAGTTAAAAAACGACTACAACTTCCCTTAGCACAACCCTTTTAGCCCTTTTAACTTTTTAACTGGGCTTTTTTTATTCCGCCATACTTTTGAATCCCACCGACCTGTATTTTGCACTATCCCTTTGATTACCTTTTCAACAATTTAACTCTATTGCTTAGTTTAGCTTTAAATCAATATGAAGTATGATGTGTTCTTTAATGTAAAGCCACCAGCCAATTTATATTAATTGCATTTAAAGAATGTAAAAAGATGGTGAAACTATATTGAAATTGCAAAGTACTTACACTGCTGATTACAAAGGCGTAAGGCTAATTAAAAGCAGTAACAAATAGATGTGTATATGCTCATAAGTACTGATAGCATTCTAACCCTACAGTCAGGCACTGTGTATAAATACAGTGCGCATATTTACTGTGTAAAAACGATTTAAACCAACTTCCCTTTGTAAGTCGTTAATAATATTAAACTAAATAAAATACTATGAAGCGGATTCGTTTTCATAAATAGATAAAACAGCGATAACTGTATGCGTATACAGTTATCATTTAAGCCTACCTACTTTTTAATAAACGCACTATAACCAGCTAATGCCTTAGCTACACTAAGTGGTGGATTGTCTGAATGCTCAGCACCTTCGTTTATAGCACTTTGCCAGACAAGGTTATTATTAGGGTTTGTTGTTAAAGCAGTCTCTAAATTATTAAATGCTTTTAACATTAATGGATGCTCTGCTCCACCCACCGAAAGATACAAATAAGTAGGTGACTTCACTTTATTTGCTTGAGCCGTTAAAAACGCATCTACGTTATTAACTACAGTCATGTCGTCATACCAAGCTGCTGGGCTAAATGCAAAATAACCATTAAATAACTCAGGCTTTGTATGCAGTGTATAAAGTACAAAGCTACCACCTGCCGAAAAACCACTTAATACACGATTATTACTAAGCTTATATTTTGCCGATAAATACGGGAGTAACTCAGTTTCAATAAACGCTAAAAACTTATCAGCTTCACCGTTTGCCTCGGGTAGTGTTTCGTGATCTAAACGCGCTTGAGTATTTACATCTTGGCGGGCATAAGGAGGCACTAAATCGCGATTACGAGTATCTTTAAAAAACAAATTAGGGATAGACACCAATATAGCCTTATTCCCTTTTTCACTCTTGGCTTGATTTGTAAGTGCTTTATCCCATGTATCTAAATTAAAATTACCATCGGTTTTAATAATTAACGGGTACGCTTTTTTAGCATTGTAATCAGTCGGTAATCTTATAAAAACCTTACGTGATTCGTTAAGCACTTTAGAGTTAATAGTTATATCCGTATAGGCTGATACATAATGATTGTAATAATTTATCGCCAATATTCCCAAAACAAGTATAACTATCGCTAAAGCTAAATTTGTAAGATAGAGTTTTGTTATTTTTATAGCCATTTGGCATCCCCTTAAATATTTACTTTAAGAATTACTTAATCGAGCTTAACCCATTGTTTTATTTCAAGCGCAGTCATAATAAGCTCAACTGAAAACGCAGCTAAAATCATCCCCATCACACGCGTTAAAATAGACGCGCCGCCCGTTCCAATCAACTTAATTATTTTACCCGAAAGCAGCAACAATATTAATGTAATACACAGTACTCCTATAGTAACAAGCGCTGTGCCTATTTGAGTGGTAATTGGGTGAATATGGTTGTCGGTAAGTAGTATTACCGCCAAAATAGCGCCAGGAGTCGCCGTTGCTGGTATAGCTAGCGGAAACACAGCAATATCGTGTTCAGGGTCTTGTTTAGCTTTGTTAGAGTCGTTTCCAAATATCATTTGCAGACCAAACAAAAACAATATAATTCCGCCTCCTAATTGAAACGACACCAACCTAATTCCCATCGCATTAAGTATTAGCTGCCCTATTAAAATAGAACCCAATAGAACGCCACCCGCATATAGCACGGTTTTAAAGGCTGTTTTACGACGTTGTTGATCAGTTAAGTGAGTAGTAAGCGCAGCAAACAGCGCCATAGTGCCTATTGGGTCAATGGTAGCCCAAATAACAAGCGCATCTTGAGATAGTTTTTCTAGCATATAAAATCCTTGTTAAGCGTTAATGTTTAATTAAACACGGGTAACAAATTCATTTGCTTACGCTTAACTATAATAGAAAGCTGTTATTTTTTGTATTTTATTTACACTTGGAGTGTGTTGACCTTTCAGGATAGAAAAAAGATAAGCACTTATAATTGCCGTCTTTAGTTAAAGTGATTTCTGCCAAATAGAATTTTCTCTCAAGCTAAAACCTAACTTAATAAGTAAATTATGAGAACGTGCATTATGTGCACTCACCTCAGCCGATAAATGTTTAAGCGGAATATGCTCAAGTAGCGCTTCAATAAAACCGGTGACTACTTCAAACATCACTCCCTTATCCCAAAAGTCGGGGTGCAACTCAAAACCTATAAAAGCACTACTTTTACAGGGTGTTAAATTATAAAGCCCACAGGTGCCCATTAACTTCCCTGTTATATTATGTTCAATTGCAACTCTAACCACTTCGCCTTCGTAATAGGCGCTTATATCATCTTGAATTAATTGTTTGATTTGTGTGTTGCTAAGCGGTGTTTCGTAGTCGTTAAATTTACTAACCTGAGGATGGTTTAAAATATCAAATAAACACGCAGCGTGTTTGTGGTTAATTAAACGAAGAGTAACGCGGTCAAGCTGTGTGGTATTAAACATTTTATTTAAGTAGTTAGTTAAATTAGCTCTTTATGGGCACGCATTATTAACTTACCATACCCCATTAACAAGCATTATCTTTAAAGCAAAAAGAGTAGATAACGTAATGAGTGACGATTTTAAAGTAATACAACCCACTACCACAGTATATTGCCCAAAACGCGGCGAAGGCTGGACCTTAACAGGCATTACTAATATTAACGAGTTTACCTCTGTAATGTTTGACGGCACACGCTACACACTCCCGGCGCGCGAAATAGTAGAAGAGCTTTTACCAAACCAACTAGCACGCGAACAAAATAGCTAGTTAGTCCCGTACACAATAAAAAGGCTGCAGCGTTGCAGCCTTTTTTATAATTTACGCCAATTTAAAATGTATCATCTTCACTGTATACATTAACATTTAACTCGTCTTCATCTTCAAATACCACAAACGAAATTGGCTTACAGCATACTTGGCAGTCTTCAATGTATTGCTCATCAATATCTGCTGCATCAAGTAATATTTCTATACTTTCTCCACAATAAGGACAGCTTATTGATTTTTCGGTTAACTGGTTCATTTATCACCTGCTAATTTATATCTCGAATGTTGTCACTTTAATAAACAAGCTCGCATAATACAACAGCGTATCAAATAGCGTTTATTTTACTGAATTAATTAAACCATCCTACTTGCTTGAAAAGTGATCTCACTCCCTATTTTATGCTTATAAAACTTTTTAAATGACATTACTTTGCACCATAAATAGTCAACCGGCTAAAACTATGCCACTACAATGAAATAGTATTAGCACTTGCCGGGTCTAACTTTATAAGTATTTAAACTCACACTTCAGGTGGATAATTTTATGAAAAAATCACTCGCATTAGCATTAACATCTGCCGCAATTTTGTTTAGCACGTTTACGCATGCAGCTAAGACCGAAAAAGCTGTTTTAGCTGGAGGCTGCTTTTGGTGTATGGAAAGCGATTTTGAAAAACTAGAAGGTGTAACCGATGTAATATCGGGCTTTACTGGTGGCAAACTTAAAAACCCAACATACAATGGTAACCATAAAGGCCATTACGAGGCAGTAGAAATCACTTACGACCCGGATGTAGTAAGCTATAAGGGCATACTTGATCATTACTGGGTTAATATTGATCCCTTTGATGCCAGAGGTCAGTTTTGCGATAAAGGCCCGAGTTACTTAAGCGCTATTTTTGTAGAAAACGACGAACAACGTAAATTAGCCGAAAAAACAAAAGCAGCTGTAGTAGCCGAGTTTCCTAATCAAACCGTGGTTACGCCTATATTAAACGCAAGTACCTTCTACCCTATTAAAGGAAGGGAAAGCTTTCATCAAGATTATTACAAAAACAACCCAATTCGATACAACACCTATCGCTGGCGTTGTGGTCGCGACAGTCGTTTAGAAGATATTTGGGGCGATAGAGCAACTCATTAGTATTTATGGCTAAACCTCTTAAATTACAAAAAGGCTGCTTATATAAGCAGCCTTTTTATTTATACCGTTTTAATGGATACGTTTAAAATTTATATGTTGCAGAAAGCCTTACGCTTCTTGGTGTACCAGGCTGTACCCATACATCAGCAAATGAGTTTGTGTAATACGTTTCGTCAAACAGGTTATCTACCTCTGCGCGTAATCCAAATGATTTAGTTAAATCGTAATCAACAAATGCACGTGCAGTTGTGTAGCTTGGCAGTTCAAAGTCGGTACCAAAAAACCCGTTTCGTGAACCTACATAGACTAAACCACCACCAAATTTAACAGCTTTACCGTATAATTCTGCCGATTTAACCAGTTGTAAACTAAACTGATGCTCAGGAATATTTAATAAAGAACTTCCCGCTTCTACGGTGTAGCCAAAGTTAGCATCAAAAAATGAGTTTTCAATCGTTGCATCAACATACGCATACGATGCCCAAATATCGAGAGAGTCGGTCAGTTCACCGTTTATATCAATTTCAAAGCCTTTACTTTGCGCTTCACCAATTGCAGCAAAGCTAAACGCCGTTGGGTCGTCTACTACTAGCATGTTGTCTTGCTCTACTTTAAACACAGCAATGGTGCCAAACAGCGCGCCATCGTTTAAAGTAAACTTAACACCAAGTTCAGATGACGTAGACTGATTTGGCTCAAACCCATCTCCGTTTGAATCAGTACCCGATAAAGGCCTAAAGTTTTCACCATAAGCCGCATAAACAGATACAAACTCACTTGCCTCATATACAACACCAAACTGCGGGCTAATACGCGATTCGCTTTGTTTAGATTGAGTATTAGATAAACGGTTATTAAGTGTTTGTTCGTAGTCATCAAAACGGGCACCAACACGTATATCTAGCTTATCGGTTAGGCTTATTTGGTCTTGTATAAACACACCTAACGATTCCTGTATTTCTACCTTGTCGGTATTGTCTGTTGGCGTTGGTAACTCATATGCACCATACTCAGGGTTATATACATTTATAAACTGATCACCTTTTACACGAAGCACAACTTGATCATTTTCAAACTTATCTGAATCAACACCCATAATTAAACGATGCTCTAACCCAGCAATCTCTAAATGACCGGTTACTTCTGCACGGTATACTTGGTATGTAGCGTCGTAATCGCGGTAGCGTCTAAAACGATTTACTTCGCCATCTACTACACCATCAAAGCCTGTTTCGGTTGCAAAACCTTCAAGCGACGTATCACGGTAGTTAGCGCCCAGTAATACGCTCCAGTTATCATTAAAGTCATGAACAAACTCTAATTGATGGCCAAGTACGTCAGCCTCTATTGGGCCATCACCTGGCTCGCCTAAAAAGCGGCTTTCTGGTATTAAGCCAAGCTCGCCGTCTATTGCTAATACACCTCTATCAAACGGGACTTTTTGATCGCTATATTCAAGCTCGTAAATTAGTTGGCTATTGTCGTCAATGTTCCACGTAATTGATGGGCTAAAGCCTTGTTTAGTTGTTTCTATGGTATCGCGAAAGCTTTTTGCGTCTTCATAAAAACCAACCAGTCTAATTGCTACGTCGTCGCTAAGGGGCGTTGTGTAATCCACATCGGCGCGGTAAGTATCAAAGCTGCCTATACTGAGTTTTAGCTCGCCGCTTGTATCAAACGTTGGGCGCTTAGTAACAAGGTTTACTGTGCCGCCTGGCTCACCTCTGCCAAATAAAGCTGCGCGAGGGCCTTTTAACACATCAACAGATTCAATACCCGACAAATCACGCGAGCCACCAAAACCACGCCCTGCGTTAAAGCCATTTACTAAATAGTTACTTGGCAGGTTTTCGTCGCCAACAAAGCCACGCAGTGCAAAGCTATTCCAAAGCCCACCAAAGTTATTTTGACGCGCTACCGATGCCGACAAATCTAGCGCTTGGTTTAAATCTATTGCGCCTGCATTTTCGAGTGCTTCTAAATCTATTTTCAGCTCTGATTGTGGGGTTTCTAAAGGGCTAAAATTACCTTGGTATGCTTGACGAGAGCCAGTAACCGCTAAACGCTCAATAGGCTCTTTAGCACTGTTTTTAGCGCTAGTGTTCTCATTGGCTGCAATAGCGTGGCTTGCAAACATACTTGCTAAGCAGGCACTAATATAAGTGAGCTTAAGCCCTTTTTTATTGGTATTCATGATAAACCTTGTTCATTAGTTAGCTGATAAATTTTGTTTTGGCTGAGCGTCTACATTGCTTAGCTTTTTTTGTTCATTAAGTATGGTTTTGCTAAAGCTTGGCATATTTTCAAGCGCTGCTTTAGTTGGGTTACCTTTTACAAATAACCACGGGTAGTAAAACATCCGTAAGCTTTTATGAAATCCACGCATTTGCGATTCATACCTAAATGCCGCTACGGCATCTGTTTTAGCCATTCGTGTTAAACCACGTTGAAGTAATAATGGCGGTGATAGCCAAGATACAAACCCGGCTAATGAATACTTTTTACGTGCCGCATCTTGGTAAGCGTGTGATAGCTTCGCCGCTTTTTCATCGCCCACTTGCTGAAATGCGTAGTACCATTTCCATTCAAACTCACTTTGCATGTCGGTGTAGTTTGTCCACTTTGGGTGATTTGCCACAAAGGCGTCCATGGTTATTTGCTTTGGAATATCCCACGCACCATTAACAGCTTCTCGCTGGGTAAGCACAATGTCGCCACCTTTTGGCGAATGCACCGCTTTGTTTATCGCTAAATCACCTAAAATAGGAATAATAAACGCAACTAATACCCAAAAACCTATTAAGGTTGAGGCAACACGTGGCGCACTACTGGCATTTTTGCCCCACCACACACTCAACAACGTCCAAAAAGCCAAGTAAATAACACATATAAAAGTAATAAATCCAACATCACCCAATACTGAGCTACTAAGAAAAGCGCCTACATAAAATGGCAACATTAAGCATATTATTACCCTATAAACCTTACCGTTATACGTGCGCCCCACAGCGCAAAGTACGATTTAGCCGTAGTGACCAGCAAATCGTGCCTGCCACTGGTGCGCTCACTAGCAAATAAATCATGAAATAATAAAATAATCACCAATGGCGCTAAAGCACTTAATACAAATACAAAATCAATTTTACCGGCTTGAGCAAGCTCTGCGTTTTGTGCATCGCTTTCGTATATTTGCCCCTCTAGCGCAAGTAAGTTTAAGCGGTGTTTCCACGGGTAAATATCGCGCTCGCCTAAAGCAGCAAATGCTAAATTTGAAGGCGATGAATACGTTAAATGAAAACTGTAATAAGCAAGCGAGCCTGCATCATCGTACTTATGCTGTACATTAGTTAAGTCCGTTAAATCGGCTGCTTTTAAGCGCTCAATCGTTTGCTTTTGCTGTGTTACTTCGCTAAGTCCGCTATAAACGGCAAATCCCGACATAACAAACGTACATACCAGTAATACCACTAAGTATTTTTGACGAAGTAAAAAACGCCATTCACGCACAAGTTGTTTTAATAGGTAACTCATAACAAACGCCTCCCTACAAATTTAATCCCGCCTAACAACACTCCAATCCAAAGTAGTAGCTGTAAAAAAGCGGGTATGCTTCGCTGCGTTCTTATTTCAGGAGTGTCTACATTAAAGGTAAAGTCTTGCAGTATTTGCCAATTTTTAGCACTTACACGTGCCTTTTGGGTTGCTGCAGTATCGGCATTTCGGTTCATGTCGTCTTGGTAGCTAAGTTTTTCTACATGAACTTTATTAAGCCCTTGTACAAAATCAAATCGCAGCTGCTCGGTTTCGCGTAAAAAACGATGATGCGTTTCAATACTCGTTCCCACTACAATCATTGATAACGATCGAATTGCCACCATAGGTGAAACCCAGCCAAAATAACGCGACACCTTTGTTTGGTTAAGCTCAGCTTGCATACGCTGCTGTGCAAACTTATTGAGTACGCTAGTTAGCTTAGCCTCAGATTCGCTTGCCACTAGCCCTCTAAAATTAACGGGTAGATCATCAATGCTGCTCACGTTGTATTTAGTAAGGAGTGATTGTTTAAATTGCTTAAATGCGGGGTCGTTTGTGTTGTGCCCGTCACCTAGCTTTCTAAGCTCGGCTTTTACAGCAAAGTCGGTTTCTATTTTACCTGCTGACGGTACAGCCGTTGAAGCCGTTGTACTCGCTACTCGTGGCATTACAATACACAGTAAAATCCATACAAACGCAAGTGCTGTAAAGCTGCCGCTGTTTTTACTAAACACGCTTGATGCCAATAAAACAAGCAGCACCCACACAGTTAAATATAAAGCGTAGCCAAGCACAAAGCTTGCCACAGCAAGTAACCCTTCGCCTGAGCCAAGTGTAAATAAAGCCGATACCGTAAGCGGAATTAAAATTAGTCCTACAACCGACATTAACGCAAGCCCTTTACCTGCAATGAGTGTCCCGCCCAATGTACCTTGCGATAACAAATAAGATAATGTTTGCGACTCACGCTCGCGGCTAATAGCGCTATAACCAATTAATATCAGTAATAACGGTGCGAGTGTTTGTACAATAAATGCAGGGGTTAAACTGCCTAATTTAGTTAATGCTGTACCTTGGCGGCTATCTGCAAACATTGCGCTGTTTTGTCTGTGCCCTTCTAAAAATATAGAGTTACCCGTATAGGCATCAATACCTGGGTCGAGTGTGCTCAGTGGCGAAGGTGTTCTGAAAGCGTAATGCCCATAATGCACCATTCTCTGTGGATGGCGGTCGGGTTGATCAACAAAGCTTTGCTCAGCGCTTGTTTGCAGTTCGTGGCGAGTATGGCTTAGCTCCATCATAGTAATAGCGGTAACAATTACCGACGTAAGCGTGAGCACTAAACCAATAGCAAGTATGGTCATTGCAAGTTTTGAGCGAAGCCAATAGCGCCACTCATCCTTTGCAACTATAACCACCTTTGAAAAGTTATTTATGCTCATTACGCGCCTCTTTGCGCAAAAGCAGCGTGGACTTGTTCGGTATCAATACGGCCATTTTGTGGTGCGTCAAATTCGCCCACCAGCTCACCGCCTCTTAATAAACCAATACGATTAGCCACTTGGCATGCGCCGTATACATCGTGCGTCACCATTAAAATAGTAGCCCCCGTTAATGCAAGCTCGCGCACTAACTGGTTAAACTCATCTATGGCAACAGGGTCAAGGCCCGATGTAGGCTCATCAAGTAAAAATATGGGTGCTTCACGTAAAATGGCTAACGCAATTGCTGTTTTTTGTCTCATGCCTTTTGAGTAGGTTTGCATGTGACGATCCCACGCAGCTTGTTGCAAGGCAACACGATTAAACGCGGCATTAATTTGCTCATCTGTTTTATTAATATCAGCAAGTGATAAAAAATACGCTACGTTTTCGCGCGCTGTTAAATGCGGATACAACGTTGCCGACTCGGGTAAATACGCGGTTTTACCACGCACAAAATCAAGCGCTTGTGTTACCTCTTTACCTGCTACTTTTACCGAGCCTTGCGTGGGTTTATTAAAACCCAGTAACGTTTTTAAAGTTGTTGATTTACCCGCACCATTACCGCCTAGTAGCGCGTAAATTTCGCCAGGGCCCACACTAAAGTTTAAGTTTTTTAAAATAGCGTTGTTTTTAATGCTAAAACTTAACGAGTCCACTTCAATTATTGCATCGCGATTATTGTGAGTACTACTAACGGGTTGCTTAGGGATTTGTGATTCTATTGGTGATGTTTTATTAATTGCGGTAGGTGTTGTCACACTAAACTCTATATGGGAAATCAGAATTTATGAATGCTATACTATATCAAACAGTAATTGCAACAATATAACATTATCAATGTTAACAAATACGTAAATTTAACTCTATTAAATAAAATTGATGTACTAAACGCTAATTTAAGCCAGGCTGTTAAGTGTAATTAATTAGCCTTTAGGTTTGCCCCCTATAATGATGCTAGCCTATTTTTGCGCAGGATATGGCTACGCCGTAAGCTCTACTTTTATTGTTGATATAGTAGAGCGTGTTGAAGGCCTAAAAGGACAAGGTAGCATTGCTTTTTTATTAGTGGGGCTTGCAGCAACACCCGCCGCATTAATATGGGATTCTATAGCACGGCGTACTGGATTTATTAAAGCTTTAATAGCCGCATACACTTTACTTTTAATTGGTATTATTTTGCCCGCTATTAGCGATACGCTCCCCGTAATTATAATAAGTACCCTTCTGTTTGGAGGCACCTTTATTGCCTGTGTAAGCCTTGTTTTAACCATGGCGGGTAACTTTTATCCTAGTAACCCTGCAAGATCTATGGGCACGATGACCCTAGCCTACGGCGACGCACAAATAATAGCGCCTATACCAAGTGGATGCCTGCTGGAATATTTTGGTAACTATAATATGGCGCTTTATTTATCAGCATTCATAGTAATGATTGGTACTTGGTTTTTGTTTGGGCTTTTAAAAAAGCCTTTACTATAAACATAAGTAGCGCAGGTAAAGTAAATAAAACAAAATTACCGCTAAAAGTGGCTGCTAAAAATAGCAGCCATAAATAAATTTATTATCCAAGCTCACGCTATTTTAAGCCCACCTTTAAAGTAAATTGAACAATTAAGTTTTTGATTGTTAGAATGCCCCCCCTATTTTCCTATCAAGAGACACAATGGCAAACTTCAATACTCATCTTAATACTGCGCTAATCATCACAGGCTTAACCTCAGCCACCTTATTATCTGCAGGCCATATTGATTTAAAGGACGCGCTCTGGTTATGGTTTTTAGGCTCAATCGGCGGCTTATTACCCGACATAGATTCAGATAACTCCACATCACTCGATACTATTTTTAACTTATTTGCACTCAGCGCTGTATTACTGGTACTGCATTACATAACCACCGAGCTCATTATTACAATTAGTTTTATCGAATTAATCGTAGTGCCGTTATTGGTGTACGGATTTATGAAATATATTATTAGACCCATTTTTGAATGGATCACAGTACACAGAGGTAGTTGCCACTCTTTACTATTTATACTGTTATGCGCGCTATTAACAACGCAAGTAGCATGGAAACTGAATGACCAATCAACAGCACAAGCAGCCACTTTTGCCTGGTTAACAGGTGGATTTATTTTACTAGGCGGGTTAATTCATTTATTGCTGGACGAAATTTACAGCGTAGATTTAAGCAATGTCACCATTAAACGATCTTTTGGCACCGCTATGAAAATAGCTGACTTCGACAATAAATTAATTACATTGTCGTCGGTTGTTGCCATTGCAGGTTTAATCTATATTGCGCCGCCTACAGAGCAAACTATTATAGCGTTAAGTGATTGGTCTCAATTCATATTTTTCTCTTAAAAAGTAGATATGTAGGTATGTAATAATCCCTTTTACCGCATAGTGACTTCACATAGTTACAATTGCCCTATTCAATAAGTGGCTTTTTAAATTTGGTGTAAAAAGCTACTTATTCGTAGTGTAGTGAGTAGTGTAGTGACATAGTTAATGCCCTTTTAGTCATTGAAAGTTAATTCACAATGAATAATGAGACGCTTCGCTTTTAGAGGGCATAAATGGCTTAAATAAAAACAGTTTTACAATTTAATTTTGATTTAAAAAATCAAAGCTTTAGCCTATTTGTTATTAATTATTATTTTTATAAGTTTAGTGAAATTATTAAATAGTTTCGCCTGTCTTATATCTGCAAGTATGAGCGCTATTTATATAAAAGTTTCATCTGATAGATGTATTCAGAGCTATTGCATCTTTTTAAAGCGTCAAATATAAAATTATAAGAGGTAAATAATGGAATTTACGAATAAACGCACCATCCTAATTTCAGCATCTTTATTGTTAGTATTGGCAATATCTCAGGCTATTTCTTCTGCCCTTTATAGTGCAGAAATTAGCTTTTCAAGGCAGTTTTCATGGGGGCTAGAAGCACTAGTATTTACTGTGCTTGCTGCCTTTGCTGGTACAGCAATGGTACAAGCAAAACATTCTCAACTAGGCTGGTCGGCTATCGCCTTTAGTGCGGTACTTAACCTAGTACAGGTAAGTATTGGCCTTACATTGTTTTCTACATTTGGTAAAGTTGCGGGTACCGTAGAAGGCGCACAACCTTTAATTGGTGGCGTGGTTTCTTTGTCATTCATGATTTACTACGCAGCTAAAGTATTATTAGGACTAGCAGCACTTGTTTTTGGCCTGTCTTTTATAGCTAAAGGTGGCAAAGCCATTGGCGGGCTTACAGCCTTAGCAGGCGGAGTTGCAATGCTTGCCAATGGTATTTTAATTACCTTTGGTCGTGATGGATTTCTTCCATCAGCTGTTGCAGGCGCTTCGGGTATGATTGCAACGTTACTTTTAGCGATATGTTTGATTAGTCTTTACCGTAAGCAAGACTAAGGCTTAATACCTTTCAAGTAATGTGCTTATTTAAATAAGTTATAAACATCGGCGTATATTAGAGATCTAATTCGCCGATGTTTTACGTTTAAAGCATTCACCTAGCGTACCTCAAGTTAATGCCCTCTTTCGTAAACTAAGATTAATTCACAAAGAGGATATGAGGCGCTGCGCTTTTAGAGGATAAAAATAGCTTATATCAAAACCTTTTAACCAATTTATGTTTTGATGTATGAAGTCAAGATTTAACCCCTTTAGATTCTTATTTCCCTAATTAATACCTTTAGATTCAATAGCATTGAAGATATCTTCCCATTTCATAGCAAAAACTTTAACACCTTCAACGTTGTCGATTACATTCTGCATTTCACTTAAATACCAGCCTTTAGACAAAAATAACTCTGAAGTAAGAACTATCAATATTTTGTTTTTAAAACCACTTTTCTCAAGGAACTTTGCTTGCCTTATAAGCTGAGTACCAGCGCTTGTAAATTTACTTCCAATTTTATTTTCGATTAACACGATTGTATTTTCGCTTTTAGAAAACGAAAGTAAATCTGCAGGCATCTGCCCCCATATATCTACAGTTTCTGAATCTGAAAAAAGAGGATATTCACAATAAAATGGGGTTGAGCAATTAATATATTCTGAAGAACAAAGTTTGTCAGATAAATATGGAATTGAATAAAGGTTAACACTACCCCAGTCAATAGAGCTATTTGCATGATGATAGGCCAATAACGAGCTCAACTCTGTCTCATTACTCGCTTTATGACCTGTAATTGGATCTACCATTTCATTAGGAATACTTTGGATGAATTTTCTTTTTGTTGTCAATTGAAGACTCCTTGCCTTAAAAATTAATCGTTCAGTAGATTAATTCTTTATTTCCTCTGAGGTTAATCTCAAAAACATTAAATGTAAAAGGCTGCTTAATTTAAGCAGCCTTTTTAATAGCCTGTAGAACATGGACAACTTATAAAATTGCCCAATCTAAAGTCTATTGCTAGTTTTGCGTATTCTCAATAGGCCAATCTTTATGGAACAGACCAAACTAGACAGCCACATTTATTGAACAAATAAAACTGTAACACTAAATTTGCTCTTCAAGTTCAAAATTTATCTTTTATTGCTGGGTCACTTTATTTCATCCGTTAAATAAGTAATTAGCCCTATTAAACCTAAATTACACGCATGAAAATAACTGCATAATGCAGTAGTGATTTATTACTGAATAGTTTTACTGAGCAGCTTAAATTTATGCGAGTAGCTTTTCGCAATTGCTGATATTTTCTTGTCGTGACGCATACTGAGTAAATTGCACCTTTGGTTGATAGTTAATTGTTTACAATGCATCTTGGTTAGGTATTTATTGAATAGAGCTATTTTTTTAAAGTAGTTTTATTGCTCTATTCAGATTTAAAATATTGACTTTAATTATTAATATAAATTAACAGCGAGTAGTTGAAATTATAAAAAAATCGCTGTTAATTAATGATTTATGTCAGATGGAATATAAAAATTAATGGAAGAAATAAAAAGGATAAAAAAGAAATAGAGGATTTTCTTATATGGAATTAATTACAACATCTAAACATCCGAGATACTATATGATAAACAAGCAAAAAAATTATTCAATGCTATATAAAGCATTAATTATCGCTCTACCAATACTTACAGCTACTTTTACAAGTAATGTAATAGCGGCTACAAATAAAGTTAACGTTGATGTTAATTTAGATACTAAACATCGTATCGGTAATATTCAAAGTTTCAATCGTGAAAAGTTTATTTCGTTACATTCAGCACCAACTGAAAATGATTGGAATGATGATAGCAAAGGTAATAATGAATTAGATGATTTGATCGGAAAATTCATCAAAGGTTACGACGTATATTTTGGTCGTGATACAGGGTATATGAAAAACCAACTTTTTGGTCAAGCACAAGATAACATCCGTTCAGGTTTTATTGACGAATCAACCGCAACAACTCTAGGGAAAGCAGCAGTAAATACCTTTGAAAAAAGCACTCAGACCAGATTCGTTAATGGTAGACGTTTTAAAAATAGATCAGAAAATATGGTTGTTGCAGGTCAAGTTCACCCGTATTATCCTGATGGTACTAACATTGGCAATACTGGTTGGGCTTTCTCACAAACAGATACAGCGCAAGAGCCACTTGGTACTGCAACAGGTCACTATATGGGCCAGTTCTTAAAAAATTACTTTGCGCAAAGTAATACTGCAGTAGGTCATCCAAAACCTGCGTTTATAGAGGTAGTTAACGAACCTCTTTACGATCTTAATATCGATCCTAAAGATGGCAGAGCAAAAGCTCCTATTTCTGATATTTTTAGTTACCACACCAGTGTCGCTAAAGAAGTTCGTAAAACAAATAACGAAAAGTTAAATAAAGGCGTTAAAATTGCTGGATATACCACAGCATTCCCTAATTATGATTGGGATAACTTCCAACGCTGGGAAGACAACGATAAATTATTTATCGACACGGCAGGCAAAGATATGGATGTTTTTTCAATTCATTTATATGATTTTCCTACTCACCCACGCGGCGAAGAATATAGACGTGGTAGTAATGTTGAAGCAACCCTTGATATGTTAGAGCAATATTCAACGATTAAGTTTGGTCGAGTTAAACCATTATTAATCTCTGAATATGGTGCTTCGGTGCATGCATTACGTAATAAACCATGGACGCATGTTCGCGATGCTGAAAAATTACGTGGTTATAATGCGTTATTAACACAATTTTTAGAACGCCCTAATGTTATTGCTAAAGCTATCCCATTTATTCCAGTGAAAGCTGAATGGGGTAGACATGGTGATACCGGTTACCCATATGAAAACCGTTTAATGCGTCAAAATTTTGAGAAAGCAGGTCAAACAGGTACACAATGGGTATACACTGATTTAGTGAAGTTTTATCAATTATGGTCGAATGTTCGAGGTACGCATGTTGATAGTTGGGCATCAGATTTAGATATAATGGTTGATGCGTATGTGCAAAATAATAAAGCACACATCATCATGACGAGTTTAGAGTTTGAAGATACTGATGTTTCATTGAAAGCATTGGGTATTACGGGGAACTCGGTTAAATCAGTTCAAATAAAAACGTTATCTTACGATAATAATAACCATGCGTTATTGGAAACTAAAAACCTAACGAGTGTGCCAGGTACCGTATTTTTACCGAAAGAAAGTACTAAGATTATGACCATTACTTATCAAAACAAGATAAACATTGATAAAGTAAATCAAGAAACAAAGTATTACGCAACAACTTATAAAAAGCCGATTAAGGCGAATAGTAGTCTATTATTTAATATTAAAAATGTTGAAGTGGGAGCCCAAGGTGAAGCTGTATTACGCTTAGGTATGGGGCGTGCTCATGGTAAGTCTCTTGTTCCAGTTGTAAAAGTGAATGGTGTTACGGTAACAGTACCAAAAGACTTTAGAGGATATGACCAAAAGAACGGTAAAACCCGTAACGGTCGTGCAAGCTTCTTTGGCGTGATTGAAATCCCTGTACCTCATGACATTTTACAAGGCAGTAACTGGATTAATGTCACCTTTGATGATGCGGGTGGTTTTGCCACAAGTGCAGCTTTACAAGTAATAAACTCAGACGAGAGTATTACGCGTAGACTTTAAATTTCTATTATAAGCAGTTGAGGTAAGTAGTTTAAATAAGCTTTTACTGAACATTAAAATGGTATTCATAAATTATGAATACCATTTTGTTGTTTGTAATACTTACTAAATGCATAACTAGTCGTTAACGCATAAAAAAACTTAAGCATTAATTTTTGAATAAAAAATTTAGATTGGGTGTCTTGTTAATTTTAAGCAGCTTATCTTCAACCCACCCTCGTCGATGCTCGTAAGATTGACCAGTAAAACGGTCTTCTCCACATAAAAATGCGCGACGAACACAGCGTGAAATACAGTGATAGTATTTTGTATCAACAACCAACTAAACTAGACAGCCACTTTAATTGAACAAACAAAACTGTGACACTAATATTTGCTCTTCAAGTTCAAAATTTATCTTTTATTACTGGGTCACTTTCATTTCATCTAATAAATAAGTCATTAGCATTCTTAAACCTGAATTACACGCATGAAAATAACTGCATAATGCAGTAGTGATTTATTACTGAATAGTTTTACTGAGTAGCTTAGTTTTATGCGAGTAGCTTTTCGCAATTACTGATATTTGAGCGCCGTTTCCGGTTTAGATTTTCACAGTAACTTGCTTGTGAGGCAGGCCTACCTACTGCGCCATGAAATACGCGCGTAAATTGTGTGGTGAGTTTTAACCAGTTTTCGGGGGATATATTAAGTCTTTCTAGCAAAGGAAGGTTCATATTATCAATGTGCCCGCGTTTATCCTCTAGCATTATTCGCCCTGTTAACTCAACAAGTTCAAGGTACGATTTAAGTTCAAACGGCAGCCCTTTAGGCATAATCTGACGTGGCATGCCTGCAAAGCGCAGTAACTGCTTAGATTGTTTACCTTCTTCCGCGCATGTTAAGCGATTTTGTACACTGGTATGGTCTGATTCTTCTGGTGTGTTAGCCATTTTAGCTCTAATGGGATTTAAATCGACATAGGCCATACAGGCGGCAAGTGCTGCTTCATCTAGTAATGCTTGCGATGTGAATCTGCCTTCCCAGAATCTACCCGTGCAGTTATCTTCTTTATTTGCTCTGCGCGCAATATCTTCATTTAGTAACCGCATAAACCAACTGATACTCGCTAGGCGCTCTCGGTATTGTTTAACCGTTTGATTGAAAAAGATGAGTTCAACTTTACTTAGCTTTTCACCTTGTACATATTTTTGCGTTAACAC
>NZ_WTLB01000017.1:74269-83765 GCF_011378855.1 Pseudoalteromonas sp. Z1A8 | reverse complement strand
TGTTGTGAAGAATCAAACTGAATACCAGCCTCAAGCTATTTAAAGAAAGCTTGAGGCTGGTTAGAAGAGATGGTATCTACGTAAAACGTTACAGCCCTAAACCTGCCATAAAGTCGTCATCTGCATCGTCTTGCACAACGTCTTTAGCTTTTGCGCTTTCTTTTTCAGCTTTCTTTTTAGCTTCGTTTTCAATTATGTCATCTGGGTCTAGCGCTTCTGCAATATCAAAGTCGTGTAATTTAATAAACTCTGTTTTATCCATCGCTAATTCCAAGTAAAAGATATTTTGTTTACTTGTGGTGAATGTTACGCGGCGGGCTTGCGGGCGATCCATCGTGGTATCTACCGATATTTGCACTTGCTTGTTAATAGCCATCATTTTTGGCTGGTTTTGTGTAATAGACGTATGTAACTGCTCACGCACTTTAGACGTAAAGTCGCCAACAATTTGGTTCATCAACTCGCCTAATACATTTGATACGTCGTCTGATAAATGGCTATGCGCTATTTCATTCTCAGGCATACCCATATTACGCATATAATCGCCATAAATTTCCATCGCCGCTTGCGAGGTAAAGTTGGTAATTACAAGGCCGGTAAAACCGCCGTCAAATAAAACAAAGCAGCCAATATCTGGTCGCATACATGTACGCGTTATTTTTTGTACCATAGCAGAGTAACTAATACCGTTACCACTTGCTGATGTAAGTACACCTGTAACCGAATGACAAAGGGTTGCTAATATATCGTCTGTGCTGATGACCTTGCTTTTGCTCATTTAATCTTCTCTTTTATACTTATTATTCATAATTCTAGTCAAGCTACTGAATTTATCACTGACTATCCAGTATAAAATGTTAAAATAACTCTATTATTTACAAAGAGACTGCCTTCGTGACCATAAAAGACAGTATTTATGCCTCTGAGCAACAAGTAAAAGATTTTAGCTTTGACCAAAATGTAGTCGAAGTTTTTCCAGATATGATCCAGCGCTCTGTACCGGGCTATGCAACTATTGTTAGTACAATGGGTAAACTTGCCGGTGAATACGCACAAAGTAACTCTAATCTTTACGATTTAGGTTGCTCACTGGGTGCAGTAACGCTTAGCATGCGCCGAAATATTCGCACCGATAACTGCCATATAATAGCGGTAGATAACTCGCAAGCGATGGTTGAGCGTTGCAAGGTACATTTACAGGGTTTTAAATCAGAAGTCCCCGTTACTGTTACTTTAGGTGACATTAATGAGCTTGAGATTCAAAACGCCTCAGTTGTAGCAATGAACTTTACACTACAGTTTATTCCACATGCTCAGCGCCAAGCCGTTCTTGAAAAAATATACGCTAATTTAAAACCTGGCGGTGTATTACTGCTTAGCGAAAAAGTAAAAGCCGAAAACGAGCTATGCGATAATTTATTAATAGATTTGCACCACGACTTTAAACGTCACAATGGCTACTCTGAGCTTGAAATAAGCCAAAAGCGGACCGCCATCGAAAACGTTATGCGCCCAGATACACTCAGCGCTCACTTTACTCGCTTACAAGATATTGGTTTTAGCCAAACTCAAGTGTGGTATCAATGTTTTAATTTTTGCTCAATGGTAGCAATTAAATAAAGAGAGTGACTTATGTCTCAATGGTTTAACCAATTTTACGCATCTATTGCACAAAGCCCTCTTAGCCACTGGCTAGAAACCTTGCCAGCCCAGTTAAAACATTGGCAAAACGAGGCAAGCCATGGCGATTTACCTAAATGGCAAAAAGTGCTTAAAAATTTGCCTGAAGTAAAAACTACGCATGTAGATGTCTCTACCAAGGTAGAAATAGGCGCGCCTGGCGAAATGAGTGATGGCGAACAAAAACAAGCGATGCATTTATTAAAGCGCATGATGCCATGGCGCAAAGGCCCATTTAGTGTTCACGGTATTGAAATAGACACTGAATGGCGCAGCGATTGGAAGTGGGATCGCCTACTTCCTCATATTGAGCCATTAAAAGGCCGCACTGTTTTAGATATTGGTTGTGGTTCTGGTTATCATTTATGGCGTATGCGCGGTGAAGGTGCAGAGTTTGTAGTGGGTATTGATCCGTCTGATTTATTTTTATGTCAGTTTCAGGCAATTAAACACTATAACCCAGACGAAAACGTGCATTTATTACCACTAGGCGTTGAGGCATTACCCGAGCTTAAAGCCTTTGATACGGTTTTTTCGATGGGCGTACTTTATCATCGTCGGTCACCTATCGACTTTTTAGCGCAGTTAAAAGCGCAGCTTCGCCCAGGCGGAGAACTTGTACTTGAAACCCTAGTAATTGAAGGCGACGAAAACACGGTACTCGTCCCTACCGACCGCTACGCTAAAATGCGCAACGTGTGGTTTATCCCAAGTACTGCCGCTTTAAAACTATGGATGGAACGCGTTGGCTTTAAAGATGTGCAAATAAAAGATTGCGCTATTACCACGCTTGAAGAACAACGCAAAACCGATTGGATGGAAAACGAGTCGTTAATCGACTTTTTAGATCCAAACGATACAAGTAAAACAATTGAAGGCTACCCTGCTCCACTTAGAGCAATATTAACGGCAAAAGCATAGCGGTTAATTTAACGCTTTTAATACTAAAAAAACGCCTACGGGCGTTTTTTTTGTTTATTTAAACAACAAGTAGCGGACAAGTGTCCTTGTTAATTATTTCAAAACTACATTTGCGCTAGCCGCGACCTTGCAATTGTTGTAAAATACGCGCGTTTCTAAGCAACCCAAAACAACTATTTTGAGGAAAACCTGTGAGCGAACAAAAACAGTCTCTAAGCTATAAAGACGCGGGCGTAGATATCGACGCTGGTAATGCACTTGTTGAGCGTATTAAAGGCGTAGTTAAAAAAACTCGTCGTCCTGAAGTAATGGGCGGAATTGGTGGTTTTGGCGCACTTTGCGAAATTCCTGAAGGCTACAAGCAACCAGTATTAGTTGCGGGCACAGATGGCGTTGGTACTAAATTACGTTTAGCAATCGACTTAAAAAAACACGATACGGTTGGTATTGATTTAGTTGCAATGTGTGTAAACGACTTAATTGTTCAAGGTGCTGAACCCCTGTTTTTTCTAGATTACTATGCAACTGGTAAACTAGATATAGACACAGCAGCTGACGTAGTTACAGGTATTGGCAAAGGTTGTGAAATTTCAGGTTGTGCCCTAATTGGTGGCGAAACAGCTGAAATGCCAGGTATGTATGATGGTGAAGACTACGACATGGCAGGCTTTTGTACAGGCGTTGTAGAAAAATCAAAAATTATTGATGGCACTAAAGTAGCAGCAGGCGATCAGCTTATTGCACTTGCTTCAAGCGGTCCTCATTCAAATGGCTTCTCTTTAATTCGTAAAGTACTTGAAGTGTCAAAAGCTGATACCAGCGCTGACTTTGAAGGTAAAACTTTAGGCGAAACTTTACTTGAGCCTACGCGTATTTACGTAAAACCTTTACTTGAGTTATTCAAAAACGTTGACGTACATGCGCTTTCGCATATTACTGGCGGCGGTTTTTGGGAAAACATTCCACGCGTATTACCCGCTTCAGCAAAAGCTGTAGTTAAAGGTGATAGCTGGCAGTGGCCACCAATTTTTAATTGGTTACAAGAAAACGGCAACATTACTACACACGAAATGTACCGTACATTTAACTGTGGTGTAGGCATGGTTTTAGTAATCCCTGCAGACAAACTTGAGCAAAGCTTAACAATGCTAAAAGACTTGGGCGAAAATGCATGGCACCTTGGTGAAATTCAAGATGCAGCAGCTGGCGAAGAGCAAGTTGAAATTGTAGGTGGTGCTAAGTAATGGCACCGACTCGTCTGGTAGTTTTAATCTCAGGTAGTGGCTCTAATTTACAAGCCATCATAGATGCCTGCGAACGTGGCGAGATAAACGGACATATAGCGGCTGTTATTAGTAACAAAGCAGACGCTTATGGCCTAGAGCGTGCAAAGCAAGCTGGTATTGCTACAAAAGTGCTCAGTCATAAAGATTTTGACTCGCGCGAAGCGTACGATGCGCAATTAATGAACGTTATCGACTCTTTTATGCCAAATCTAGTTGTATTAGCTGGGTTTATGCGTATTCTTACTCCTGGCTTAGTGCAAAAATATGTTGGAAAAATGTTGAACATTCATCCATCTTTGTTGCCTAAGTATCAGGGGCTGAATACCCACCAAAGAGCAATTGATGCAAAAGACGATGTTCATGGCGTAAGTGTTCACTTTGTTACTGAGGAATTAGACGGCGGTCCCGTTATTCTTCAGGCGCAAATACCTGTACTCAAGGATGATACAGCAGAAACATTAGCAAAACGCGTGCATGAGCAAGAGCATATAATTTATTCTTTGGTGGTCAAGTGGTTCAGTGAACACAGACTTACTATGGAAGCAGATTATGCAGTTCTTGACAAAAAACAACTTCCTGCACACGGCGCGCACTACCCACAATAAAAAAATAAGTGCCCTGTTGTTATGTGCGGGCGCTTTACTTCCAACTAGCCTAATTGCAGGCGAATTGACTCAGTATCAAGCTAACTACGATATTTTACGCAAAGGTAAAAATCATGGTGAGGCTATTCGAGAGCTTAAAAAATTAAGCGAAGACAACTACGAACTTACTTATCACAGTAATATTGAGTGGATGATTTTCTCTGATTCTCGTGAAGAAACATCAAAGTTTACATTTAAAGATGGCAAGGTTACCCCGCATCATTACAATATGATCCGCACCGGTACAGGCCCAGATAAAGATTATAAAATTGATTTTGATACAACAAACAAAGTAGTGACTAGCAGTGCTAGCGAATACCCACTTAAATGCGAATGGACTGATGAATTTCAGGATGCTATTTCATACCAAGTGCAAGTGCGCGAAGGATTAAAAAAAGGCGAAACGAGCTTTTCATTCCCGCTTATTGATAAAAAAGGTAATCGCCGCGACTACAACTTTGAAGTATCTGGCACCGAGATGATTTCGTTGCCTATCGGTAATGTAGAAGCTATTAAAGTAAAGCGTTTATACGATAACGATAAACGCCAAGCAATTGCATGGTTTGCCCCTGAAATGGATTACATGCTGGTACGTATGTGGAAAGGTGAAAAAGGCATGGAGCAGTTTGAAGTTCAAATGAACTCGTTTACTGTCACTCAACCAGTTTCTCCACCGGCGACTGTCGCTGATAAAAACGAAGCTAGCGTAACACGTAATTAAAACATAAAGAAAACGCGATTTTAATCGCGTTTTCTTTATGTGAAATTTAAAGCTTTAGCGCTAAATTAGCTCACCCATTTTAAACAATGCAAACTCCCCCGGCTCCATTTTTTGCCAGCGCTCATCATTCGTCAAAGGCCTTGTGGCTATAACCGTTACTACATCGTTTGGTGTGGTCTCTTGTTGAAAATCAACCACCATGTCGGCATCAATCAATGTTGCTTTACCAAATGGCGCACGGCGCGTTATATAATGTAAGTTATTAGTGCAATACGCTAAAACAAACACCCCATCGGTCAATAGCATATTAAACACCCCTTTTTCACGCAACGTATGCGACAACTTAGCAGCGTATCTAAAAACCGACGCCATATTACTTGGGCGCTTTGGGTATTTTTCGCGAATTTTATCAAGTAACCAACAAAAAGCGAGTTCGCTATCGGTGTTACCTACTGGGCGATAGTACTCTGTTTTTAAATCATGATAATTTGATAATTGCCCGTTGTGTGCATAGGTGAGCTCGCGCCCCCACAGCTCTCGTGTAAACGGATGGGTGTTCTCAAGGCACACTCTACCGCGGTTCCCTTGGCGAATATGGCTAATAACCGAGACACTTTTAATTGGGTATGCTTTAACGAGCTTTGCTATTTCAGATTGATAACTCGGCTCAGGATCTTTAAAGGTTCTACAGCCTTTACCTTCGTAAAACGTAATACCCCACCCATCTTTATGTGGGCCGGTATTTCCACCACGCTCTAAAAGGCCTGAAAAACTAAAACAAATATCGGTAGGCACGTTGGCTGACATGCCAAGTAATTCACACATTAATAAAATAACCCTTAAAAACCATACATTAAAAATAAATAGCGTTATATTTTTACATTAGGCGTACACTAATTTACAGCCCACTATAATTACTATACTTACTTAAAAAGTGTCATTTTGCTATTAGATTTATTTATTTTTACGTTAACAATACTTGCAGCTAACGCTTTGACTATACGATAGTAATTAAGCGTTCCTCTGTCGGGTAATTAAATATCGTATTTAAGTTACTTTCTACTACAATTTAACATCGTTATGTACTTGAAAATTACTGTTACTAGCGCTACTCTAAGTGAGGTGGTCTGACCTCTATTAAGGAATAAAAATGACACTCATATTTACACTGGTTTTAATCGCGTTGCTTTGCACTGCGATTTACCACAGAGCAAGTTGGAACACAGCACTTGGTGTTTCAGCTATTACTTTATTAATTGGTACCTTTGCGGGTGCTTTTGGTTTAATTAGCTGGTTGATCTTTTTGATCATCGCGGTTCCTCTTTCTGTTACTGGCATTCGTCAGCAATATATTATCAAGCCAATTTTTGCTATGTTTAAAAAAGTAACGCCAAGCATGTCTGATACTGAAAAATCAGCTATTGATGCCGGTACAACGTGGTGGGAAGCTGATTTATTTTGTGGTAACCCTGATTGGAAAAAACTTCACCAATACCCAGTTCCTAAACTTACTATTGAAGAGCAAGCCTTTGTTGATGGCCCTGTTGAAGTAGTATGTAGCATGTTGGACGATTGGGAAGCAACGCACGAACTAACCGACCTTCCTCAAGATGTATGGCAATATCTAAAAGATAATAAATTCTTTGCCATGATCATCAAAAAAGAATATGGCGGTTTAGAGTTTTCTGCATTTGCACAGTCATGTGTACTTCAAAAACTAACAAGTAAATCAACATTACTTTCATCAATTGTTGGTGTACCGAACTCTTTAGGCCCAGGTGAATTATTACAGCACTATGGTACAAAAGAACAAAAAGATCATTACTTACCGCGCCTAGCGAGCGGTCAAGAAATTCCATGTTTTGCGTTAACTTCGCCAGAAGCGGGTTCTGATGCAAGCTCAATTCCTGACTACGGTGTGGTATGTAAAGGGCAATGGAATGGTGAAGAAGTTGTGGGTGTTAGTTTAACGTGGAATAAGCGTTACATTACACTTGCCCCAGTTGCTACCGTACTTGGTCTTGCGTTTAAGTTACAAGATCCAGATGGCTTAATTGGCGACAATAAAGAGCCAGGCATTACCTGTGCACTTATTCCAACGGATACGCCTGGAGTTGAAATTGGTCGTCGACATTTCCCGCTGAACGTACCATTTCAAAATGGTCCAACTCGCGGTAAAGACATTTTTGTACCACTTGATTACATTATTGGTGGTCCAGATATGGCTGGTCAAGGCTGGCGTATGCTGGTTGAATGTTTATCGGTTGGTCGTGCAATTACATTGCCGTCAAACTCTGCCGGTGGTATCAAAATGATTGCTATTGCGACAGGTGCGTATAGCCGCATTCGTCGTCAGTTCCGTTTACCTATTGGTAAAATGGAAGGTGTTGAAGAGTCACTAGCTAAATTAGCTGGTTACGCTTACAGCTCTGATGCTGCGGTTAGTATGTCTACGGGTGCTGTTGATTTAGGCGAAAAGCCATCGGTTGTTTCTGCCATTATTAAATACCACCTTACAGAGCAAATGCGTGATGCAACTATTCATGCAATGGATGTACTTGGCGGTAAGGGCATCATGCTTGGGCCAAATAACTATTTAGGTCGTGGCTATCAAGGTGCACCTATTGCCATTACCGTTGAAGGTGCAAACATCTTGACCCGTAATATGATTATTTATGGTCAAGGTGCAATTCGCTGTCATCCATTTGTACTAACAGAGCTTGGTGCATGTGAAATAGAAGACCGCGAAGAAGCGCTTAATGTATTTGATAAAGCGCTAATGGGTCATATTGGTTTTACTATGTCGAACCTTGTACGTACTAAGTGGCTTGCACTTACGGGTGCTCGTTTTACAAGTGTGCCGTACAATGACGAAACAGCTGAATTTTACCGTATAGCGTCACGCTTTAGTGCATCACTTGCTCTTATGTCTGACATTAGCATGGCAGTATTTGGTGGCTCACTAAAACGTAAAGAACGTATTTCTGCACGTTTAGGTGACTTACTAAGCTACTTATACTTAGTGTCTGCAACGCTTAAGCGTTACAACGACGAAGGCCGTAAAAAAGAAGATTTTGCGCTAGTTAAATGGAGCTGCCAAGATCACCTTTACCATTGCCAACGTGCACTTGCTGATTTAATTAATAACATGCCTTCGGCTCCATTACGTGCCGTATTAAAAGTATTGTTATTCCCGTTTGGTCGCCCTGTTCGTAAACCAACTGACCAACTTGAGCATAAACTAGCACAACTACTACAAGTGCCTAGCGAAACGCGTAACCGTTTAGCAAGCTATGTATACTTAACAAATGAACCGCTTAACCTTGTAGGTCGTCAAGAGCAAACGCTTAAAGACGTCCTTGATGTTGAGCCATTATTTGAAAGAGTATGTAAAGAAAAAGGCCTTAAACTGCCATTCTTCCAGCTTGATAAAGTAGCGCAAATGGGTCTTGAAGCCGGCATATTAAGCCAAGCAGAGGCTGATAAACTAGCTGCTGTTGAGCAATCTCGTTTAGATGTTATTAACGTTGATGACTTTGACCCTGCTGATTTACTTGCAGGCAAAGCCGCGCGTAATAGCGTTAAAAAAGAAGCTGATGCAGCTTAATTAACTAAGTAAGCATTTACAGACTAAAAGCCAGTACATTACGTGCTGGCTTTTTTGTGCAAGATAAAAATTTTTAGTACCGTTATGAAACAATTTACTTCGTTAAATTGTTAAAATAATTATGCCGGTTGGTACAACTAGATAGCTCTAATATTTAAACACCCCCAAAAGCTCTGTATTGATTAAATACCCTTGATTTATCCTCTCCTACACCTGCAAAAACTTAAACCCCCTCAAGAGCCCTACAGGTACAACACTATAAAGCGAATGACTAAACTCATTTGTAATAATACTGAATCAACTGGAGGGTCAAACCTAATACTAGCAGTGTTAAAAAACCCTGATATACGGCTGCATGGATGCAGGATAATTTGCCGAGAACAGCTAAATAGCGAATTTTTAACGACGTTATAGTGCAATTTAATTCGTTAAATTGATCAAAGATTTATGCAGGTTGGTATTATATACACGATTTTCTTACCTCGAAATAGACCTTTTAATTAAGTGAATTGGTATCAAACCTAACGCAAAGTTTCAAAGTTATAAGAGGATGGATACAACGCAATGATAGAGCACTAGCCAGAACAATGGGGGATTGGGATTAAGTATTCACACGGATAATAATTGGGAATGTATT
>NZ_WTLB01000017.1:0-74259 GCF_011378855.1 Pseudoalteromonas sp. Z1A8 | reverse complement strand
TGATAGCTGATAGCTGATAGCTGATAGCTGATAGCTGATAGCTGATAGCTGATAGCTGATAGCTGATAGCTGATAGCTGATAGGCAAAGAATGTTTTATTGAATTATTTAATCAAGGATTTTATAAACTTATTATTGAGGAAATAACAAGTGGCGGAGTGGACGGGACTCGAACCCGCGACCCCCGGCGTGACAGGCCGGTATTCTAACCAACTGAACTACCACTCCGCAGTGGTATGTGCATGGGGTAATGCACTTACTAATTTTAATCATGATATCAAATGGCGGAGTGGACGGGACTCGAACCCGCGACCCCCGGCGTGACAGGCCGGTATTCTAACCAACTGAACTACCACTCCAGCATACAAATTTTGTAATATAACATTGTTTAAATAGTTGGCGGAGTGGACGGGACTCGAACCCGCGACCCCCGGCGTGACAGGCCGGTATTCTAACCAACTGAACTACCACTCCAGCATACAAATTTTGTAATATAACATTGTTTAAATAGTTGGCGGAGTGGACGGGACTCGAACCCGCGACCCCCGGCGTGACAGGCCGGTATTCTAACCAACTGAACTACCACTCCAGCATACAAATTTTGTAATATAACATTGTTTAAATAGTTGGCGGAGTGGACGGGACTCGAACCCGCGACCCCCGGCGTGACAGGCCGGTATTCTAACCAACTGAACTACCACTCCATAATAAGAATATGTTTTACAACCATACGTTGTGTAAGTGTTGGCGGAGTGGACGGGACTCGAACCCGCGACCCCCGGCGTGACAGGCCGGTATTCTAACCAACTGAACTACCACTCCAGCTTTTACTTACAAGTTTTACGAAAATGGCGGAGTGGACGGGACTCGAACCCGCGACCCCCGGCGTGACAGGCCGGTATTCTAACCAACTGAACTACCACTCCATATTTTCGTTGCTGTTTAGGTCTCCCTGACAGCGGCGTGAATAATACGAACCAACCCCTATTTCGTCAAGGGCTTTTTTGTTTTTTTATAGGTTTTTTAGTCATCTGTCATCGAAAGGTTTAAAATTTCACCTGATCTGTCATTTTTTGAGCCATTTTTACCGACTTGATTTTTTTCTGTGTCGGCAACATCACCCTCACTTGTTTTCTTTTTCTTTAAAAAAGGTAGCTTCACTTTAAATTTAATCGGTTTTTTCTGCACAAAAATACGAATTGCTAACCAACCTAGTAATAAAATGAGCGTATTGCAGCCTACAATTAAACTAATAATTGTAGATGTGGCCATTTTTTCTTCAACCGGTTCACTCTCAATCATTTTATCTGGGGTAATAATCGTTGCAGGATCAATTTCGGGCACTGCTTCTATAGGTCGTTCTATCTCAAATTTATACGTTGGTAGCGTTGCCATAAATTCGCGGCCATTAATATTAGTGCCAAAAACAGACAACTCAACGCTATACCTACCCCAATCATAATTCTTAACACTAAGCTGGCGTGAGTCTTTAGCTGCAGCATCTATGGTAAACATTTGCTCTTCGTTATTAGGGTAATAAATTTTTCCCTGAATGATGACGGTTTCTGGCTTAACAATATTGGGATCTATATTTATAGTTAACAGATGCTCGTCTGTGTCTTGCTCTGCTAACGCGACTTCGGTTACAAAAGGCGGTTCGTGCACTTCTATTGTATTTTGCACAATACGGCGCTGTAGCAGCGGAGTTGCAACGTAAAGCTCTGGTGTCCATTCACCTGCAGGAAAATCTAAAGTAAACTCGCCGGTAAACACACCATCTTTAGGACGCTCGTCAAATCCGCGTCCATCGTCTTTAAATTCAGCGACTTCTTGAGTGCCTGCGCCAAAGTTAGCAAAGTTTTCATTGTTGGTACTTACAAAGTCAACATTAAGGCTAACAACATCTCTAAATAGATTTGTATTAATTGGCTCACCGTCATTGAGTATTTTGCCAGTAATTTTTATTATCTCCCCTCTAAACAACATTGAAGGAAGAGGCTCTGCCTCAAGAGATATTTCGCCTAATACGACTATTCGGCTGTCGGGCAAAATACTGCCTATGACTTGCCAAGGACCTGCCATTGGTTTTTTTATGGTGACTAAATCGTAGCTGAGTTCGTCAAACCAATCTAAGTTAGGGTTTTTAACTGAGTCAGTAGCAAAGTACTTACTGCCATCGGGCCTGACTAAAATAACTGCTGGTGCGCCTGACTTTCTAAAAAAGAGCAGTGTTATTTCATCAATTTTGCTATCTATGCGAAAACGATTATCAAGTAAAGGGATCTCATTTTGATGCCCATCGCGCTTGAGCACTTCTACTTGTTTTACGCCATATGCATTGCCAGTAAATAAACTAGCGGCACATAACGCTGTTACAAAATACATCGTTTTCATTAAATCGCCTTATTCAGCGCGCCATATACATTGGCCGCCTTCTTTGTTTACAAGATCTAATCGTGCTTCGTGTGCGCTTTGCTCAGCATCGCTTGCTCGCAGAACAACTAATGGGGCTCTATCACTATTTAAACGCTTTATGCCGCCCTTCTGTTGCTCGCTGCCGTCATCTTTATTTTGATTCAAGTTTAGCTTTGTTTGACCGCCCGTCATGGCAAGGTAAACATCGGCTAAAATTTCAGAATCCAGTAGCGCGCCGTGAAGCGTTCGTTTACCGTTATCTACATCGTAGCGACGACATAATGCATCAAGATTGTTCTTTTGACCTGGATGCAAGTCACGCGCCATTTTAAGCGTGTCGAGAACTTGACAAAAAGTATCTGTTTTAGGAAAGCCCTGATTAAGTAGCGCAAATTCGTTATCCATGTGGCCAATATCGAACGGCGCGTTATGAATAACTAACTCTGCCCCTTCAATATAGTCGAAAAACTCTTGGGCAATTTGATGAAACAACGGTTTATCACGTAAAAACTCATTAGTGATACCGTGAACGTCGATTGCTTCTTCTTCGCTTGGGCGTTGTGGGTTTATATAAACGTGAAAGTTATTGCCTGTTAAACGGCGATTTACTAACTCCACACAACCAATTTCTATAATGCGGTGCCCTTGTTTAGGGTCGATGCCGGTGGTTTCTGTATCTAAAACTATTTGTCTACGTGCCATATCGAATTTAGCCTGATTCTGGTATCTTTCTATAATCACTTTATTGTACATAAGATCAAGGTAAAACAGTGCAAAAAACCGTAGAGATTTACACCGATGGCTCATGTTTAGGTAATCCAGGCCCCGGCGGTTATGGTATTTTTATGATTTATAACGGCCACGAAAAAGAAATGAGCCAAGGTTATAAACTCACAACGAATAACCGAATGGAAATGCTCGCGGCTATTGTAGCCCTAGAATCACTCACTCGAGAATGTGAAGTAAACCTAACAACCGATAGCCAATATGTTAAGCAAGGTATTGAATCGTGGATCACTAACTGGAAAAAACGTGGCTGGCTAACATCAGCTAAAAAGCCGGTTAAAAACGTCGACTTATGGAAACGCCTAGATAAAGCCTGTAGCGAGCACAATGTAACCTGGAAATGGGTTAAAGGGCATAGCGGCCATAAGTACAACGAAATAGTTGACGATTTAGCGCGCGATGCCGCTGGCAGTAAAGATTTACTAGAAGATGTAGGCTACCAGCCTTAATTTATTCAAAGCTAGTTGTTATACCAATTTTATTAAAAACATGTTCATTCTATCGCATTAAATAACTCACTAACTGCGCTAAAAATTATTCATATAGAACAACTATATGTCACAATTTTCGCCTTGTTAATGTGCTATTTTCTTAGCGCTATAGTAGATCACTTATTTAATGCAATTGGTATTATTTTCTTGCTCGCACGATTTAAAGTGTTGCTTTGACGTTTGTCTAAGCCCTGCCCCTTTTACTGGCGCAAACTGCGGCCTTGCATGCCACTTAGGTTTTATTGGCGTAAGTGGCGCAACTCTTTTTCGTGCCACCAGCATATAAACACTGCCCATCGGTTTTAAATACTGTTTTGCAAAAGTCCGCCAAAACTCAAATCTTGATAGCCTATTACCTCTTGCCAGTGATGAATAAATAAAACGTTCGTCACTTACAATTTCAAAACCAAGTAAGTTTAGCCAATCTTTAACCCTCGCAGGGGTAAAAAAGCGCCCCGTCCATGGTAATTTCTGACCACTAAAAGGCAGCATTTGTGCAAGTCCGCACAAACTAAACGGATTAAATCCCGTAATTACTATATAGCCGCCCGGAATAAGTGTGCGATGTGCTTCTCGTAAAATGTGATGTGGGTCTGAATGATACTCTAAACAGTGGCTTAGTATGCAGGCATCAATACTGTGCTCGTAAAATGGCAATTCGTCTATGTCAGCAACTACGCCTGTATAAGGCCCAGGCTCTGCAACACACACTTGATGTTTAATCGTACTTATACTTGTGTTTAATTCGCCACTTAAATTACCCAATTTAAGCATATGATAGCCAAACATACGCGGCAGCCATTGCTCCATCTTTCGTTCGATGTCTGTGCGCAAATAATCCCCATGAGGAAACTGCTGCCACGACAGTGGTTTGGGTCCTTCTTGAAAACTAAGGGCTGGTTTCATTTTTTGAGCTCGTTATACTATGTGTTAACTGTCACTTTATAGAGCAATTTACCATGGTGCAAGTCAAAGCAATTAAAGCCTTTTCTGATAATTACATTTGGTGTTTAACTACCGATAACAGTAACCAAGCATGGGTAGTCGATCCTGGCCAAGCACAGAACGTATTAGCGCATTTAGCTGAGCATAACCTAACGCTCGGTGGTATCTTAATTACGCATCATCACTACGATCATACCGATGGCGTAGCTGCATTAGTTGACGCTTATCCAAATATACCGGTTTATGGCCCTGCTAATAGCCCATTTAAAGGTATCACTCATTCACTTACTGATGGTCAGAGCATTAACGTACTTAATGTTAACTTTACTATTTTAGCAACTCCCGGGCACACGCTTGATCATATTTGTTATATAAATGATGTACTTGCTTTTACAGGTGATACATTGTTTAGCGGTGGGTGTGGGCGATTATTTGAAGGCACACCAAAGCAAATGTGGAAATCGTTTAATAAACTAAGAGAGCTGCCTGCAAGCTGCAGTGTGTATTGCACTCACGAGTACACACAAGCTAACCTTGCTTTTGCAAAAGCAGTTGAACCACGTAACCCTGAGTTACTCGCGTACAGTAAAAAAGTAGATGAATTACGCAGTAATGATCAAATCTCATTACCTACCTCTATTGGACAAGAGCTAAAAATAAATCCATTTATGCGTAGCGACTTGCCAACCATTACAGAACTTGTCCCGAAGAAATTTATCTCGGTTACAAAAAACAATGAACCTTGGGGAAACTTTGCTAGTCTGAGACAGTTCAAAGACAATTTTTAAGACATAGGTTTAAAAATCAATTAGAATCATTAACTTAAATTAAAGTGATGATTCTATCCTTGCGTTTAAAAAAGTCATTAAGTGGCAATGTTAACTCATAACAGGTAGTATTCGCCGAGTTTTTTACCCGATGTATTGGTATTTATGAATAAATCTCCCCTATTAGTAGCCTTGGCGTTAGCGCTAAGTGGTTGTCAAACTATGACAACTCTAGACTCAGACTCTCAAGTCGCCACGCAAGCAAATCAGCAACTCGAAGGCGCAAGTCCAAACGATATCAACAATGCATTGATGGTAAACGCACAATATCAACAAGTTGACCCTGATGAGCAAGAAGCTCCTGTATTTGATGATGTGTGGGAGCGAATTCGCTACCAACTTTCTATCGATATACCACAAAACCGCCCTGTTGTTACCGAGCGCAATTATTACGCTCGCCACCAAGCCTATTTAGATCGTATTTCTAAACGTGCAGAACCTTACTTACACTTTATTGTTGAAGAAGTAGAAAAGCGCGAAATGCCAATAGAAATTGCCCTACTCCCTATTGTAGAAAGCGCATTTGACCCATTTGGTTACTCTAATCGCAGCGCATCGGGGATTTGGCAGTTTATGCCTGCAACCGGTGAACGATTCGATTTAAAGCAAAACTGGTGGTACGACGGTCGTCGCGACATAGTGCAGTCGACTCGTGCAGCACTTGATTACTTGTCGTATTTGCATAAAACACTTGACGGCGATTGGCTAAATGCAATTGCGGCTTACAACTCAGGTGAAGGGCGTTTAATGCGCGCGATTAAAAATAATCGTAAAAAGCATTTACCTACCGATTTCTGGTCTCTTGATTTACCAAGTGAAACAACAGCCTACGTACCAAAGTTGTTAGCACTTGCCGATTTATTAAAACGCTCAGATGACTTTAACGTTACTTGGCAACCAGTAATTAATGCACAAGTGGTTGAAGTGGTTAATGTTGGCTCTCAAATAGATTTAGCACTTGCCGCTGACATGGCCGATATGACGCTTACTGAGCTATACAGATTAAACCCTGGTTTTAACCGCTGGGCAACTGATCCTAATGGACCACACTCTTTATTATTGCCTGTTGATAAAGCAGAGCAATTTAGCCAAAAACTAGCAAACACCGATGTTAAAAACAGATTACGCTGGCAGCGTTATATTGTGGCTCGAGGCGACAGCTTATCGGTAATTGCCAAAAAGTTTACAACAAGCTCAAGCGCAATCCGATCGCTTAATAAACTCAAATCAAATACCATTAAAGTAGGCCAAGAATTATTAGTCCCGCTTACTGATGGCGCTATAAATAGCGAGCATTTACCAAAGCAGATGCGCTTAGCTGCTAATAAAGCAACTCGCACAAAGCTTTCGCACACAGTTAAAAGTGGCGACACGTTATGGGACATTAGCCGCGAATATGACGTAACTATGGATGAGTTAGCTAAATGGAATAAGCTAAAGAAAAACTCTGTATTGCGCCTAAATCAAAAACTAACGGTTTATAAGTCGGCGAATAAACCACAAGCGACGGCAAGTACCAACCGTACTATTACGTATAAAGTACGCCGAGGAGATTCACTAGCACGTATTGCGTCTAAGTTTAATCTGAGCGTTAACGAAATTATTAAGTGGAATAATTTAGCAGGTCAAAAATACTTACAACCGGGCCAAAAGCTAAAACTTAAAGTAGATGTCAGAAGTAGTTAATTTATAAAGCTATATTAAAAGTAAAAAAGCAAAAAGGAGCGCATGCGCTCCTTTTTTAATACCTTAAAGTTAAGGATTAAGCAGGTAGTTTTTCTAGCCATATTTTTAACCAAGGCTCGGTTACTGGCCATGGTTCAAAATCTTCACATGCATCTATTTCTAGGCGGTTGCCCACAGGCTTTGCTTGTAAATCGCGTAGTAACTCGTCAAAGCTACGTCCTGCACCACAAAATGTATCGCCGTAACATCTGTCACCCATTGCAATCACACCAAATGGTTTATCTGTAAGCATTGGGAAGGTGCTATTCATTGCAAAGTACAATCCTGCCAAATTACTCGGTACATCACCTTGGCCTGTTGTGGAGGTAACAATTAAAATATGCGATGCATTTTTTATATCATCAAGTGATGCTTCAGTAATTACTGTAGCAGTATGACCCGCTTGCTCAATTGTGGCAGCAACTTCGTCGCTTAAACGCTCTGCACCGCCATTAACGCTGCCTACAAAAATACTAATATGTGCCATTAATAATCCTTTTCTTGCTCTGGCCAACCTAGCTGCTTACATATTTCAAGCATGTCTTCACCTAGTGGCGCTTTAATTGTTATTGATTCATTACTATAAGGGTGCACAAAACTAAGCTCTGTTGCAAATAACATTAAGCGTCTTAGCTCAAAATGCTCTCTAAAAAATTGATTATGCTGGTTATCACCGTGATTTACATCACCAATAATAGGCAGTGATAAGTGCTTTAAGTGTCTGCGAATTTGATGCTTGCGCCCTGTTTTTGGAAAACACTCAACCAACGAGTAACGCACTGTTGGGTACTTACCAATAGGAATAGGCAATGCAACTTGGTGCAAGCAATTAAACTGGGTTTGCGCTTCTTGCGGTGCTTTGTCTTGATCTGCAAATTTATCGGCTATTTTATCAAGTTCTTCTTTAAGCGGTTTATCTAGAAATACTGACTCTGGCGCAAAGCCGCGCACTAAGGCCAAATAGCGTTTAGCAATAGTACCTTCAATAAATAGCTGGTTCATATCGCGAGCAGCTTCAGAGCTCAGTGCAAACAGCAATACGCCCGACGTAGGTCTATCGAGCCTGTGTACTGGAAATACATGCTGCCCTAGTTGGTCGCGCAACATTTGCATGGCAAACTGGGTTTCGTGTTTATCTAAAAACGAGCGATGCACTAATAAACCTGAAGGCTTATTTATAGCCACATAGTTTTCATCTTGATACAAAATAGTCAGCTCGCCATATTCAATAGGCGCTGGACGCTCACTCATTTGGTTCTCCTAAAAAGGTATCAAGGGCGGTTAGTAATTCAATAATTTCAGCACTTCCTGCTTTATTAACAAGCGTCATTTGCGCCATAGGCGCAATAGCAAAGTTACGTGGCAATGGTTGCTTATGCGTTATTAACTGCTGTATTTTTTCAATAAATACAAATTGTAACCATTGCTCAAACGCCATTGTGTCGTGACAAAAAGGTGTGCTTGAAAGCAGTGCTTCAGCGTCTACTGGCTCACTTTGCCAAAGCGCGTGTTTTTGTAAAAGTGCCGTTAGCTGCACTAAATAAGTTTGGGTTTGCTGGTACATAACCACCCTCTTTTATATATGTAATGCAATTATACCCTGTTCCCTCATAAGCGGCTATGACGTATAATTGACGTAATTTTGCAGTAAAAACAGTTGAGAAAACAATGAGCGAACACATAGCTACATTAGGTCAGCTTTTAGATGGTGCGGGTACTCAGTGGCGTGCTTTTGATATTGGCAGGCACATAACAAAGCTTGATAAAAAACAATTTTTAGCTATTGAGCAAGCTCAAGTGCCTTACCCTTACCCACTTGCAGGGCATGCTTGGCTGGCTATTCAATTTTGGGATACTAAGGCCAGTAAAGAACCTTATGTATGGTTTTTAAAGTTTCCGCTTGATGAACAAAGTATACTAGTAAGTGCAAGTCGCGATCATTTTGCTGATATGATTATTCAAGCGCTAGGTACTGAAATCACAGGTGAGCAAGCCGATGGCAAGCTTGATAATAATCCCTATGTTTTTACGCCAAACGCAAATAAATTAGCGGCATTTAACGCTCAAGTAAAAGTACTACTAAAACAACCCGCATCACAGTATTACGAGCATGCTCAGCTTTACTTTAGCGGTAAAATTGGTTTTGATAATTGGCAAAGTGTTGCACTACAGGGTATTGCCGATTTTGCACTACGCTTAAACAACGATACAAACTTAAGTAATCTGCAAAAAGCATGGGCGCATTTACCTATTGAAGTACTGCAACCACTCAGCGCTATGCTTGAACACGTTGAAATACCAACATCAATGAGTGAGTTACTTGTTAATTACACGCAAGCTGCAATTAGTAACAACGACACAATTGCTATAACAGCAGCACTAAGATCTGTATCAAAAGGTCAAGCTCAAGGGCTATGCGCTCAATTAGTTGATACTGTATTAAGCTCACCATTGGGACAAGATTCTGATGTATTATTAACAATAGCTGGGCGCTGTTTTAAGCAATTAGAAAACCCTGAACGCTTACATGTATTTATGGATAATTGCGCGCACCATCAAAAAATTGATGAGTTATTTCCAAGTATTTTTGCTGACTTAGTTGCAATACCGACTATTCGCCCGCATTTATTAGGCTTATTACGTAAAGAAAATCGTAGCGAAACCCTCGCACGTGCAATTGGAAGGTTATTCTCTTAAATGGCAAGTTTATGGACGTTCATACTTATTGGTAGTGTAATTTACTTATTTTGGCTTAATCGAAAGGTTGCTGAAGCGGCGAATGTTCATGCTAAACGCCAAAGTGAGCAGTTACAGGTGCAGTTAATGAGCGTTGCATGTGCTAAACGCCGCTTTGGTTTTTTAAAGAGCGGCAAGCCAGGCATCAAAAGCGAATTTATATTTGAATTTTCAAGCGATGGTGAAAATGCTTATCAAGGTGTGTTAATTATGGAAAATGAGTTTTTGAAAAGTGTGGTTGTTCCGCCGCATAAAATATAAAGCTTATACCTTAAGGGAGTTTGTTTTGATTTAGTAAAAATTAATTCAATACAAAAAACTAAGGCGTAACTAAAGTTACGCCCCAATTGGACTGCATCCTGCTAGATATCCATTATCTTAAATCCGTATTATCATCCCCTGAACGAGTAAACAACCTTGTTTACCCTCACATTGCATCCTGCAATATCCATGGCCACCTTGGCAAACCCACGAAATCTATCGTTTGGCTACATACCGTAGCATCATCCCTGGTAATCCTTTTAAGTAGCTCCTGCCACTTTTTGCATCCTGCAATGTCCACTTGCCATCTTGGCCGCCCTACGTAAACTAACGCTCCTGCTACTTCCTGTAGCGTCATCCGTGATTATCCTAAAGTAACTCCTAGTTACTAAGTGCTTCATGCACTTCCTTATTCTTCCTTGTATCCGTTTTAACTTGTCCTTTATGCTTCCTGCTAGCGTCTGCTATGTTGCCTATTCCGTATCCTTGGTAGTAACTCAATCATTGAGCTATGTCGTCTTGACAAAGTGAAGTTTAAAGCAATTGGGGGGGAGTAATAGGACTTAACATTAAATAAATAAACGTCACAAAAATGAAAAATTAAAATAAACAATAAATAACAACAACTTAAACTTAAAAAGGCTACTTACTAGTAGCCTTTAACTGACAATGCTCACGGCAATGTAAGATATATCTCACGGTCTTATGTCCGTTTGGGCGCATTGGCTTACATCATAATTTTAAAGAGTTGGCTCAATTATTGATTTAAACAGTAACTCACCCTCTACTTGATTAAAAGTAAGGTGCTTAAATGACTCAAACTTTTCAGTTTTAAAAAACTCAGTGTGTTCTTTTCGCGTTACAAATACAGCCATCCCCGTTGACTCCGCATTACATTTAACTAAATCATCAAGCCCCCTTAATAAGTAACGACCAAACCCTTGTCCATGAAAATGCGGATCTACGGCAATAAAAGCTAAAAAGTAGTAATTGCCTTTCTCTTTAAGGGCATCTCTAATTGTTTGTTCTTTGTCTATTAACTGATTTGTTTGTAAATAGCCCGCACTAAGCATCAACTTTAAACGCCAGTGCCAATAACGCTGCGCTTGAAGCTGGCTATTAGATTCAAATACACAGGCTACTGCTTTTAATTTATCGTTACGGTATAAACCAATTAATGGCTGTTTTTCTTGCCAAAAGCTACTAAGTTCTTCGCGAATTAATGATCGTAATTTTTTTTCGTAAACTGATTTATTTTCGTCATTGTAGCTAAGCATTTTTTGTAATACAGGATCGTCATGATATGCCTGATAAATTAGGCTTGCTGCAGTGCTAATATCTTCTGCGGCTAAATACTGTACGCTGAACATATCAGCAGGCGTGGTTACACTCATTGTATTTCCTTGATTATTTTAGCTATAGGCTATTTAACTATATACCTAAAATTATTAACCGTAAATTCAGCGAGAGTTTAACTAGCTAGTAGTACAGTTAATCCCTAGTATGGGCTTTTAATCATTTAAGGAGCAATATCATGGATACGACTAAACACGACATCAATACACTATTTGCACAGCTTGGATTACCCAATTCAGACGATCAAATAGATACATTTATTGCCTCACATGAATTAGAAGACACAACACTACTCCAAGAAGCGCCTTTTTGGGATGAAGCGCAACAGCACTTTTTAGCTGAATCGCTTGCTGAGGATGGTGATTGGAGTGAAGTAATTGACGAATTAGACGTACGCCTTCGTCAAAGTAAGTAACTTTATTTAATGTACCCTCCCTTATTTATTGCTAACATAGCATCTGCGCAGCATTTATATGCTGCGTATTTATTTTATTAAAGAGTTATATATCTAATGAATTCAGTTGTATTTGATGCAATCAAAGCCCTTCTCGATGAAGGCAAAACCCCTACTGTAGCACTAACTAAAAGCCGTTTGGCACAACCGGTTCCTATGCCGATGATTATTGCAGCAGTAAGCCAATATAAAAATAACCCTGATTCAATTAATAACTTCATGAGAAACCCACAGCAGTCAGATAATACTGAGCTTAAAACGAGTCAATTAGATAGAATTGAGCAAAAGCTCGATAAACTTCTTGCGCTGCTAGAACAAAAATAATTTGAGACTATAAATGTTCGTTGTTGATTTAACTTTTGATTGCTACCAAGACACCACCTTAGAACAAGCCGAACAGGCAATAAACCGCTTAGTAAATGCACTGCGTTTTAATGGTCAAATAATGGGTGAAGAATTTCCAACCGTTTTAAAAGACGGCTTTTTTATTACCCGTGTTATGTGCCCGACCGAAGATGCAATGCACCCGCTAAATAACAGCCCGTTTGTTAAGCACAGTATCGAAAAGTTACATAGTGCTGGATTACTTGCGCCAAAAGTAAAAGTGATTGGACAAGATATACATTCCAACGGGGCTGATTGCTGTAAAGAGCCATCGAGTTATATTTTATACACAACCTATGTGCATACGTGTAGCCCGCTTTACTGTGGTGATGACTTTTTGCCTGTGCCGCTATTTCGTATTCCAGCAATTGCTAATGGCGACTACAAAACACTGATTAAATGGCAAGAAGATTGGCAAGCCTGCGATCAAATTCAAATTAACGGCGCAACCCGTTGTGAATTTCCGGCACTTGAAGAAATATCGAGTATTAAAAGCGATTTATATAGACGCGGAAAAGACATAACAAAGCGAATTAGTTTTTTAACCAAAAAACCAACTTACTATTACTTATACCGTGTAGGCGGCGTAGATAAAGCGTCTGAACTTGAACGAAAATGCCCTAGCTGCAATGGCGATTGGAAATTACCTGAATCGTGGTTTGGGTTATTCGACTTTAGATGTGAGCCATGTGGCTTAGTGTCTAATATATCGTGGGATTTTCAGTAACCATTGGGGCGTGTTGACCTTTGTGGATTGAAATTTGTTCAATCTAGAGACGATTTAATCGCGGCGCGAGGTTTGTAACCTAGTGGGCTAAGTAAAAACCGAGCAACAAAGAGTAAATCGTCCCTAGAAAGAACCCAAAGGGCAGCGCATGTTTGGCATTTATGCTTCGTTATCGCCTATTTATGGGGAATAACCACACTACATAGGCTCTGCCTTGCCTAAAAACCAAACATACAGCTGCAAAATCAATCACGAAAGGTCAACACGCCCTAGTAATGAGCGCTTAAAATCAGCTTAGTGATAGCGCTAAGCTGATTTATTAAATGCGTTTTAAACCTCTAATGCCTTTAAAAAAGCATTAATGTTGGGAGCAAGTACATGGTGTGTGTTTTTGCCTACATGCTCTAAACATACTTCTCCAGAGTGCACCAATACACTTACTAGTAAATCATCTTTATCTGTTAACCCAATAAATACCGTTTCTGGCTGCTTGAGCTTGCGTTTCATTAAAACGTGACCCGTTATATTTTGTTGCAGCATGTCAAAGTCGTCACTATTCCACGCCTGTAGTAATTCAACTTGATGCCCATCAATCACAGCTAAAATACTTCCACCGTACATATGCCCATATAACTCGCTAAGCTCTTTTGGAAATTCAAGCTCAAGTGCATTGGCTAAATCACTCAGTGAACCTGCTGGTTGCTGGTGCGCCCCCTGCCATTGAATGTTTCCTTGCTCGTCAACCTTGCCAACTTCTGATGGGCTTGGCCATTGCTCGTCGTGCGCTATAAGTGGGTACTTTGCGGTGTTTTTAAGGGTCTTTTCGCTAAATTTTTGATGAAGTTGTTCTATAAGCAATGCAACAGACATACTGTGAAACTCATTTAAATTAGATATAATGTCCCTATTGTAACTATTTAAGAGCAAACATGACAGATTACAGCAATTCTCCAGACCTTAAAGGTAGCGTATTAGGCAAATCTACTGAGTATGTAGATGTGTACACGCCAAGCTTGCTTTTCCCTATTGCGCGCAAACTAAATCGTGATGCTTTAAATATTGACGAAGCAGAGCTGCCATTTAAAGGCCAAGATATTTGGACTGGTTACGAGCTTTCATGGCTAAACAATAAGGGTAAACCGCAAGTTGCCGTGGCCTTATTTACCTTTGAATGCCAAAGCAGCCATATTATTGAGTCAAAGTCGTTTAAACTTTATTTAAATAGCTTTAATCAAACCCGATTTGAAAGCATTGATGTAGTAAAACAGCATCTAATTGATGATTTATCAAACGCGGTTAACAGCTCTGTCAAAGTGACTTTATACAATCCTGATGATTACAATTGCTTACCGTGTACGGCGCTGCCAGGTGAATGTATTGATGATTTAGATATTGAGATTAGTAATTACGATATTGATGCTAATTCACTTAAAGCAAAAAGTGATGACGTAGTAACAGAAACGCTCTACAGCCATTTACTTAAATCGAACTGTTTAATTACCTCCCAGCCTGATTGGGCAAGTGTGATTATACGGTACACTGGCGAGCAAATATGTCGCGAGTCGTTACTGCGTTATTTAATTTCGTTCAGAACGCATAACGAATTTCATGAGCAATGTGTTGAGCGTATTTATAGCGATTTAACAACACAACTTAATATTAAAGAGTTAGAGGTTTACGCGCGTTATACTCGTCGCGGTGGGCTTGATATAAACCCGTATCGCTCTACGCATTATAACGATACACCATTTGCAGTTAAAATTAATCGTCAGTAGATTATTTTAAACTGGAATATAAGTATTGAAAAAGGAGCCTAGGCTCCTTTTCTATTTGTATATTTAATTAATACCAATTCGCTTAATTAAGTGAGCTATTTTGAGGCTGGGAAAACGTGTTGATAGCTAGGCAAAAAATTCGCTATTTAGTTGTTCTCGGCAATTGCTCCTGCATTGCTCTACCTTCTGCATCCATGCAGTCGTAAATGAGAATCTTTTAACGCAGGTAGCGACACGTTTAGCCCCGTAAAATGATTAAGTATTATTGCGGATTGGTATAACTTCGCGCTTAGTGGGTATGGGCATACCACACACATCAACGTAATTATGTGCTTTAACAAACCAGGGCTCATTACGGTTTTTACGAGCACTGATTAAGTTTTTAAACACCGGTGAGTTTGTTTTCATCACTTTAAATATACTTTTATCGCTTTGTACATCGCCAAGCACCTGTATATTGGTAATTGGGTTAAATGCCTTACCTTCAGTTGGTGTGCGCGCTAAACGGTTAAAATGCTCTATACCCTCTAACACTCGACCAAACACCGTAATGTTTTTATCAAGGTAGCGCGGGCCTTGCCCTATCGTTACAAAAAACTCCGTGCTCGCACTATTTATATCGTTATCGCGCGCCATGGCAAACACACCACTACAATGCACTTGCCATGTTTGTGTATGTGCTGAGTTTTGAGCTACTGCAAAGCCGTTTAAAAAGCCGGTAACTGGCGCATATCCGTCACCATTTAACTCAGTAATTAAAAGGGGTTTGTTTGTTGTTAAATAAAACTCAGCTGGAACTGTTTTATCTGCAGTTTTAATTAACTTTTTACCCGAACTGTCGCCACCTTGAGCCACAAAACCTTCAACAAATCGATACACACTAGTATTTTTATAAAACCCTTCTCGCGCTAACTTTTTAATGTTTTGAACGTGCTTTGGGGCAAGCTGTTCATTAAGCTCAATGTACGCATCGCCCGTTGGCAGCGTTATCTTTAAAATATTTTTAGCGTTCACTACTCGCCAATCATTATCTGTTGCACTAGCAATTACCTCACTAGCGCTCATTAAAGGTAGCTCTTGATTAGCAACATCATTGCTGAGTTGCTGAGCACACCCGCTTAATAAAACACCAAGCAGAGCTGGCAATATAGTTTTTTTCATCGCCTATATCCTTATAATTCTTATGGTTTTGGTTATTCCCAATCAAACTTATATAGCACATCAACATTTTGATATAGCCCGCTCGTTATTTCTATGTATAACTGTGAAAGTAACTGATAACGCACAGCCACTTCACTGAGCGAATCAAATACACCCACGCTATATTTAACTTGTAAGCTGGGTGCTACGTAACCTGATATTTCTACTTTGGTGCTATCACCACTACCTGATGAGCTTAAACTTACATCTGACAACCCAAAGGTTTCACCTACCTTAGAAACAACCCCTTCGCTGCGGCTAACACCTTGAGAGAGTAATAACTGCGTAAGCATAGCATCGCTTGACGAACTTTCTCCATCTCCCAAAGGTTGGCCATTAAGTAAATATGCAAGTGCTTGTGCTTGATCCATCGCAGGCTCAGAAAATATTTTGAGAGTTGGTTGTTCAACATTACCCGTAAGCGTAACTCCTGCAATGACACCATTTGCAGTCGTATCGGGGTTACGTATTGCTTTAATATTTAAAAATGGTTGTTCAATTGAACCGCTAAAACCTACTTGCCCAGTACTGATTATTAAATCTTGCCCAAAGGCTAAGTAAGTACCTTCAATTAAGTTAAGCTCACCTGTGGCTATAATTGGCGCACCTTGACTCATTTTTATCGCTAAATCACCCACAACTTTTGACTCCAAGCCAAACGACTCTACTTTTACATCGTTTTTAACAATCACTTTTAAATTTATGTCGTAATCAAACGGGACTTTTTCGGTAGCTTCAGTTTTTTGATCAACAATAATTTCATCATCACTAACTTGCACTGCGCCCTCAGGGAGCTCTTCAATCATTATACGACCGTAAGGCACAACTACCTCACCAGCAAGCTTGAGTGCATTATTAGCCAAGCCTATTTTTAAATCCGGCGATACTTTAAAAGTAACCCCTTGCTGCGCGCGTACATAAAACTGCTCGCCAACTACTGCCACATTTACAGCAGGTTGCGCACCTTGCCAATCAACGTCACCGGTGAGATTTATTTTACCGCCTTGATTGTCGTTTAAGTTGCCTTTTATTGTGGCTGTTGTTTTATCAAACAATACGTTTATATTTGATTTTTGCAGCGCTATAGGTAATTGATCGCCCTCTAAACTAATATCGCTCACATTAAGCTCGCCATTTAATAATGGATCTTTTAACGTACCTGCTAACGCGACTTTTCCGCTAATATCACCTTTTAACTGCTCGAGCGTTTCAAGAAAAGGTTGTAAGTCTGAAAGGAGTATTTTATCGATATTAATGGTGCCATTAAGCGCTTGCGTATTTTGTATATCATCGATATTAATTTGTGTATTAATTTTTCCTAATACACTTGATTCTAAATTAGCTTCAAGCTTGCCAATTTGAGAATCCGAAAACGCACTAATACTTAATGTTTCGATTGGTAATTTAAAACGATCTTCTTCCGAGGTAAGTACCGCTGTTAAATCAGTAGAATCGATATTTGCGCGTAATGTTTTAAGCGCACCGCCTTGCCAATTAAGTGCAATATCGCCAGCTATATTACCGCGAGTACGAATGCTACGAGGTAGAAAATGCTTAAGCTCCTCAAGTGCTAATTTGCTTAGTTTAGCATTTAGCTGACCAAGTTCTTTTGTTTGAGCTAGCGTGTCTATACATAATTCACTTTGCTCAGATGCCCAACAATGCGCGCTTACATTAAAGTCGCTAGTTTGAGTGTTAAACATAATGGCGATATTTTTAGTGTTGCTAAAGCTTAGCTTTTTATCCCCGAGCGTTACATTACTAAGCTCGCCATTCCAGGTGGCATTATTAATTTTGCCATTAACTTCAAGCTCTATAATGCCTTGTTCTGCATCTACTGATGCCGTAAGTTGATGATCTGTTTTATCGCCGCTGGCATCAATTTTAACACTATTAATTTGTTGGTCAGCCACAAGCGCCGAACCAACACTCACAGATACATCGGTTTGCCAATCGGCAGCGGTATCTAACTGCCCTTTTACTGATAATTTATCAATGTTTATTTCATCAAAAATAAAGCGATCTAGCATTAACGCTAAATCAACTGAAGGCGTTAATCGCTCGCCTCTCACTTTTAAATCTGCAAAGCCATCTGCAGTAAATGGAATATTAGCTTTTTCATCACTTTTTAGCGTTACTTTGCCATCAACCTGCCAAATGTCGTCAACTTGCCCACTTAGCGCTAACTTGTTGGTGCCACTACTTAAATAAAAGCTATCAATGTTCGCTTTTAACGTGTTGTCTAGCTTAAAGTTAGAAGCAAACTCTAGTGGTACATCGTTAAGTAATCCGTTTAGCTTTGTATTATTCATTTGTAGCTGCCACGCATCAGCTGCAGCATTAAACGAGCCTTCAAACTGCCCTGAAATATCACTTGTTGCAGCGTCAGTTAAATACTGCGCTTTTAAATTAGCAAGCGTGCCATTAAAGTTAGCCTTTATGCCTTGTTGCCAATCAACATTGGCTTTAATCACTGCGCTGCTCTCATTCGCTTTTATACTAAGCGCTTCAAGCGTTGCTTTTGTAAGACTTCCTCTTAGCTGTGTATTTAAATCTACAGCTGGGTACGCGCCTAATTGACTATTTGCCAGCAGTGTAAGCTGATAGTCGTCGGCATTACCTTTAGCATTAAGGCTAACATTTTTAACCTTCAGCTCATTACTTTGCGCATCAATAAGCCACTGCTTAATTTTGCCATTTAACTCAAACGGATAGTTTTTTTGCTTTAAATTTGCCGTTGCCGTTAAACTAAGTGGATATTGCCCCTGCGTTTCTAAATTTAGGTTTAGGTTTGATAAGTCGCCATCTAGCTCCAAGTTAGCTTGATGTTCATCACTTTGTAAAACCACACTCCCTTTTAAAGGTAATTCTCCTGCAAGCTCAGCGTTAAGATGCGTATTAAGGTGCCACTGATCATACTTTGCTGAGAATGACTCTAAATTAATAACCGCATCTTCTACACTTAATTGCAGTGAGATGTTTTCAATAACATGCTGCGCTTCGTCTTGTTCTATCGTAATGTTAGCTATTTCAAAGTCTTCAACAACTAAATCAAGTGGCGAAGTAAATTCTATATTAGGCAATGCAGGTAGGTGTGTTAAAGGCGCTTGAGTATTTTGCGCCGTTTGTGTTTTCGCATCTTGCTCTTTTAAGGCAACAAGTATGGTGGGAATATTCAGGCTTTTAACCGTCAGCTTTGAACCCTCTGCTTTTGCTGAGAGTTTAAAGTTATCCACACTTACGTTTGCACTTGGGTGCTCTAGAATAAATTTGTTTATCGCAATGTTTTTTACAGCAATATTAAAAGGTAAGCTAACTTTTTCAAGTGGTTCTGCAGCGGCTTCTTCTTGTGACTCTGCAGTTTTTGGTAATGTTAAATTTATAGATTTAGCACTTAAGTTATCTATACAAATTCCATCGCACTGCCACCAAAACAAATCAATTTTCAATTGTTGTGCATTAAAGTCCAATCCGTTGTTAGTAAAGCGCACATTAAAGGCATCATTATAAATAAAGCGGCCATTTTTAATTTCAATATGTAGTCCATCAACCGCTTTGTTAGCACTATAAGCAATAAATTGATTACCGGGTGCGGTAAATAACAAACAAAATAGTGCAACAACTAACGTGACAAAAATAGCACTTACGGCGGCTGTTATCTTTTTTAATACTGACATTAAATTTCTGGCCCTATGGTAATACTTAAACGTGTGCTTTTACTTTCTTTTGTTAATCCCCAAGCGTGGTCTATGCGCACTGGGCCAACGGGTGTTAAATAGCGAAAACCAAAACCAGCGCCTACTTCAAAATCATCAGAAAAATCATTAGTCGCAGTACCACCATCAACAAATAAAGCTGCTCGCCAGTTTTTAGCAAACTGGTAGTTATATTCCATCGTGCCCGATAGTAAATACTTACCACCTATTAGCTCGCCGTCGTCGTTCTCGGGCGATATTGATTGGTACGCAAAACCACGAACACTTTGGTCACCACCTGCGTAAAACCGAAGTGAAAATGGCACGTTATTAATATCATCAACAAGCATTGCTCCCACATTCGCTTTTAAAAACACCAAGTGGCGGTCAAAATAAGTGCGTAGCCATGCATGTTGCATTTGCACCCTAATCAGATTAGTACTCGAAAGCACGTCATCTAAGCCAAACTCAGCAGATATAAGCCACTGCTCTCCCCAATAGGGAGTGGTGCCGCCTTTTGACTTTTTACGTGCATAGCTAATGCCGGGCATTAACATTTCGGTACTTTCTTCTGGCTCATCACCAATGCGGTAGGTTTCTTGGTCACGGCGTAAAAAGGCTGTGCGCACCCACTTATTTTCAGTGAGCCATTGGCGCTGAACTTGCCCAGTTAATATTTCACTGTAAGTGTCGTTTGTTAGCTCATCTTCTAATTTATAACCGACAGAAAAACGCCATAAATCATCATTAGGATCATCAACCGGAATTGTATAGGCCATGGAAATATCTTGCTGTTTTTGTGCCACATTTAAATTAGTTTCGAGGTAATGGCCGTCTTCTGTGATCCACGGTTTACTCCATTTAAAACGTACTTTGGGTCCTAAGTCAGTACTAAAACCACCGCCAATTTCATAACTGTTAGCGGGCTTGGGTAATACTTCAACTTTAATCGGTACTTGGCTATTTTTGCGTGCAGCAATATCGGCGTAAACACGAACACTGGCAAAATAAGGTGTGCTTGATAAATCTAGATTATAGTCAGCAATATGCGTTGATTTATAAGGTTGACCTTGAGTAAAAGGAGCGATAGATCGTATATATTTTTCGGCGGGAGTATTACTCGCTATTTCTATATTGCCAAACTGATACCTAACCCCGGTATCAATTATAAAAGTAATAACAGCACTATTTTTTTTAAGCAACACTTCTAATTTGCGCGCTGGCCACTTAGCATCAAAATAACCAAGCTCTAGTAGCATTGATTCTATTTTTTTATGAGCAGAGTCATATTTACCATGATTTAAAACATCACCTTGTTTTAAGTTGGTATTTTTAATTAATGCCTGTAATTGAGTATCGCTTTGACCATCACCGTTTAGCGTAATATTAATTGCTTCTATACGAGTTGCAGGTCCTCGCTCAACTTTAACAATTAACTCACTGTCGTCTTTATCATAAATAACCTCGACGGTCGGGCTGTAATAGCCAAGTGCTTTTATACTATTTTGTACTTGTTTTTGAGCATAACGGCGAAGTGTACGGGTTGGCTTCTCGCCAATTAACTGCTTGAGGTAAAGAGCTACGTTATTTTCTAAATCGCCACTTAGTCCTTTAATTTCGTAATCTTCTATGACTTTTTCTGCCGCATAACTATTTGTCGCAATTAAAGCGCTCACAACACACATGCAACGTAAAAACTTAATAAACAAGTAAATATCCTTACTTTTAATATCTTAAATATATAATTGACGAATTAGAAGCATATTAGCATAGCCATAATGAGCAACACATTAACTTAATGGCAATCTAAGATGATAAATTATGTATTGTATTAAGGTTGATATAATTAAAATTAGTACGCGTTAAGACAATATTTTAGTTACAATAGTGCATACGAATACAAAATTAATTTTAAATGAGTTTTTAATGCAATTCCCTGATGATGATAACGGCCAACTTTTAGCCGAAATAGCCGCTGCTGGCATTGATTTAAATAAAATGCACCAAGTCGATTTTTTTATTTTATTTGAACAAGAAGCTGACGCTGAAAAATTTGCTAAAGAAATAGTATCTGATGCATTAGTTCAAAATGCTGAGCTTGAAAAATGCAAAGACACTGGCGTTTGGGAAGTAATCACTCAAGTACAAATGGTGCCAGAGCACACTCTTCTAGGCCAAGCAGAGCAATACATTGAAAGCATTGCTAATAGCTTTAATGGCTACGGTGACGGCTGGGGATTAATGGACGGTGAAGAACCTTAATTAGCTCTTGTCCTGAGTACTCTATCAGTTAAGCCTAGCGGCTTAACTGATTTGCCTTTCTAAAACCCCCTTTATAGTCAAATAGCTTATCAGCCACTTTCCAACCATACTTTTTACTTTTTCGTGCAATAACAAAATCTGGTGGCACTAATTCAAATTGTGCCTTTATTACCTGCTCTGCCGTTTTGAAGTCTATCGGTGTTTGCCCATGACTCACGCGTTTACCAAATTGTTTATTAAATATAAACTGCCCACCACTACTGGCAAGATTATATACCTCATCGCAACTTGCGCCATCTTCATCAAAATACGTTACTTTAATAAGTTCATCTTTAAGTTGAGTTACCGATAACCCACTACATCGAAGCACAAGTGCGTCTTTTAGGTTTAACGCATTACGTAACTTATCATCAGGGTCGGCCATTACAGCGCCGCAATCATGGCATTGTCGTGCAGCAATATCGTTTTGGGCACCGCACTGCTCACACTCTTTAAACCTAAAACGATAATCGCACTGCTCTTTATGACCACTATCGTCTTCTAACAACCCTTTACAACGTCTGCCAAAGTGCTCTATTACTTTTCCTGCTGAATCAGTTTTACCCCAAAATATATTCGCAAAACCACAGCCAGGACAAAGTACCTGCACAGGCTCATTATCACTATCGCCTTTTTTATCGCCCACTTCAGGGTGAAATAAATTAAAACCGTTACCAGCATAATCTATTACCAAGCAATCCGTTTTTGATTCAGATAACCTCAAGCCTCGCCCCACAATTTGTTGATACAAACTAACTGATTCTGTAGGCCTTAATATAGCAATAAAGTCGACATGCGGTGCATCAAAGCCGGTTGTTAATACCGATATATTAACTAGATACTTTAATTGCTTAGCTTTAAATTGCTTAATGATTTTATCGCGCTCAGTGTTTGGCGTATCACCTGTTATAAGTGCACTTTGATGAGCTGGTAGGTAGCTTAATATTTCCTGAGCATGCATTACTGTGGCGGCAAAAACCATAACACCTTCACGCTCTTCACTGTATTGAATTACTTGCTGTAATATAGCTTTCGTAGCGCGCTCACTGTTTTTTAAAAGCGCATTCATATCATCAGACGTATATTGCCCAAATGCATTACTATCTAAAGACGAAAAATCATAATGGCTAATCGCTGCATCAACTTCGTTTGGCGGCGTTAAATAATTATGTTTGATCATATACCTGAGCGGCAATTCAAAAATACAACTTTTAAACGGGCTTTCTTTAGTTCCTTTAACAAAGCCATGATAATGATGATGGTATATCCACCCCATTCCCAATCGATAAGGTGTTGCGGTTAAACCCAATACTTTTAACTGAGGGTTATATTCTTTTAAACTGCTTATTACTTTTCCGTACTGGCTTTTTTTATCCCCATTTACCCTGTGGCATTCGTCAATAATAAGTAATGAATAATGCTCATTTAATTTATTTAAATTACGGGACAGTGATTGCACACTGGCAAAGGTTACTTGATGGTTTAATGATTTTTCTTTTAAGCCAGCTGAAAATATACTCGCCTCTAAACCAAAACTTTTATATTTTTGAGAATTTTGCTCAACCAACTCTTTTACATGAGCAAGTACTAATACTTTTCGCTTAGCTATGCGTGCAAGCTCAGCAATAACAAGGCTTTTACCTGCACCAGTTGGTAGCACGATAACGGCAGGATCATTACTCTTTCTAAAGTGTAAAACGGTTCGTTCTACGGCTTCTTGCTGGTAAGGTCTTAGTTTATAGCTCATGGGAAAATAATTGGATTTGAATGAGGAGATTTTAGCAAATAATGGCTAGGAGTTTTAAACTTTAATTTTATTTAATAGAAGTTTGATGAAAAAAACCCTATAAAAATTATTTATAGGGTTTATCTTTTAAGAATTAAGTTAACTCATTAATTAAAATTCAACGCTTAGGTTAGCGAAGAAGCGTCTACCTATAGCATCATAAATAGCTTCGTTTCCACCGCTAGCTGAAATATACGCTGGCGGTAATTTATCCATAAGATTACGAATACCGAAACCTACACGTGTGTTATCAAATACATGATAACTTGCAGAAATATCATGCGTTATGATCGAACCTACATAACCTGGCTTAAGATCTTCTTCAATATCGCCTTCCGGAGATAGATCAAATCTAGCAGAACGGTCTATATAACGTGAGGTCCAGTTAACTACTAAATCATTGTACTTATAAACTGCAGAGAACCTAGCTTGCCACTCTGGGTCACCCACTTCACCATTTTCTACATTTACTTTATCTGGGCGATTTTGAAATTCGAAATCTTCAAGCTCAATAAGGTGATTTACGAATAGATTAAGTTTTAAGTCCCCTTCTAAAGAATAATCAGCCAAATTCATGTTGTAATCAAAATCAGCTTCAATACCACGAGTAGTTGTCGCTGCGGCATTTAAATAACCTGAGCGAACTAAAGTAACATCACGAGTGGTTGGATCACGGTCTATCTGAGAACAAAATGACTGGTCTGGTCCACCTGCAGCGTCAACACAGTTATCTGCAATGCTTTGTGTTGCAATGAACGAAATCGCATCTTCGATTTCAATATCATAGTAATCAACTGTAACCGAGAAGTTTTCAAAGAAGCTAGGAGTCCATATAACACCGGCAGTTAATGACGTTGATGTTTCAGACTCTAAGTCTGGATTACCACCACTAATAACATCTACGCTCACATTATCATTTGCTTGAAAGTCTGCAGGAATATTTAGAGCTGCACAGTTAGCTGCACGATTTGGATTATCTCCAATGTTATCTGCATCACAAGGATCTGCAACACGACCAAAACCCGGTGACTGAGGATCAAAAGCTTCAGAAATATTTGGTGCTCTCACTGCTTGTCCGTACGTACCACGTATACGAACGTCATCAATTGGGCGATACAAAACACCTACTTTCCAAGCATCCGCTGTACCAGCATGAGAGTAATCCGCTGTTCTATAAGCAGCATCAAGGCTAAGCTCTTTTGCAAAAGCGACATCAGTTAATAAAGGTAAGTTTACCTCTATAAACCCTTCTGTAACATCAAACTCACCATATGCATCTGGAGTGGCAGCATTTGTTAAAAATCCTGCTTTAGTAAACTCATCTGTTATACTTTCAGAAGTTTCTTCTCTGTATTCAAAACCTGCTGCAAAACCAACTGCACCACCTTGAAGTTCAAAAAACTCACCAGTATCAAAAGTTACACTACCACCAATAAACTCTTGTGTGATTTTATCTGTACGAGTAACGTCCGCTGAGACATAATCTTTTGCCGCGTCAGAAACTTGACCGAAACCAAATGCATTGTATGGCGTACAAGCACTAGGGTTTACACCTGCTGGATCTGTGTAGCCTTCACCTTGCAAACTTTCAACTTGACTTCTACACGCAACCTCACCCGTAGCAGGGTCTATTACAGCGTCAAGTGCAGCTGTTAAGTTACTAGGAATAAGATCATTAAGTGTTTTACGGCGGTTATCAGTTTGACCATAAACATAATAAAAATCATAGTCGAAGTCTGTTTCGCTTAAAGTGAACAACCCTTTAAATCCTGTAACAATTCGGAATAACTCACGTTTGTTATCTGCGCTTCGATTTCCAAGTTCGCCGAAGAACTTAGCCATAGATATATTGCTAGTACCTTCATTTAGTAATTTCTGACGTAGGTCTCGGTCTAAATAAGGATTATCTTCAACATTTATATTAATGTTACCGAATCGGAAAGAAGGTTGAAATTGTTGTTCAATTTCAGAACGGATAAACTTAAAATCACTATAAAATGCGTGATCATCTGTAATATTATAATTTAGAGTAGAACCAATTGTTATTTTTTCTAGTTCAGGTAATAAGTTTTCATATTCTTGAGTATTCGCACAGAATTCACAACCATCAGGAAAATTACCAAAAGCAAAGCTACCACTTGCCTCTCTAGCAGGCATAAGTTCAGCAATACCCATATCATTAAATGTATAGATGCTTCCATCGGCCCCAAATGGATTGATAACACCATTATCACTAATTCTCTCTGATAGTACATTTGGAACAGTTATTCGGTCTGGAATACCGTCATTTTCACCCGTGTTTAATGGGTTATCAACTGTGCCATAGGCATTCGCTTGGCGTAGGTCAGTACCTAACACTTGTCGAATTCTATCTTTACCAGCAAAAAATGTGATATTACCTTTACCGCCAGCAATTTCAGTACCAGCAACAATACTTAAACTATGGTTTTCTGTTCCCACTCCTTCTGTTGAATTGCCAACAGATGCGTTAAATTGCAGGCCATCAAAACTGTCTTTTAAAATAACATTCACAACACCTGAAACAGCATCAGAACCATAAATAGCAGAAGCACCACCTGTAATGATTTCAATTCTCTCAATCAAGGCAGAAGGAATTGAATTTAAATCTACTTGTGACGATCCAGGGGCTCCAGCTACATGGCGCTTACCATTAACAAGAACCAATGTTCTTGCAGCTCCTAAACGCCTTAAATCTGCAGAGCTTACACCAGCGGATGCGTTACTATCATTATTTCCGACTAACGTATCGGTAGAACCAATCGCAGGTAATTCCGCTAAAATGCTACCTAAATCAGGAGTACCAGCTTTTGCTATATCTTCTGCAGAAATAGTAACAATAGGTGCTGGTTGAGAAAGACTAGCTTTACTTATGCGTGAACCAGTTACTTGAATACGTTCTACTTTTTCAGCTCCTTCATCTGCAGCCATTGCGTTTGCAGAAAAAACAGCTGTTGATGCTGTACCGAAAGCAATCGCTAAGCGAACTGCCTTTGAAATTTTATTGTTTAACATTTGATTATCCCTAGAATACTTATTTATTATTTTGTTTTTTCAAAAGTGGGTTTACTATTCAATGTAGTACCCATCTGTACCTAGATAGTAATCCTAACCTAACCATGACGTCAACACCTTGGTAACTAATTACACGTTTAATTTACAAACACTTGTTTTTTGATACTAAAAAGTAAACAATCAAGTGCTTTCTCTCATTAACTTTAAAACCATTAATAAATCATGTTGTATTTAGCAAAGACTCTGGTTGTAATTGAGTTAGTCGGATACTGCAGCCCAATAACTGAGATAAACTGCTTATAGCTGGGTTATCAGGTATAAAGCCGTGCGCTCTTAAGCTTCTGGCTGGTAAGGTCTTAGTGTATAGCTCATGGAGGGAATAGATTTTAATAAGGGAGTTTTAGCAAATTATTGCTATGGCATTTATAATTTTATTTAATTAAATGTAAACAAAAAAGAGAAGCCGAAGCTTCTCTTAATTTAGCTTTAGGCTAAAAACTTTTCAAGCTCAACACCTTCGAACGCTTTAGGGCGGCGACCACGGCCTGTCCATTCTATAGTCTCACCATTAAGTTCCATACGGTACTTAGGCTTAACTTTAGTGCGCTTGTCAGATGCTCCATCTTGTAAATCTTCTAGCGTAAGTCCTTTTTCTTTTAAAAGATCCAAAACTTCCTGTTTCGCTTTTTGCTGCTGGGTATATTTTGAAATTGCATCATTGATAAGCTGTTGAGCTTTTTCAAGATCTGTTAATGATGCTGTTTTAATAAAAGATCGGACTTCTTTCATTTATATCTCGCTAAATTATATGATTGGATTTATTTAAATATTCTTTTTAAGTATAAGGCTATTTTTCAAAAATAACTACGGCACATAATTTATTAATGTATATAAAATTTATTCATAAAAAAACCGCGATTAAAATCGCGGTTTTTATCGTTCTTATATAAATAACAATTAGAATTTAGTAGTAAAACTCAATTGGAAGTAACGACCAGTAACATCATAAGCTTCACCAACAGTATTTACACCTGTTGCTCCACTTACAGAGCTTTGGTTTGCTACAGGAGGTTGTTTATCAAAAACATTTCTAACTGATAAAGTAACATCTGTACCATCTGCAATGTTATAAGTACCTGATAGGTCATGATATATAACAGTTGGGAATCTATTGAACTTGTCTAACGGAGCGCCCGTTGAGAAGTTTTGGTTACCTTCGATATTACTATCATTTGAGCTTGCCCAGTACTTCATGCGCCATGATACCGCAAAGTCATCGACTGCATAACCTAAGTTCAGGTTTGCTCGATTTGTAGGCGTTAATACTTCACCTCTGTAGTCAATCTCTTCACCTGACTCAATCGATGTTTCAAGGTATTCGTACAAGTGATTCCATATTAAATCAGCAGAGAATTCGCCGTAAGCAAACTCTTGTTTGTAGCTTAATTCAATATCTAATCCTTTTGTACTTAAATCATTTTCATTACTTGTACCAGAACTTACCTCTGTTAAAGCACCTCTAGTGTCGCGTATTGCACCACCACAATTTGAATCAAATTCAGATGGGCTAACACCGTAACATCGATTTAATACTGTTGTTCTACCTGTAGTCGCAATTGCATTATCTACAGCAATATCGTAGTAATCTAGAGTTAATGAGAACTCATCCGTTACTTGCCATATAGCACCAACACTAAATGAATCTGAAGTTTCTTCTTTTACTTCTTCATTACCGCCAACATAACCACCGGTACTTTGGCGTTCAATTGTTGTCAAATTAAATCCACCATCAGCAGCAACTCTGTTAGCAACTTCTGGGATAGAAAGACAGTTTGCCGCAACATTACCTGTTGATGATGCAGTAATTGAATCACAAGGGTCTGTTATACCAGCAAATGTTTCACCTCTACCACCAAATAGATCAGCAATATTTGGTGTACGAATTGCTCGTGCAGCTGATGCTCTTAGTTTTACTGTATCAGTTGGAGAATACTGAACACCTGCATTCCAAGTTGTTTGGCCACCAACAATTTCATGATCTGAGTAACGAGCGGCTAAATCTAGTTCAACATTTTCTAGTACTGGTAAAACAGTTTCTACAAAAACATCGTTAGTATAAAAACTTCCATCAGTAGGATCCGATTTATTCGTACTCGATGCACCAGTTTGAGCTAAATCACCTGGAGAATATGAACCTTTTTCAAGACGATGTTCTGCGCCTACAGCCAAACCAACCATACCACCTTCTAGTTCAATTGGTAGTTCACCAGAAAGAGTTGTAGAGAATATAAATTGTTCAACTTGACCCTGAGATTTTGCTGGTGATTTTACATACGCCACAGCTTCATCAGATAAAGTTCCTGCACCAAATAAATCTAAAGGTACACAGCCTTGTAAAACAGCTAGCTCATTTGAACACTGAACATTGCCCGCTGAGTTAGTATAAACATCAAGTGCATTAGCAGCACGTTCAACATTAATTTGGCCGCCATTTTCTTGACGTTGGTCTGTTTTACCCCAAGAAATATATGTATTTAAAAGCCAGTTGTCATTAATGTCCCAATCAATACCTGTAGCAATACGAATAGTATCACGCTCTAAGTCTGTCGAACGTGCACCAAATTCAACCATACGACGAACTAACGTAGGGATATTATCACCCGCGGTTAAGTCTGGATTATCAGCCATTAAATTTTGGCGCAACAATTCCGGCACTAAAGGGCTACCTAGCTTAATGCCACCAACGCCGCCACGTGAAGGCAGATATACGTCGTCAGTAGTAAAAGGTGTAGGCTCAGTAGTTGAGTTGTATGTTTTAGATGAATTCCAGTTTACTTCCGTGAAAGAGTGAACACTATCTGAAATATCTTGTTTAAAGTTAACTGCTGCGTATTTACGTTCAAGCGGAGTCACTAACTGTCGATAAGAAGCACGATTGAATGAATTCTCATCACCGACATAAGGTGTACCATCAGCATTATATCCGCCAACACGGCCTTGAGGTGGGTATGAAGAGTTTTGAACACCTACATATTCACCACCTTCATCATTCAAAAATATAGCTTGGTCATATTTAGAGAAATTACGGTCAGATGATTTAAGGCCTTTATCGTCATCATATCCAGCTGCAATTGTAACACTACCTGAATCCCATGTATTACCTGCCGTAAGGTTTAAAGAGTATTTTTCACGATCGGATTCATCTGAAATACCTGTTTGAGCATTAACCTCAACACCTTCAAAATCGCTACGTGTTATGATATTCACAACACCTGCAACAGCATCTGAACCATAAACTGCAGATGAAGCGCTTTTAAGAATATCAATTCGCTCAATCATTGATGCTGGAATTGCGTTTAAATCAACCGCATAACCAGTTGAAGGTGAAACACCTGATACAAAGCGACGACCGTTAACTAATACTAATGTTCTTGAAGAACCTAAATTACGTAGCGATGTTGTATTTAAGCCAACACCCGTAGTACCAAATGCACTATTTGATTGGTTTGAGCCAGCAATAGTAACTGGTGACTGATTCAATACATCGGCTACATTCAATGCGCCCATTTGAATAATATCGCTTCGGCCAATTGATGTAATTGGTACAGTTGTTTCAATATCAGTTCGCTTTATGCGTGAACCGGTAACTTGAATACGCTCTACTTTTTCAACGCCTTCATCAGCAGCCATCGAGTTTGCAGAAAAGACAGCTGTAGATGCTGCACCAAAAGCAATCGCTAAGCGAACAGCTTTTGAAACTTGATTATTTAACATTGGATTCTCCCTAGAATACTATTTTAATTATTTTACTTTCTACCTGGTCTGTAATTAATCACAGTACCTATTTCGATTTGAATAGTAGTCCCAACCCAACCAAAAGGTCAACACTTGGCTAACTAAAAAAATGCCTTTAGTTACAACAAGTTAAAGTAACACAAAATAAACACGGTGCAAAAATAACATTAATGTAATTTTTGCACCTATTGATTTTTGGAATGAATGTTTAGAAAAAATAGTTTTGCAACCTTATTACAGCAAAAGAGTTACAAAGGTAAATGTGTATCTTTTAGAGTGGGGTAAAGTTTGAATCGGGGGAGGTTAAATTTAAAAAGTAAATATCACACTTAAAATTCACGATAGCTAGAAGTATAAAAATTCATATTAGGGTCTGACTTAAAAGACACCTATTAAAGCAATGTGTTAAATACAAAAAAGGCCCATAGTCACGTGACTATGGGCCTTTTAATTAAATTTCTAATATTAGAATTTCAAGTTAAAGCTTACATGAACAAAACGACCTAACGTGTCATAAAAACCAGCTACAGTGTTTGCATTAGAAGCTACAGTGTTACCAACTAACGGTGGCTCTTTATCGAAGATATTATTCATACCGCCAGTAAAGGTTAAATGCTCGTTATATGAGTAGCTACCCGAAACATCAATAAAGTTATATGCTTCTATACCACCATCATCAATTAATAACGTATCTGCAGTTCCTTCATAATCTACAGTTCCGTAATAACGCCATTTAACACCAACACGCCAATCATCACGTAAGTAATTTACATTAGCTGTGTGACGCCATTTCGGAGATGCAAAACAGTCTGTACTAATAGTGCCTGAACAATCGTAAGCTAAATCCGCATCACCTAAAATAGGTTCAACTTCTTTTTGAATGCTGTAGTAACCATTAATATCAAAGTTTAATGCACCTTCTTCTAGGTCCATTTTGTAAGCTGCTGTAAAGTCAACACCTTCCCATGTTTGACCACCAATGTTATCGCTCAAGTTTGTAACGAAACCAGCTTGACCTAACCATAAGCTGCCAGATGGGCTACGAGTAACATTGTCACAGAAGAATGCATCGCCTGTTTCAGCACAGTTGTTAATAATTCTTTCTGCACCTACAACACCAATTACTTTTTCAATTTCAATCTTGAAGTAATCAATTGAGAAGTTGAATCCATCTAATGGATTTGCAACTAAACCGATTGTAAATGTATCACCTTCTTCTGGTTCTAGTAACTGATTACCACCTGCGAATTGGTTATATTGACCCGCTGGAGACTCACCAATACCACCGTACTGTGAAGCACTTACACCAGTATTTTCACACTGACTTTGTGAGAATGCAGGGGTATCGCCTGAACACGAATCCGCACCACTCCATAAGCTAATACTTTGTGCAGAGAATAACTCACCAACATTTGGTGCGCGCACAACTTTTGCATAGCTTGCTCTTAGTTTATATGCATCTGCAATCGTGTAATCTGTACCAATTGAGTATGTAGTGTCTGAACCTGTTGTTGAATAATCAGACCAGCGAGCAGCGGCTGATACATTTAACTCGTCAAGTACAGGAATTTGTAATTCACCATAAACTTCATTTACATCAATAGCACCGTACAAACTTGGAGATGGACCACCTTGACCTAATAGTTGACCTTCTTCGTATACCGTATCTGAAACACGTTCATAATCTTGCTCACGACGTTCAAAACCGAATACTGCAGCGATAGGAGCTGATGCAGAAGGTAGGCTCCAATCAAATTCACCGGTAACGTAACCACTGTAAATAATCTGTGTTACTAAACCGGTTTGTGTTCCAACACCAGCTAATTGCCCAGCCTGCTCTGCGGTAACACCATCTAATTCAAATACGTTATATAGCAAACAACCATCTGCAGTATCACACTCTGTACCTACAGCGCCAACGCGTGGAGCAATTTTTGGCGAAAGTAAGTCATTTTTATAAACTGAGCTTGATGTTGTTGCAGAGTAGTTATAGCTAATATCGTAAGACCAGCTATCGTTAATCTCACCTTCCATACCTGTCAAGATTCTGTATGACGTATGCTCAAGGTTATCCTCTCGTGGACCACCTTCAACGTTACGTTTACCAATGTATGCAACAAATTGGTCATCGCTGCCTTGGCCAAATAACGTTTGTAGTTGTTCTTTTTGAAGATCAGATAATAATGGGTTGTTATAATCGAATAAAATTTCTTCGTTATAAAAAGTACCAGATTCAGCGATTTGGCCTGCTGTTCTGTTGTGCATAAATGAAAATTCTAAATATGGTCTAAAGTGTTCATTTATTTCATAATCAATAAATGTACCAAACGTAAAACGCTCATTTGGACGTAAAAAATGGTTTACCGGTGCAAAGTTGTAACGGTAGCCATCATCTTCCATAAAACCTTGGCCATTTGGATTCAGATAACCAAAAAGATTCTGATCGTAATCAACATCACCGTCTACAACCGGGTAAATATCAAAATGAGGATTTGGAGTCGTAGCAGAACCACTACATGACTGGCCATTGCCACCTAAAGCACACGATGAATAGTCTCGAGTACCTTGTACTAATTCGTTTTGACGGTTATAAGTAACATAACCTACGGCATGACCTTTACCACCATCAAATCCACCACCAACAGTAAAATCGATGCTATAAGCTTTACCATCGATTCCAGTATTACCTGTATCGTAGTCATAACCTTTGTCATCCATCAAACCTTGCATGTACTTGTTATCATTGTTGTGCTGAAAGCCTGATGAGCCCACATTTAGTGAAATACCATCAAACTCATCATCCATAACAAAGTTAACAACACCAGCAACGGCATCTGCACCGTATACTGCAGCTGCGCCACCTGTTAGTACATCAACGCGTTTAATTAAAGAGGCTGGAATTTGGTTAATGTCAGCAACTTGAGAGGTAATACTACCAGCCTGCATTCTGCGACCATTTATTAACACTAGAGTTCTGTTTGAGCCTAAACCACGTAAATCAACAGTTGCAGTACCTGTTGCGCCATTAGCTAAGAATGAGCTTTGAGCGGCTTCTATTTGTGGAAGTTGGTTTAAAACATCTTCAACACGAGTAAAACCACTTAGCTTGATCTCTTCAGCAGTCATTACTGTTACAGGGCTAGATGTTTCTAAGTCAGTTCTTTTAATTCTAGAACCGGTGACTTGAATACGTTCTACTTTTTCGATTTCATCTTCAGCTGCAAAAGAGTTTGCTGAAAAAACAGCTGTTGAGGCTGCGCCAAAAGCAAGTGCGATACGCACCGCTTTAGCTACTTGATTATTTAACATTTGATTCTCCCTGGTGTCACTACTTAATAGTAGCAATCATTATTTATTTTATTGTTACAGCTTTTTAACAGTAACTGAAACAAATAATAAACAAAAAACACTGAAAAGCCAATAAAAGTTAATAGGATTTTGCAAAAAAGAATAAATAACGCAATAAAAAGGAAGTGCAGGAAGGTTTAGAAGATAAAAACACCATATTGTTGCTGTTTTGGGTATTGTTAAAAAAGCTCATCCTGAGAATTTAACCCAGAATAAACATTGTAGTTCGAAATAAGATCGACCATTTCAATTAGCGGTACAATTTGCTTTTCTAAATAAATTGCATAGTCATAGCTATGAAAGCCTTGATATAGTTCAACTCCAGCAGTTGTGTAAACAAATGTAACAAATTCACCCCTATTGACCGTAAATTCGCTATTTTTTTTCTGGTGTTTTTTAACTGCTTGAACATGAGGGGGGATATTTTTCTTATAATCGATTAAATTTTGACCTAATCTCTTTTTAAAAATGAGTAAATGATCAAAATCACCTTGGTATAACTTTGTTGTATAGTCTTTAACAAGGTCATTTATATTTAAATTTCCATCAAAAAGACTAGTAAATAGGTCGAACTGGAATTGTTGAGCAAGTTTAGTCCAATCACTTCTTACTGTTTCTAATCCTTTAAATACTAGTTTTGATTCGTTTGGTTTAATTAATTTACCGACATAGCGCTTTTTAGAGCCAACTAGCTTTCCCCTTATGGTTGGCAAAAAGAAAGGGCTATAAAGAGATTCAAATTCTATTTCTAAATGACTTGTTAAGTTGTGCGTTTGTTTAATCTCGTTAATCCAATCTGTAGTTATCTTTTTAGCTAAAAACACGCCAATTTCATTACACTCGTCGTGGGTTAAATCATCATCCAACTTAATAAACGTAGAATCGGTATCGCCATAAATAACGCTATAACCAAGCTCTTCTATCCATTTTTTAGTTTGTAGCATTATTTCGTGCCCTCTTAACGTAATAGAGCTCGATAACCTAGGATCGTAAAACCGACATCCTTTTGAGCCTAGAACGCCATATAAACTATTCATTATTATTTTGATTGCTTGAGAAAGCATTTGATCTTGATTATCTTTGGCGAGCTGCCTTTGAGACGCTAAGCTTTTAACGAGTAGAGGGAGGTGGTGTTTGTCTCGCGAGAATACGGCTTCATTAAATCCCTGCACACTATGCTCAGGATTTTTCAGACCTTCTATTAGTCCGAGTGGATCAATGTAAAAAGTTTGCATAATACTGGGGTATAGGCTTTTAAAGTCTAAAACAATGACATTTTTATAAAGGCCAGGAATAGACTCCATGACATAACCACCAGGGCTTTCAAATGTAAGTCCATGATCGCCCATATTTGGGGCAACATAACCACTGCGATGCAGTAATGGTAAATACATATTGATAAAAGCAGCAACAGAGCCGCCCTTTTTTTCAAGCTCTAACCCCGTAAGCTTTGTTCTTATAATAGAAAAATTGAGTAGCTTTAATTTATCAAAAATTTTATTTACCAAAATACAATCTTGTCGATTATATTTTGCTAAAGAAAGTTTATCTTCGTTAAATTGCCTAATAATTTCCTGGAGACTATTACCCGAATCGATTAATTTAGACTCACCCAACACTTGATTTGAAACATTAGCTAACGAAAAGCTCTCAAAGCTATATGTGCCATTTTTTAAAGTGTCTATTCCATCAACTACACATCGCCCGGATATCGATACTCGAGTAAAGTGCCCTTTTCGAACATATAAAGGCTGATTTCCTCTACCCAGTAATAACTTAATCCCGAGTGCTTCAGCTCTTTCATGAATAACAGCAAAGTCGAACTCAATTACATTCCAGCCAATTATTACATCAGGATCGCTAAGCTTAATAAAATGCTCTAATCCCTTTAAGAGCTCGGCCTCATCTACACACCAAATAATATCAAACTCGAGGTTGGTAGCCTCTCTTTCTGGCTCGCCAATCATTAAAACACAGTCTAAATTACAGCCCACGAGTCCAATAGAAAACAAAACCCCACTTTCGTTACATTCAATGTCTAACGAGAGCTTATTAAGAGTTGGGAAATATTCTTCATTCGCTTTTAATTTAGCGTTGGTTATTAATGTATAGCCATCTTGTTTAAATACATTACCCGTTATCCAAGCTCCACCTTTTATAAAGCGCTCCATTAAATAGCGCTCTATTGGTCGAATATCTTCTTCAAATAATACAACTCCACGTTGCTTTAAAGCTTTAGCAGCAGAATAAAAATGCTTTAGTGATTTGAAGTAGCAGGCCGACATATCTTCTTGCTGAAAGTTTTTTAGCTCAAGACTTTTAATATTAAAGTTAAGTGATTCAGCTACTAATATTTCATTCGCTATTTCAGCATCTTTGCTTTTGATAAAAAACAGTGCATTTTCGTTAGCCGACACCGTTTTTATAGGTCCTTTATCACTACAAAACCACGCTTCGTAACATATGCCGTTTGCAGTATCATAAGCATGAGAAGAAACAATAAAACCGGCTGTTAAGTACACTATTACTAAACCTTATACATATATATGTAAGTTTTTACTTAATTAAAAATGCTTTAAAGCCATACACTCAACCTAAATAAACACTCAGAGACTTTATTTTGCTAAATTAATTTCATCACTTCTTGTAGTTACACTCTTATAACTCTAAAATCCATAGCACTGTAATTATATACATACTTTAGGTAAATCATCCCATGCTTTCTGACTCACTAAAAAAAACAATTAGGCAAGTACACCAGCATGTGGCTAGTAACCTAAACGATTATCGCCCTCGCAGCAGCCAAAATTACCTTGTAGCCGAAATAGCAAAAACACTTGCAGGCGAATATCACAAAAAACAACGCATATGTGTTATTGAAGCAGGCACAGGTACCGGTAAGTCTCTTGCCTATTGTTTAGGCGCATTACCGCTTGCCTTAGCGCAAAAAAAGAAGCTAGTTATTTCTACCGCAACCGTTGCACTGCAAGAACAATTAATAGCAAAAGAACTGCCATTTTTTAAAAAGCATTCAGGCCTCGACTTTAAATTTGATTTGGTAAAAGGTCGCCATCGTTACATTTGTGCTCATAAATTACATAACGCGGTTAATGGCGATAGCCAAACACAAATGGATTTTATGCCAACGCTTACTTCACCACTGAGCGCAATGGAAACCAAATGTTTAAATGAGTTATATAACGCTTACGTAAATAAAAAATGGCAAGGCGATAGAGACAGCTGGGCTGACACAGTACCCGACAGAGTGTGGAACTTAATAGCCTGCGATAAGCATTCTTGCCAACGCCAAATGAAAGCACACCAAACGTGCCCGTTTCAGCTTGCTCGTAATCAATTAATGCAAATGGATGTGCTAGTAATTAATCACTCATTACTACTTGCTGATTTAGACTTAGGCGGTGGTAAAATTTTACCAGAACCCGACAATACCATTTATGTTATTGATGAAGCGCATCATTTAGCGCACATCACACGCGACTTTTCATCAGCTGCTGCCACAATTAAAGGCACGATAGAATGGCTTGATAAGCTCACCAAGTTTAGCGGGAAAATGGCTAAAATTTTAGTGGGGCAAAGAGCTATTGGACAAAACTTTAAACTTTGCGACAGCATTAATGACGCTAATAAAGATTTAAAAGTAGTGCGCGATATTCTTGATAATGCCGATTTTGAGTATTCAAAAGACGATACTTATCGTTTTGAACACGGTGAAATTCCAAAATCATTGCACAGTAAAGCAAAAGACATAAGCGAAGCCACGCAAGATGCGCTGCGCTGTTTAAACAAAATGCACGACACCCTTACCCAAGATGTTAGCGATGGCGACATAAAACCTTACGTTGCCGACCCAATACTAGGCGAAAGCGGGCAATACATAAACCGCTTAGAGCAGCTAAACAAACTATGGTTTAGTTATGCTAAAAAAGGTGAAGGTGCTCCGCATGCACGATGGATAAAACGCCTTGAATACAAAAGCCATCACGATCACTTATTAAGCGACTGCCCTATTGAAGTGGGTTACTACCTAAAAGATAAATTATGGCGCGAATGCGCAGGCGCTGTTTTGTGCTCTGCCACATTAAGTGCACTCGGCTCGTTCGATCACTTTGCTTACGAAACAGGGCTTGCTAAAGAAGAAGGCGTTAAATTTATTAAAGTACCTTCTCCTTTTGATTATCCCAAACAAGCCACTTTACGTATTCCGGTATCTAAAGTAGAACCTACCGATAAAGACTTTAGTGATCACCTAGCTAAAACTTTACCAGAGTACCTAAATGATAAAAAAGCGAACCTTGTATTGTTCGCTTCTTACTGGCAAATGGACCATGTAACAAAGTTTCTTAGAACAAAAGGTTTTAACTTATTAGTACAAGGTGAAATGTCGCGAGAAGCGTTGCTTAAATTACACACTAAAAATGTAGACGAAGGCAAAGGCAGTATTTTATTTGGAACACAAAGCCTTTCAGAAGGCCTTGATTTACCAGGAAAATATTTAGAGAACTTAATAATTACTAAAATCCCGTTTGCTGTACCTACTTCGCCTATAGAAGAAGCGCAAGCAGAATTTGTACAAAGCAAAGGCGGCAACCCGTTTTTAACGATTACCGTGCCAGACGCCGCGAAGAAATTGGTACAAAGCTGTGGTAGACTGCTGCGAAAAGAGAGTGATGAAGGCTGTATTACTATTCTCGATAGACGCTTAGTTACTAAGCGATACGGTAAAGCCATGCTCGACACCCTACCACCTTTTAAAAGACAAATAGATTATTAATGTTTGAACTCGCACTCGATCCAACTACCTGGGCTGTTTTATGTGCTGTTGCACTTGCCGCAGGTTTTATAGACGCTATCGCCGGTGGCGGTGGCATGTTAACTGTGCCCGCTTTATTAACTGCTGGCTTACCTCCACATTTAACATTAGGCACCAATAAACTAGCTGCAAGTTTTGGCTCCCTAACAGCAAGCTATACCTATTATAAAAAGAACTTATTTAGTCCAAAGTTTTGGGCTGCCTCCGTTATTGCAACCGCAATAGGTGCATTGATAGGGACTGTTATTGTTGACCATTTAAGTATCGACTTTTTAAACAAGCTACTGCCTATTATTATTATTTTAGTTGCCGCTTATAGCTTATTTGGTAATTTAAGTACTACCGAAGGTGATGAACTCCCTAAACTCAACAAAGCGATGAAAGTAAAACAGTGGCTGCAGGGTTTAACATTAGGCTTTTTTGATGGTTTAGCAGGCCCAGGTACAGGTACTTTTTGGACAGCCTCCAATGGCATGCTTTATAAAATGAACTTGCTACTCAATTGTGGCTTAGCGCGTTCAATGAACTTTGTTTCTAACTTTATATCTTTAATTACCTTTGTAGCACTCGGCCATGTAAATTTTTTACTTGGTATAACAATGGGCTTTTTTATTATGCTAGGCGCATGGTTTGGCGCGCATTCGGCAATACGCTTTGGTAGTAAATTTATTCGCCCTGTATTTAATACTATGGTTATACTTTTAGCATTAAAACTAATTTACGAGGCTTACTTTTAATATGCATTCAATGGCTTTAGATAAACTACGCCAACAAGTTGCAACGCTAAAACAACAAGCTGAGCAATTTGATAAAGCTAAACTGTTTTCTAAAAACCGTTATATGCAGGCGCAACCGAGCTTGTTTGACCGCGCAGTTTTTAGTACAAAAAGCATGAACCTAGCCGATTACGTAATAGAAATTGAAGACGAAGTGTCACGATTACCGCCAAGCGAGCATCGTCATGCTTATACCTACGCACTTGAACGCATTGGCGCACAAGTACAAGCCGTGTTTAATGTTATTAAATCAACGCCTATTTGGGTTAAAGAAAACAAAAGCCATTATAAACCTCGTCCTAAGCAAACTGTTTATAAGCACGCTGTACAAAAAATAATGCAATCATCGCACGAGCTTTATGACGAATTAAAACAAAACCATGAGTTTGAACGTCGGTTAGTGCTCATGATTGAAGAGCGTAAAATGCAAATGGATAAAGCCTCGCCTGCTAAAGCACAAAAGCTTAACCTTGAAATATTAAGCACACATGCTCGGTTAGGTCGCTGCAGAAAAGCAATTTCTGCCACTGAGGACAAAATACAACAAGTAGAAAAACAACAACTGCGTTAAGGCGCACTTTACTATGCAGCTTTATTATCACCCATTGTATTCAGACCTTATACTGCCAGAACGTCATCGCTTTCCTATTCAAAAGTATCAGCTACTTAAAACCGAAATAGAAAGCCTCGGTGTTTTGGCAAGTGCTTTTCAAGAACCTAAAAAAGCAACCGCATCTAAACTTGCGCTATGTCATAACCAACGTTATATAGATGACTTTTTAGCTGGCGGGTTAAGCGATAAAGCAATTAAAAAGATGGGATTTCCCTATTCGCAGCAACTTGTAGAGCGTACTCTTTTATCAATTGGCGGGAGTATTCAAGCAGCTGAAGCGGCTTTTAGTCACGATCTAACCTTTAACTTGAGCGGTGGTTATCATCACGCCTATAGCGATTTTGGCAGTGGCTTTTGTATTTTTAATGATTTAGCTATTGCCGCTGCACATTTAATAGATACCGATCAAGCTGACACTGTTTTAATTTTTGATTGCGACGTACACTAAGGCGATGGCACAGCGCAAATCACTCAAAAAAATGACCAAATTATTACCTGCTCAATTCATTGTGAACAAAACTTCCCACGTAATAAACAACAGTCTACTTACGATTTTGCATTACCCGCTAAAACAACCGACACTGAATACCTTGCTACAGTAAGCCAAGCACTCGATTTTTGCGTGCGCATTCATAACCCTGATATTATTTTGTATAACGCTGGGGCTGATATTTATACTAAAGACGAGTTAGGCTTGTTTGATGTATCACTGGATGGCGTATATAAGCGCGACTTTTTTGTTCTCAACTTTTGTAAGCAACAACAAATCCCATTAATGTGCGCCCTAGGCGGAGGTTATCAGCGTAATTTAAGTGAGCTAATTAACGTTCATAAACAACTCTTTAAAGCCGCTATCGATTTATAGCAAGCCTTAGTATAGACTCAGTTAAACGGATTATTTTTTAAAGCGGTGGGAATATGCGATTACACGAAGACATACACAACTATTACGAAAAAATTGTAGTCGAAGAAGTTATCAAACTTAAACTTGACGAAAAATATGATGAAGACGTAATGGCTGACTTTTGCTGTACAGTACTAAACCAGCTCCCACCACGATACATTCGCTATGATGTTGATATGGCATTTTATTTACCACAATCAGAACGCATACATATGGAACAACGCGTGCAAACAGCTATAAACGTTGCCATAAGCCAAATATCAAAAAAGAAAGAGTTAAATGACAAACCCACTTGATCAAGCCCCTACACATATTAAACTTGCAGTAGATTTAATAATGATTTTAGAGCAACACGATGTTGCTCCAGAAGAAATACTCAAAGCACTTGAAATAGTTAAAAGCGACTTTGAAAAGAAGCTAGAAAAGCTATAACTCTATTCTATTATTTGTATTTCGTGCTCGGTAACGATACCTTCGTGCTTAGTGCAATCAATTTTAACTTCACCAAATGTACGCCTAGGCGAAGTTGAACGACGACAGGTCATATTTTGTGCCTTAACGCCAAATTGCGTTATATACACCGCAACTGTTTCATCTATTAGTTGTTTTTGTTGCGTAGTCGCTGCACTGTAAAATGCATCGTATTGCGCAGACCAATTTTCAACCCCCGCTTCCTTTGCAACGCCTAGCCAGCCCATCCCTAGTTTAGTAGATTGCTCCAAGTATTGGCCTTTTAAAAACATAAACGCCAACGTGTACTGTGCGCTTTTATAGCCTAGCCCAGCAGGCTCTTTTAAATAATTGAAAGCGGCCTCAAACTGCCCTTTTCGATACGCTTTAATACCATTGTATTCATTCTTTTTCATGGTGGTATCACTGTAAAGGTTGATTGGGCTAGAGTTACATCCACCCAACAAAGTGATAAATACCATAGAAGCTGCAGCTACGGAGAACTTTTTCATTCTTGTCCTTAATTTATTATTTTTATATGCCAGTTCCGAATATGGCTTACAGTGTTTATAAACCCTGCTATTCTAAAGCCCAATATGCATAATTAAAATACTATCATGACCTTAGCAAGCTTACTGCGATTATTTTTTCTGGCCGCTATTTGGGGCGCATCATTTTTATTTATGCGAATGGCAGCTAACAGCTTGGGGCCTGCAGTATTAATTGAGTTTAGAGTTGGCTTTGCCGCAGTTACTTTATTTATTGTTGCCTTATACTTAAAGCGCCGTTTAGCCTTTATTGAACACAAAAAACACTTTTTTATTATAGGCGCGTTTAATTCAGCTTTGCCGTTTTTATTTTTTGCCTATGCAGCACAAACTATAAGCGCTTCTACTTTATCAATTTTAAATTCAACAACCCCTATTTGGGGCGCAGTAGTAGGTATTTTATGGACAAAAACAAAGCCGACCAAAAGTATGGTGCTTGGTTTATTGCTTGGCTTGATAGGTGTTGCAATACTTGTTGGGCAAAATCACTTTGTATTAAATAGCCAATCAATCATAGCCATAGTAGCAGCATTAAGCGCTTCACTTTGCTATGCCATTGCATCGCATTACACTAAAAATGCGCCCAAATTGGCCCCATTCGATAACGCTCATGGCTCAATGTGGGCGTCGAGTTTTATGGTATTGCCACTTATTTTATTTATGCCAATACGTGAAGTTCCAACCACCAACGTTATGCTAGGTGTATTAGTACTGGGCGTTGTATGTACCGCGCTTGCGTATATATTATTTTTTAAACTTATTGACGATATAGGCCCAACTTCAGCACTCACTGTCACCTTTTTAATTCCATTATTTGGCATATTTTGGGGGCATTTATTTTTAGATGAGCAAATAGGGCCAAATACATTACTAGGCGCACTATTTGTAATTGTAGGCACTATGCTGGTTACTGGTTTTTTACCACGAAAAAGGCACTTAGCTAAAACAAGCTAAGTGCCTTAAATTACATATGGCATTAAAGTTTAAATAAATTGCGGATCTTTTGGCGAATCATTCCTGCGAGTAATATACACAATACAATCATTTTTCGCTTCATTACTAAACGCTCGGCTATGCTCAATAGGAACTGAAAATGTATCTCCTTGAGTAAGCGTTAATACTTCATCGCCTAAATCAATGGTTAAGCTACCTTGATGAACAAAAATAACCTCTTCTTCAAAACGAATGTGTTTTGCTATTTTTGCATTTGGTTGGAGTTTTAACGCTGATATATTAAATCCATGTGGCCAATTTAGTTGTGTTTGAATAGGCGTATCGGCATTTAAATTACCCACTAGCGGTGCTTCGTAAACACCTTCGAATTGGCTTAGGTAAGAGTGCTTGTTCCAATTAAAATCACTTGCTCTGACCACTGTTTGCGCAAGCTCTTCGTCTGTTATTATTCGGTGCTGCGCTATTTGTTCGCTGCTAGTAACAGCCATTGGACTAACCCCATCAGGGGCTTTTTCATTGAGCGTTGTATCTACTAAACTGCCATTTTCAAGTAAAATAAGGCCAAACTCTTTTGCCATATCAAATACTTGTGGAGCCCAAAGTACTCTACCCGGATCGTCACTGCCAAGCACTGCATATAAGTAGCCAATACCATTACCTACGTTTTCGAATCCTCTAAAAATATCTAAAGGAATCGAAATAATATCACCTTCGTTTAAAATTACCTTAGCGTCTTTACCGTCTACACCGGTATAAAATGCCCATGTGCCACTGTGTACAACAAATATTTCTTCGGTTAAGTGGCTATGCTGCGAGTTTAAGCACCCAGCAGGTTGGCGAGCGCCACCAATATTAAACCCATGTGGTATAGAAATATGCACATGCTGATTAGGGTTTTCTGCAACACCTGGACCTATAATAGTAAAATTTTCTTTTTGATCACTACCAGGCGAACGCGTATCAATAAAGGCGTTCTTACACGGAATTAAATCATCGTATCGTACTAAGCGATCTGCAAATAAACTCATTATTCTCTCCTAAATTAATTACTGAGCGGTCCAGCCGCCATCAATTTTTATACTTGTTCCTGTGATCATTGCAGACAACTCACTAAGCAAAAATACACAAGCATTTGCAACATCATCCGTTTGGGCAATTTTTTTCATTGGGATCATGTCATAAACAAACTTTTTGAAGTCGGGATTTTCAAGCATTGGCTTTGTCATTGGCGTTTCAACAAACGTAGGGGCAACCGTGTTTACACGTACATTTTGTGTTGCTAGTTCAACAGCAAGTGCCTTGGTGAGCCCCTCTACCGCATGCTTACTCATGCAATACAAAGTGCGATTAGGTGAGCCTACAAAACCCATTTGAGATGACATGTTAACCACAGCACCGGCACCAGAGTTAATTAAAGCTGGTAATGCTGCTTGGCTTATTCGATAAACACTACGAATATTCATCGAAATTACATCATCAATATTGTCATCTGTTTGCTCAAGCATTGGCGCAACACGGTTAATACCTGCGTTGTTAAGTAAACCGTCTAACTTAGTAAGCCCTCGTAAACGCTCATAAAAAGCATCACTGTTTATATCAAGCGGCCAGATTTCTATTTGCGAAGGAGCATATTCCTTGAGCTGCTCCAAATCGTGTTTTGTACGCGCCACAGCAATTATATTTGCACCCGCATCTACACACTTTTGTACGCACGATTTACCAATGCCTTTACCCGCACCCGTTATCAAAATGGTTTTACCAAGTAAAAGAGTTTTATCAAATCCCATTTGTTCACCTAAAATCTATATTGCATTCGAAGTCATTATTAATTAGAGTACCCACAGATGCAAGACATTATTTAACCAGTACGTCTCATCAACAGTGTATAAAACAACTAGTCACTAAGGATATAAACAATGATAAAGCATTTAAAAAAAGGTCAACCAATTGACTCAAAACAAAAACAAAATCAATCAGTAAGAGATATTGTAGAAAATATTTTAGCGCGTGTTGAATCTGAAGGTGATGCAGCAATTCGTGAATATTCTGAAAAATTTGACAAGTGGACTCCGAAGTCTTTCAGGCTATCTAGTGATGAAATTAAAGCGTGTTATGCACAACTTGATGATCAATTAATCGAAGATATTAAATGGGCGCAAAGCCAAGTCCGCAATTTTGCTCAAATTCAACGTGACTCAATGAAAGACGTTGAAGTAGAAACACTACCTGGCGTTACACTTGGCCATAAACACATAGCAATGGAGAGCGTAGGTTGTTACGTACCAGGAGGGAAATATCCACTACTAGCCTCTGCGCACATGAGTGTATTAACGGCTAAAGTAGCCGGTGTTAAACGTGTTATCGCCATGGCTCCACCTTTTAATGGCAAGCCATCACCAGAAATTGTGGTTGCAATGGATATGGCCGGCGCAGATGAAATTTACTGCCTCGGTGGTGTACAAGCCGTTGCTGCAATGGCTATTGGAACGCAAACTATTGCTCCAGTAGATATGATTGTAGGCCCGGGTAACGCCTTTGTAGCCGAGGCTAAACGACAATTATTTGGCCGAGTTGGTATCGATTTATTTGCAGGCCCTACCGAAACACTCGTTATTGCTGATGACAGTGTAGATGGCGAATTATGTGCGACCGATTTACTAGGCCAAGCAGAGCACGGCCCTACGTCTCCCGCTATTTTACTGACTAACTCTGAGCAATTAGCTATTGATACAATGGCAGAAGTAGAAAGACAACTTACCATATTACCTACTGCTGATATTGCAGGTGTGGCATGGAAGGATCATGGTGAAGTTATTGTATGTGATACCTATGAGGAGATGATCGAAGTTGCTAACGATCTTGCATTTGAACACGTACAAATTATGACTCGCAATACCGACTACTTCAAAGAAAACATGCAAAACTTTGGAGCTTTGTTTTTAGGTCCGCAAACTAACGTTTCTTATGGCGATAAATGTATTGGTACAAACCATACACTACCCACAGGTAAAGCAGCGCGTTATACTGGTGGGCTATGGGTAGGAAAATTCATAAAAACATGTACTTTCCAACGAGTAACAGAAGAAGCCTCGGTTGTTGTTGGTGAGTATTGTTCACGTTTATGTGCTGCAGAAGGGTTCGCTGGCCACAAAGAACAAGCAGACATACGAGTAAGACGATATAGGAAATAAATCATTGTCAAAGCAAAAACGAGTCACCTCATATGATGTAGCCCGCGAAGCGGGTGTATCACAATCAGCGGTATCGCGTGTATTTAGGCCCGGATTTAGCGTGTCTAAAAAAACCCGCGAAAAGGTAGTCGCAACAGCCAATGAAATGGGCTATCGCCCTAATGCCATTGCCCGTATGTTGATCACTAAACAGTCTGGTATGGTCGCGGTTATTTTATCATCGCGAGCAAACTTGAACTATCCTGAGGTACTCTCTGAGCTTAACAAAGAGCTAGCACTTAACAATAAACGAGTGCTGCTCTTTACTCTTGATGACGCAGACGAATTAGATGAATTACTCGAAAACATTTGGACCTTTCAGGTTGATGGCGTAATTGCTCTAGCCGCTCACTTTGATAGTAAAAGCCTAGATTTATTTGCTAAACACAGCACACCCATTGTGCTTTATAACCGTAATGTGCCTGAATCGAATGCAAACACAGTTTGCTGTAATCACGATAAAGGCATTAAACAGCTAATTGATTTATTACACCAATCTAACCATAAGTCGTATTTAATTATTGCCGGCCCAGATGACTCCGATGTAGCCAACGAGCGCCGTGAAATAGCTCAAAATTATTTACACACTTTAGGTATCCAAAATACGCCTGTTATTTATGGTGATTATGGCTATAAATCAGCACGAAGTGCATTAGAAAATTGGTTAAAAACAAACACCCTACCCGATGCTATTATTTGCAGTAACGATGTAATGGCCATTGGCGTAATTGATGAAATCAAACAAAACTTAAACTTAAGCGTACCCGACGATGTGTCGGTGGTAGGGTTTGATGGTATTAGTGCTGCGTCTTGGTACAACTATCAAATAACCACAATACAACAACCTATGAAACAGCTAACTAAAGCCGCTGTAGACATACTCATGGAACGTATTGAAAACCCTCAAGCCGCTGCTGAAGCACGAGTTTTTACCGGTTCATTAATTACAGGGAACTCTATTAAAACACGTTAAGTTAAGGAATTTTTGTGGCCAAAAATCCTGTTTATATTTTACCTGGTACTATGTGTAACCACCGTATGTTTGAAGCGCAAATAACTGCCCTTCAAAATGCGGGTTATACCCCTCACGTTATTCCATTTACTGAACAAACAAGCATTGCAAAAATGGCTGAGCTTACTAAAACCATAGCCCTAAAACCTGCTCCTTTTATTGGTTTTTCAATGGGTGGCATTGTTGCCCTTGCGCTTTTAAAATCAAACCCTGAGCTTATACAGTCGCTGTGTTTAATATCAAGTAATAGCCTAGCCGACAAACTCGAACGCCCGGCTATTAGGCAAAAGCAAATTGAGCAAGCACACGCTACAGGCGTAGAAAGCGTACTTAAGCACGATTTTTTACCGCATTATTTCCACCAGCCAAATATAAAGCACAGTGAACTTGCATTAAAAATGGCAAATGAGCTTGGCTTTAACGCTTTTAGTGCACAATTAAATGCCCTTGCAACACGCGAAGACACCCTAAACGTTATTAAACAAACCAATAAAAAATTACTATTTGTTGGTGGTGAACGTGACGTTTTATGTCCAAGCACTATTCAAAAAACAATGCATAACGCTTGCCCTAATAGCGATCTTATTTTATTAGGCAATTGTGGACATTTCGTCCCGCTTGAAAGAAGTAACACCCTAAACGCACTACTCTTAGATTGGTTGGAGTCTATTAAATGAATTTAAAACAAAAGTTAAATACTCAACAATTGCTATTAGGTACATTTATAAAAAGTACTCATTATCATAATACCGAAGTACTTTCTCACACTAATCTCGATGTTTTGTGTTTAGATGCAGAGCATGCTCCGTTTGATCGCGGCGATTTAGATAGTTGCATTATGGCAGCCCGTACTAAAAACATGCCGACCCTTATTCGCGTAAGTAATACCGATCACGCCACTATACTTAGCAGTTTAGATATCGGTGCCGATGGTTTAGTGTTACCTCACATTAAAACGGCAGAGCAAGCAAAAGCGATTATTAAAAACTGTTTTTATGGTAACAACGGTAGAGGTTACGCAGGTTCAAGCCGCTTTGCAGGCTACACCACACATGCATTAATCGATAACTTAGCAGCCAACAAATCATCTACCTGCATTATTGCTCAAATAGAGGATGCCGATGCGCTTGAGAACATCGATGAATTATGCCAAATAGACGAAATTGACTGTATTTTTATAGGCAGAATGGACTTAACTATTTCCCTCGGTGAAACCAACCCAAGCGCTCCTATTGTTATTGATGCCGTTACTAAAATAGCTAACGCGGCGGCAAAATATAATAAATGCTGTGGCATGTTTGTTGGTAATTTAAGTGAGGTCAGTCATTGGCAATCGTTAGGCGTAAGCTTTTATTTATTAGGCTCTGATCATAGCTTTTTACTAAGTGGTGCTAAGCAATTACGTGCAGACTTTGAATCAGCTACAAGTGAATCAAAAATATGAGTATCCATAACAAAAATAAAGAGTTAATTAAAAACTTCAGAAACGCACTCTATAACTTTGATATTAATTTGCTCAAAAAAGAAGTCACAAACTTATTTACTGATGACGCATTAATACAACTTTGCTACCCGTTTGAAACACTCGCAAATCCTAATGCACTTATTGAGGAAGCCTATTTACCCCTTAGCAAAGCATTTGTTGGCCTTGAACGTCGCGATACCATTGTAATGGCAGGTAGCTCTATAAACGACTCTGATTGGGTTGGCTGCTGTGGATACTATACCGGCTCATTCGAAAAACCATGGCTAGGCATTCCACCCACAGGGCATCAAGTGAGTATGCGTTTTCATGAGTTTTACCGGATTAAAAATAGCAAAGTGATTGAAGTACAAGCTATTTGGGATATTCCCGAAGTAATGATGCAAGCAAACGTATGGCCACTGTCTCCGAGCTTAGGCAAAGAGTGGCATGTGCCAGGGCCTGCCACACAAGATGGGGTAATCACCCGTCCTTATAATAGCGAACAAGCTGCGCAAAGTTTAAAGCTTGTGGGCGATATGTGTGAGCATCTTGGATTTTATGCTGAAGGTGGCATTGAAGCCATGAAGCTAGAGCACTTTTGGCATCCGCATTGTAGCTGGTATGGACCAAGCACAATAGGCACTGCACGCGGTATAAAAGGCTTTAGAAATTGGCATCAAATCCCGTTTTTAAATGCCCTACCCAACAGGGTTGGCGATGCAAGTAAAGGTTATTTATTTGCCGATGAAAACTACGTAGGGTTTACTGCATGGCCTGGTATGAGCATGACTATTAGTAACGGTGGTTGGTTAGGTATTGCGCCCGCAAATCAGCAAATAACCATGCGTAGTCTAGACTTTTGGCGAGCCGAGAATAACTTAATTCGCGAAAACTGGGTGCTGATAGATATGCTCGATGTGTACAATCAAATTGGCGTAGATGTATTAGCTCGTATGAAAGAACTAACTAAAGCGCGCTACTTATACCAATTCCAATAAATAGCTGATCTATTTTACTTGCTAAAACAACCCATTTCTTTGTTGTAAATTTCGCAAAGGGAACAACCATTTACATCAATTTACGCCTAGAACTGAATTATTTTTTCGGCGTAAAATTTAGATCACATACTTAATGGAATTGGTATTAAACTTTGCTCCATAGCCTCTTATATAACCGTTATAAAAGAAAAGCTCTGTCATTACAGAGCTTTTTATAACTTGAAAAAATTAAGTGCCCGGATTAGCAATACTTTGCGTGCGTTTTAAAATATCTAAACCTTGTTGTTTTAACCAATACGGTAAGTCAATAATTACCCAGTTTTCAACTAGTTTATCACCTTCACGATGATATACATCAACCACGCGCATATCAGCAGGAGTATTAGCTCCAGGTAAACCTAAAAAGCCACCAATGGCGGTATTTGTTAAGTTTGGCCAACCAAAAAAGCATGCATATTCATCCTCAGCAAACCGGCAAATATGGCCATTAAATACTTTACCCGTTAACCCTTCTCTAAACGGATACATATGCTGTTGCTGATAACGCTCAATTGTATATGTAGCGCCAATTCCCGCAGGGCCATACCAAACCATGTTTTCATCCCATGTTTTTGCAAGCACTTCAGGTGGGCAGGTATTTATACCGCTTTGATTAAGCGCGGTTAGGTTATCAATCATCTGATTAACCAAGTTCATTGTGCGCATACTTTGCTCATCGCTCCCTTCACCTAAACGAACTCCATCGTGGGTACGTGGCCCAGGATAAGTAAAGTATTGCCCGGTAGAGAGCGGTAATGGGTTTAAACCTACTTGTAGCATCACCCCAATAATATCGACAAAAAAACCAGTTTGAATAATTTTACCGTCTTTAACACAGTTAAACTCAGCGTAGCGAATTGTCGCCAATTTATGAGAAGGCGCAATACCTAACCAGTCACGATCAAAGAGGCCCATAAAGTGGCCCATACTCATTACCCACTCGCCACCATCGGCTTCACTTTGCCCTGCAATAAAAATATCTTCACGGCGCTGAAGTGCTTTAAAAGAATGAAATAAAGGCTGCCAAACATGCTCAATCACATCATTAGCATTATTTAATTCATTAAACGGATGCACACCTTTAAAGCTGTAATTATCTGCCAAGTACTCTTTAAATAAAGCGTTTAAATCATTACCTTGTGTTTTTTCTAATGCAGCATGAAACTGACGAACCAACTGCTTATTATTAATTATTTCTGCCATGATGTTCCCTTGTTGTTTGCGCAATCAAATTAACACTCTTAAACCGCAAATAAATATGCATTGCTAAAATGTATTCTATTTAAAGAGTAATTAAAAGCCTGTAAATACTAAGTTATAAATCGATTTAAAATAATACTAATGACAATTGACTTCGAAGTCAAAGTGATTCATGATGATTCAAAATAAAAAGTATAAATAGGCTAATTAGCCCGTAATACCTAATCTAACAGGATTAATTATGAATGATTTTGGATTATTGAATTGGAGCATTCTCATCGGGTACATTATTGCTAACCTCATACTTGGGTTTGTAATAAGTAAAAAGGTGAGCAGTGCTAATGATTTTTATATTGGCCGAAAAAATACACCTTGGTGGGCTATTGGTATATCGGTAGTGGCAACCTATGTTAGTGCGCTTACATTTTTAGGTGCGCCAGCGTGGTCATACAAAGAGGGGTTATCGGTTATTGCCATACACTTAAACTACCCACTCGTTATTGTGGCTGTTGTGTGTTTGTTTTTTCCGTTTTTTTACAATGCAGGTGTCGCCTCAATATACGAATACCAAGAGCGTCGTTTTGGTAAAAAAGCGCGGATTTTAATCTCCACAATTTGGCTTATTTCACAAACAATGGGCTCAGCCGCTGTACTCTATGCAACCTCCCTAGTACTTGCCTTTATTGTAGATATTAACGTTATTACTGCTATATTTTTAGTCACTATTATCGCACTAATATATACCATGCTAGGAGGTATAACTGCCGTAATATGGACCGATGTTATCCAATCAGCAATATTATTTATTGGTGCCGGCATTATTATGTATGCCCTTATTACCTCGATGGATGGCTCGTTTAGCTCAACACTTACTGAGTTAAAAGCACAAGGTAAGTTAGACCCTCTTAATTTCTCGTTCGACTTCACGCAAGTAACCACCGTTTGGTCTGGCGTGCTAGCTATGTCGCTTTATCACATCACTGTTTACGGTACTAACCAAATGATGGTGCAGCGTACGCTTGCAGCTAAAAACATTGGTGATGCTAAAAAGTCATACTTACTAATGGGCTTTATTGCATTCTTTATTTACCTGTTTTTTATATTTATGGGCGTGTTGTTTTACAGCTATTACGGCGGACGTACATTTGAAAACGACAACCTAATTATTTTACAGTTTGCATCCGACTATGGTCTGCCAGGGTTAATGGGAATTATAGCGGCAGCCGTAATGGCTGCTTCTATGTCGAGCCTCGATTCAGCGCTTAACTCACTCTCTACAATTAGTACTATCGACTTTTACAAAAAGTATTTTGCACCTGAAAAAAACGACGCACATTATTTAGCTGCAACACGTTTATTTACCCTTGGCTGGGCAATCATCATCATTGTACCCGCCATTATGTATCACCTTTACAGCGAAGGCTCAATTTTAGAAATACTCACCAAGGTAGGTTCATACTTTGTAGGTGCTCAATTAGGTATGTTTGCACTAGGGTTTTTCTCTAAGCACACAACCGAAAAAGGCCTACTTATTGGCACATTAGTATCGTTTGTAACCGTTGCAATATGCGCCCTTTACACCGATATAGCGTGGCCTTGGTACTGTGCAATTGGTGCCCTAACGTGTGTTGTATTTAGTATTGTTTTGAGTATCGCTTTTGATGGTTTTCAAGAGGAATACAACGAGTACACCATTAAAGGTCAGCTAAAAATGTTTAAAGAACAAAACCGCCCTGAAAAAGAAAATGGTTGGTATTTAGTTCCAGGTAAATTTGACTCAATAAACTACTGGTTACTCGGCTTTTTTGTAGTGAGCTTCGCGTCTCTCATGTTATTTGAACATTTTGTATAAGGTGAAATAAATGAATATTTTAGAACAACTTTTTGAAAACTTCAGCGCTGCAGAATTACCAAACCAAGCATTGCTTGCGGATACCGTTCAATGGCAGGTAAGCCACCCTTTTGAACCAATTACATCTAAACAAAATGTAATTAATAATTACTTTAAAGTGCTTAAAAACTCATTACCCGATATAGAGCGTAAACCCTTTATTTCTATTGAGGGCGACTACAAAGACGAGCAATGGATATGCGCAACAGGTTACTTTACTGGCACATTCACAAAACCGTTATTAGGTATTCCAGCCAGCGGTAAAAGTATTTTTATTCGTTATAGCGAAATGGCTCAAATAGAAAAAAATAAAGTAGTTAACGTTTATACCTTTTTAGATTTAATCGATGTAATGAACCAAGTGGGTGTAAATCCACTGCGTCCAAGCTTAGGTTACCCGGGTTTAATAATGCCCCCCACTACACTTGATGGTGTGCCTGCTACAGCTAAAAACGACGAACTAAGTAAAGCCAACGAACAGCTCGTAATTGATATGCTTACTGAGCTTGGCCGCTACGATGGTAAAGACCTATACAGCATTAATTTAGAAAAATACTGGCACCCAGATTTTATTTGGTATGGCCCAGCCGGTATAGGAACAACCCGAGGCATTAGTGGCTTTAGAGAACACCACCAAGCTCCATTTTTAAAAGGGTTCCCTGATCGTGGGATCAATAAAACACTCTGCTTAGTAAGCCACGACAATTTTGTAGCCACCGGTGGCTGGCCGCATATGTACGGTACTCATACAGGGGATGACTGGCTAGGTTTACCTGCATCGGGTAATAAACTGTTTCCGCGTGTTATGGACTTTTGGCGCTGCGAAAACGGAATTTTAAAAGAAAACTGGGTCGCTATCGATATTCCTCATTTATTAGAGGGAATGGGTATTGATATTTTTGAGCAAATGCAAAATAAAATCACTGCAGCAAACTAAGAGGTATTTATGAGCACACAAAACACAATTACCCAACCTTACTGGCTGCCTTTATCGAGCGTATTAAACCCGCAAAGTAAAAAGCAGCAAGCGCTTATAGGGTTTGACGAAGAGTTTGTGGATATTGTTGATTACATTTTACGTATTACGCACCGTATTTGGGAGCAAAAAAACATTGGTTTATGTTATCGCTATTACGCTGATGTATGCCCTGTTTTTACACTTGGCGCTTATGGCGAAAATATTGAAGATGTTATTCAAGGCACACTTAAAACCATTGCCGCATTCCCTGATAGAAGCCTAATTGGCGAAAATGTTATTTTTTCAGAAGACGGCAACGAGCATTACTACTCATCACACTTAATTAGCAGTGTAATGAGTAATACCGGTAACTCAGAATTTGGCCCTGCTACAAATAAAACAGGCCGAGTAACTACCATTGCCGACTGCGTTTGTTTTGAAAATAAAATAGTAAAAGAATGGCTAGTACGCGACAACGGCTTTTTAGTTAAACAACTTGGCCTAAGTATTATTAATGTAGCCAAGCACATGGCCAAAGTACCAAGTAAAGAAAAGCATACCCTATGGCTTAATGAAGAGTTTACCCGAGTACAAGCAATTGATCACCGCACGCCAAGCACTCCAATTTTAGACGGTGAACTGGCCGCATTTGCGCATAACTGGTTAGATACATTATTTAACCAAAAGCAATTTGCTAAAATACACGATTTTTATAGCTTAACGGCCACACAACAATGGCCAAGCGGCAGAATGGCAACCGGCCTTGCACAAATAAATGGCGTATTTATACAATTTTTTGCCAACTGCCCTGATGCCAAGCTAACCGTCGATCACTTAGCAATTACCCCCTTTGATGAGAGCACTACAGATGTAGCAATTCGCTGGTCACTTGCGGGGCATTTTAACCCACAAAGCGATGAACTAAGTGAGCTAAAAAATCTTCCTTATTTTGTGTTAGGCGCCTCACATTTACGCATCAAAAATCAAAAAGTCATTGAAGAAGTCACCGTTTTTGACGAAGTTGCTCTACTCGCAAACCTATTTAGAGCACACGCGTTAAATAGCCAAACAGAATTGGAGGTAAATGCATGATCAACGCAATTATCGATTTATACACCAAAGCAGATATTAAAACTATTTCAGGTAAATTGCTGCGCAGTAGTCGCTGGCAACAACATCACTTTACCGCTATGGGTTCATTGCAAGCACAGCCGCTATGGCTTGATTTTTTAGCGCAATATGGTGTATCAGAATTAATATCTAAAACGCACAGTAAAGGCAGCGAACTTGAGACTTTACAGTTGGTATTGCAACCAAAAAAATTGCTAAAACCAGTAAGACTTTCATTTGTTATAAAGTACAATAGCACCTTCATAAAATCAGTGAAATGTGTTGTTGATACGCTATTATTGGCTAACAACGAATTTACAGGTGAGGCAAGCAATAATACGCTGGTGATCCCTAAGTTACCTAAAAGCGACCCTATTATGGTTAGCGATTTAGATAACCAGCTGCACCCTACTACCTTTCATGCAACGCCCAGCGACATTTGTGAATTACCAACGCAAATTGCCGAAACATTAAATAATTGGTGGCAAATTTGGCAGCTTAATAACTTAGCTAATTTTGAAAGTGTTTATATTAAAAGTGCAGACGTTATTCTTGCTGGCAGTAACGAAACACAATCAAAAGATGCACTGTTAAATTGCCATTTAGCGTTTTCACAAAGCCTAAGCAGACGCTACGCTCAGCTAGAAACCGTACAGTTTGACAGCGCCTCAAATCAAGTAACAATTTGCTGGACACTCGATGGGACTTTTAATGCCAAAAACGTACGCGTTCGCCAACAAATACTCACCGTTATTACATTTACTAACACTCTAATATCAAGCGAAGTTATGCAATTTGACACCCTCGCGTTAAATCAGCAATTCGCACTGTAAACACTTACCACTTCCCTTCAAGCGCTCACTGAGCGCTTTTTTTGTTTATAATTTTAACTTTTTTAGGTACATTAAACCTTAAATTATAATAATTAAGGACAATAAATGAAGTATCTCAGTATCTGTACCGTCTTACTTTTAACTGGCTGCCAAGCTACGCCTACATTATGTGAGATAGAACCCAACGCGTTTTTGTGTGACTCAAGTAGTTATAATGTAGCGACGGTAAATGCATTAACCACATTCGAATCAAGAGCTGGCAGAAAAGCATTCGCACTAGGGAAAACCTATAATGGTGGCGAGTTTTATGGCTTTTCAGAGGGTTACAGCTCACAATCTAAAGCAAATACAAGAGCCTTGGATGAATGCAAAAAAAGACTCGCTAAATATGATACTAATGCTCAGTGCGAACTAATTCGATAGCTTTTTTTAAATAAAAAAGCCAGCTAATAAATTTATTAGCTGGCTGAAAGTTATGGCCATGCGGCCATTTAGGAAACGTTAAAACTGGTATTTTAAGCTCGCGCCCCACGTACGCGGGTTGCTCCAGTTTGCTTGTACTGAGTTAGCTGGCAAACCATCAACAATTTGTGAATGCACCACACCACGCGTTAATATGGCTTTGTCACCAATATTCTTAACATAAGCCTCAATTTGTACGCTGTCGTTTATAAACCAAGTTAGGCGTGCATCAGCCATTAAATGCGCATCTACTCTTACCTCTGGAATATTCGTATCAAACGCGTAGTAATCGTCTAAGTAATTCATTTGAATATACGGTACTAAGTACGAGTCGCCCCCTAAACTAAACTCATAACGCGCCGAAAGCCCCATGCTGTACTCTGGCGCCATTGCAGGTCGCCAGCCTTCAAAACTAAATTGGCTTGAATTATCGTTTATATCTTGACGCCCGCCTTGGTTACCAAGTGCTAGCAACGGGCGAAGTTGTTCGTTGCCCACAGCGTAACCATCAGCAAATTCGCTATCCAATAACGATAACGTACCGGTAAGTGTTAAATTATCAATTGGTACCCATTGAAGGTCGGCTTCAAGGCCTTTTGTTTCTACGTCACCGCCATTTTCGTAATACTCAAATGTTGTGGCTGTACCTGCAGACACACATTCTAAAACGGTATCACCCGTTGTTGTATCGTTACATGACGTTGCAAACAACTGTGCTTTTACGTCTTCGTACTTATTCATAAATACCGACACATTTAAACGCATTGCACCATCTAGCAAATAGCTCTTCATACCCATTTCGTACGAAATAACATCTTCGTTATCATAAAGTGGGTCTGCACCACGTGCTACCACGCGCGAATCGTTTGCACCACCCGTTCTGTAACCCGTGGCTACGCTTGCATACACCATTATGTCTTTGTTTATGTCGTACTCTGCAGCCGCTTTATATAACATTGCAGAATCATCCCAATCGGGAATGGTATCACCAGTAAACGTTTTATCGTCTTGGTTAACACGCAAGCCACCTACAACACGTAGGTCTTCACTAATTTGATAACGTAACTGCCCATACGCTGCGATAGATTTAGCCGTATGCGGGTCGTAATCTGGATTCCCCCACGAAGGCACAACAACAGAGTCTGATACACCATCGCCTGTTGTATCTGTATGCGATAACCAGCTCCAATCTGCTTCTTGGTCAAAGTAGTAAAGTCCACCAATCCACGAAAAATCAGAATCATCATTATTTGATGCAAACTGTAACTCAGACGATAGAGTTTTTTGATCGTCAACTCGCCCAAAACCACCTACAAAATCAATACCGCCATCGCTATAGTCGTTGTCGTAGTATTGCTTGCCGTTAAGGGTTGAATAGTTAGTCGTCCACTTAATATCAGCAAAATCGGTATACCACTCAAGTGCTACTGTTGTCGAAAAGCTTTCTTGTTTATCAAGCGAAAAACTATTGCGATAAACATCATATGGGCCAAGATCTTCGTGCTGCGCATCACTTGGCTGATAAATATGCCCAGCTGTAATTGTAGGGTTAGGATCAAATATACCGGAGCCTGGTGACGTTTCGCTTATTTGGTAACCCGCAATTTGCTGATAACCCCAAATAGCTTCTGAGTTTGAGTTTTTACGCGAGTAGTCAAAACGTACCATTGCGTTAAACTTATCGTTTGGTTGCCACTTAGTGACATTACGCATATAAAACTGATTTTTTTCGCGTAAATCATCCGAAGGTCCTGGAATCACTAAATTATTAATATAGCCATCATGGCGATCAGAGGCCACTACAAAACGAGTCGCGATTGTATCGCTTACAGGAATATTTATAATACCCTCGTAAGCATTGCGGTTATAACTCCCTGTTTCAACTTTTATACTCCCCAGTAAATCGTCAAAAACAGGTTGATTAGTAATTATATTAATACTGCCAGCAAAGGTGTTACGCCCGTATAGAGTACCTTGTGGGCCACGCAGCACTTCTATGCGCTGCACATCCACCAATGCTCCTAAACCAGATGAGGTAGTAGGTACGTAAATGCCATCTTGAAATATGCCTACAATTTGCTCGGCAATACCGGTGCCTGCTACACCCACCTCATTAGTACGTGCGCCGCGCATGGCAGGACGAACCTCACCACCAGATGACCCCATACGTAAACCCGGTACAACCTGCTCAAGACCCGTAACATCAATAATACCGGCACGGGCAATATCAGCCTCCCCGAGTGCGGTGATTGATGATGATACTTCCTGTAGATCTTGTGAGCGACGGTTTGCAGTAACGGCTATGCGTTCAATGGCTGGTTCTTTAATTTGCTGCTGAGTTTGTGTTGATGTTGCTTCTTCGGCGCTGTGAGCATTCATTGTGGTTGCTGCAATAGCAGTTGTTACAGCAAAATGAACGAGAGTCCGTGTAAATTTAGCTTTCATTATAATTATTCTCCCGAGTTTAAAACGTGTCTACTTCTCCCCAACTCTACATTTTCAATTATTACAGTAAACAAATTGTATCAATTGAAAATGCATTGATACAAAATAGACTTCGAAGTCAAAAAAATCAACAACTTTCTGCTTAATAATTAAGCTTAATCACTAAAAGTTATAAATAACAATAATTTAAAATTCAAATTAGTATGATTTCGAAATCTAAAAAACAAAAAGACCAGCAATACAATATTGCTGGCCTTTTAAATAATATCCAATTTTATTAATAACTTAACTTCAGCTAAACCCTAACTGAGTATAAAGCAGTTAAAAGCAATAACAGGCTTAAAAGTTGTAACCTATTCTTACACCATAAGTGCGAGGATTAGCATAGTCAGCAGCCGCTACATTACCGCCAAAGCGAACCGTTCTAAGCAAAATAAGCTCATCACCTGCATTTTGAACATATGCGCGTATGGCCCACTCATTATCGGCCGAATACCATGCAATGCTGGCATCGTATTTTTGATAGCTATCTTGCGTACCAAACGAAAAAGGGAGATCGTTGGTCGTATACGAATCCGATAACTGAATACTGGTAGCAGGCACAATGCGGCCTTTATCACCTAAATCAAACTCGTAACTCGCCAATAGAGTAATGTTATATTTTGGGCTTAACTGCACTTCGTTACCGTCAAGTTGCAGTAAGTTATCTACGCCATTAATGGTCTCTCCGCCTTCTTCAAACACATTTGGCGTAACAAAGTCGCCATAGGTAGAGTCTGTAAACGCGGCACGTGCACCTAGGCGCAATGCATCACTCACTTGCCAATCAATTTCAAGCTCAAGACCAGCAGCATCAATTTCGCCCGCATTACCAAAAAACGATACCGCCGTACCGCCTACGTTTTGAAAACGCGTAGAAAGTAAGTCCTCGTATTGGTTGTAATATAAAGAAGCGTTAAATCTTAATGAATTATCAAGCAGCATGCTTTTAAAGCCAACCTCGTAAGCCGTTACTGTTTGCTCGTCGTAGCTATTTTCGCCATTAAAAGCGCCCTGTGCATTACCCGCTAAAAAGCCTGTAGAAACCGTAGCATAAAGCAATTGAGAATTTGTTAAGTCATGCTCTACGCCTAACTTCCACGTTATTTTACTCCAATCGCCATCTGCGTCTTTAACTTCTAATTCTGAAAAATCTAGCGTGCTTAAATCATTAGTATTTTGACCGTAAATATCCCACTCACGGCTATCATTTGTATACCTTATGCCGGCTATACCGCGTGTATCATCACTAAATGCGTAGTTACCTTGAAAGTAAGCCGCCGCTGATCGCGTTTCTAACTGAATTTGGTTTAACCAAGGTGCATATTGAAGCGCTTGAGGCTGCGTTGTATCGGGTACATTATCAACCACGGCTCCATAGCTCGCATTTAAAAAAGCGTTGTCTAGATCCTCTGAAAATAAGTAAATACCAGCCACCCACTCAAAATCACTTTCGTATGTAGAGCTAACTTGTACTTCTAACGAGTTAGTTTTAGATTCAATTGCGTTACCATCTACAGTGGCTGCATAAGTCGAAAAATCACCATCGGTAAGGCGCGTTTCTTCGTAATCCATTGAGGCTGCAATTACTTTTAAATCAACCGACTCAAGCGACCAGTTTAACTCGGCGCTAATACTTACATCGCTTACATCGCGTGATGGCTGATAATCAAACTGCTGAGTAAATGGGTCTGACGACACACCTTGTGCAGTATCAAGCCCAGGCGTTGCTGCATTATCTAAGCCTGCACCAAAGCGACCACAATTACTGCCACACACATCATCGCGACCAATTCGCTCAGTTAATGGTGCCGACAAGCTTGTTTTACCTGTCGCTGGGTTTATAGGTACACCTAAAATATGGTAACCAAATGCACCGCCGCCATTTGACTCGTCCTGCCATGTTTCTACTTTTACATTTAAATTTACATCATCGTTAAACTCAGTAAATATTTGGCCACGCAAAAAATACATATCTGCATCTTTTAAGCCTGCTGATTCATTAAACGAATTCTCTACGTATGGGTCGCGTATTTCTCGCACCCCAGTAAAGCGTACTGCGGTATCATCGGTTAAAGCGGCATTAAAAAAGCCTTCACCGCGTAAATGACCATAATTACCAAATGTTGTAGCCATACCGCCTTCGGTAATATCAAGCTCTGGCTTTTTAGCTATTACATCAATAGCTCCACCAAATGAGTTACGACCAAACAACGTACCTTGCGGCCCGCGAAGTACTTCTACACGCTCTAAATCTACAAAACCAGCAAGTGCTTGCCCATGACGAGGGCGATAAACGCCATTAGAATAAAACGCAATGGCAACATCGTTAGCTTCTACTTGCTCTGTTCTGGCACCGCGCATGGCGGGGCGAGCATCACTGCCCGACACACCCGACTTTAAACCTGGCGCTAGGCTATCAAGGCTTAAAATATCGGTTATGCCATTTTCTAGTAAATCTTTAGCCGATACAGCTGTAACTGCCAACGGCACCGACTGAATACTTTTAACCCGCTTAGTAGAGGTAACAGAAATAACCTCCAACTCTTTATTAGGGTTTAACTTTGCTTCTTGTGAAAATACAGATGCTGAGCCTAATAACGCCGTATTTACAGCAGCAAAAATAAGTGTTTTACGTAAAATATTCGTCGTCATGAGATAAATTCTCCACCTGTTGAAATGAATTTTATTAAGCATTTATGGATGCTATGCCCCACCATCACATTCTTATTATTTATAATTATTAAAAACGCGATATTTAAATGACTATTTTTTCGACTCATAAAAACTACCGCTTTTTGCATTCGAATGCAACAGCGATTAATGCAACTTTTACATGTAACTAACACGCGTTATAAAAATAAAAACACAAAACTCATTCAAGCAACTAATAATAAACAAGTTTAATTTTTACAGCTGATTTAAAGTTACTGGTTTGATCAGTTTAATATAGGGGATTTAAACAAAGAAAGGAGGGGAAATACAAACAAAGCGCACCATTTAGACTTCGAAGTCTAAATTGTATTAAAGATCTACTTTAAGTGTCAGCACATAATTAATTTTCAATTAAGTGCTGACTATTCATAGCATAACTAGTTAGTGGCTTTTAGTTAATCTGAGGACCTATTCACTACTTTGGGATTGCTGAATAAGTAATAATAACTCTGCAGTGGCGGTTGCATCGGCAAGTGCCCGGTGATGGCTGGTTAAATTTAAATTAAAGTGCGATGAGAGATTGCCCAGCGAATACGACTTTAAGCCTTTAAACGCTTTGCGCGACTCTACCACGGTGCACATTTTTGGCATTTTAAAAAAGTGTCCTGCCATCTCGCATTCTTTTTTAATAAAGCCGTAGTCAAAATTAACGTTATGGGCTACAAAAATACTGCCTGTGAGTTTATCTAACAATGGCTGTGCTATTTCGGCAAATACAGGGGCATTGCGCACCATGCTGTCGCTAATACCGGTTAATGACGTTATAAATCCGGGTATGTGCCGCTGTGGATTTACAAGTGTCGTCCAGGTGTCTATTACTTTGCCGTGCTGTACTTTTACAAGGCCAATTTCGGTAATGCGGTTACCGCCTTTTAAACCGCCTGTGGTTTCTATATCTACTACGCTGTAAATACGGTTTGGATCTACAAACCATTTAACCGCAGCAATGTGGACTGTAAAGCCCACATTTTTAAGGTTATCAATAGTGGTTAATTGGTTTCGCCTAAGTTTGTCGCCCGGCGCTTTTACCTCTTCAAAATGTACTTTGCCATTATTAATTACCATTAAGTCGGGGTAGCCGTCTTTTAGTTGTAAATAATGTTTACTCATATTGGTTAAATGGGTAATTAATGCATCAATTGGGCTATTTAAAATGAGTGCTTCTAACGGTTGTAGTAGCTCTTTATGCCATCTAAATAAACCATTAGGTTGATCAAAGTATTGCGCTGCATTTTTACACACTAAATTAAGTAATGCTTGCGACGTTTGGCATTGCGCTAAACGCTCATTTATTTGTGTTTGCTGCGCTTCATAAAAATTACCAAGCCTTAATACTTGCGGATAAATATCAAACTCATTACATGGCGGGTAAGGCGACTCTACAAATAACTCGTGCCAAAATACTAAACCAAACAAACTTTGCCAAAGCGTGTTTTCGGTATTAAATACAGCCATACCTTGGCGAGTATAATAATCGTTTACGCCCTGCTCTACTTCACCTCGGTACAGTTCATCTATTTCTAGCACGCACTGGGTATCGCTAAGCATGGCACTTAAACGCGACCGTGTTTTTTTATTAAACTTACGCATTAAAAAATCGTCAGCAAAATAAAGTAAATCATCAGTAAGCGGATTTTCAATAATCGCTTCTAATCGTGCTTTTACCCACTCTTTATTACCAAGCCTGTATTGCTCTCTTATTTGAATTTCTTGTGCTTCGCTATCATCCACGCACCCTTCAAGTAAGCTAAAAGCAAGTTCGCTATCAACTGCCTTTAGTTGCCTATAAAGCCTTACTAATAATTTGTTTTTTAACGCAACAGCAATGGCACCGTGCGCAGCTTGCATTAAAACCTGCGGCGCTAAAGCAATATAATCGCTCTCATCCGTTATATTTTTAAATGCTAACCGATAACGGTTTAATAAATAGTTCGATTGCGCTTCATCAAGTGTTTCAAAGCGCGACAAACTCTCGCTGTGCCCTTCGCGCGTAGCGGTTAAACCTAAATCTCGCATTACAAAACGATTTTGATGATTCACATCACCACTGCTTAATTTGCCTGCAAATAAAAACTCAAAATACTCGTAGTAATCACTGCGGTTATTAATTACATACTGGCTATAAAGTGGCGCAAGCTCGTGTGGGCATGTTTTAAAAAACTCACGGGCAATATCCACCAGCGCGCCTTTAGCGGCGCTCTTTTTAAAGCTTATTTGATCAGGGTAATTACTTAGTAACTCCAGCAAAGCAGGTTTGGTTAAGTGAGCCAAAAGCTGCGAGTAATGCTGCTCGTTTGGCTCAAATAAAATGCCCGCTTTTTTTAGCGTATAAATAGCCTGATGCGGTGATGTTATTTCTTCGTAATTAAGTGACTGCGCTTGCACCAAATAAGGCTTGCGCGAGTACACTCGCGCCAACATGCATTGGCTTTGCTCATCTAGCTGGTTAATTTTACTAATAAATTCACTATGTTTAGGCTCAAGTAAATGCATACATTTACTTGTTACAAACTCAATAAGCTCTCTAAAATGCGCTAAATAGTATTTTGCTGGTAATTCTTTTTTCATAATATCGCCACAACTGTATATAAAAACAGTATCTAGTATTTTCGCTTATTATTCAATCTTAAACTTGTAATCAGTAATGCTTATAGTTGCCATATAAAAATAATATAGAGTCAATAAGCACTAAATGTAAAAAGCGACATACTACAAGCCATACAACACAAACAGAGCATGGTCATACACTGCAAAGGCGGCACTGGCCGCAAAGGGTTGGTAGCTGCATTTATTTTAAATTTGGGAGGTTACACAAAAGAAGAAGTATACAACCGAGTACAAAGCACTCACTATAGAACTGCAAAAAGAGAGCTTTGAGGGGTAGGAAAAAATTTAGCACTATGAATAGTGCTAAAAATATTTTTAATACTAGTTATGGGTTAGCGGTTTATGAGTTTAACTACTTGTGAAGCTCTATTTCCTGAGAAAAGGCACCATAAACCTCAATATCATTTGTTGGTATTTGTATTAAGCCGGAAGGGTAGCCAAACTTACCTCCAAGCTTTTCAAAGAATGACCAATCAGACTTTCTAAAAATAACTAAGTAAGGATTGCTGGTATTCTGTTCCGTTGATTTCAAGGGAATGAGTATATTACCTTGTTTGTTTATAGGAATTTCATATTCTGAGTTAAATGTGCTTCCATATTTAACTATTCGATAAAGACCCTCTTTGTCTTGGTTGTAAAGAACTGAAATGTAATCACTAGGATCAGTAGTATCGCTTAAGACTAAAGAAATCGATATTTTTGTTAATTCAGAACTATTTGATAATTTAATTTTATCCACCCCCTTAATAGCGGAATTAGCTGGGGGAGCAAGCAAGTAACTTACATTAAAAAAGTTCCCTGTATAGTACTTAACATATGGAAACCCTACAGTACAAAGCCAAACAAAAAGAAGAAACACAATTGATTTTCCCGTAATCTCACCATATTGTTTATTTTTGTAATTTTCATAGGATGACTGAACATATTTATAGAAAGCTCCTCCAGCTGTGTAAATACAAATGAAGTAAAACAAGACTGATATTATAAAATCACTTAAGACAAACTCAATATCCGCAAATTTGCTAAGTAATGGTCCAGCAACAAAGGTCGCAACGGAAACTCCAAGAATGGTTGAAAAATCGGATAAAATAGAAAGTTTATCTCTAGAACTTCCATTTTTAAAATCGTGAAATATATCCTTCATCTATCTCTCTCTAGACGGAACTTAGTCTATGACATTTGTTGCTTTATAAATCCACAAATGTCCCTATATTACAATGCATTTACCTTAACCACCAAATAACCACATGTAAACAATTACTAAACCTCATATCAGTTTATGCAATCGCTAAAATACACAAAAATGGGTGGGAACAGTAATATTGAACAAAACAAGCACTGTTCATACAAAGTATGTTGTTTAATGAACATTCATATCATGAAATCATTTTTTAACTATGGCTATCGAATAAATGCGCCTATTTATCTTTATTTTAAAACTATTGAATTCAAAACTTTTAATAATTAGGCCACATCTTCTTTAAAAAAGGCGCTACTTAATTTCAAAGTACTTAAACTAACGCTTTCAAACTAAAGCCTTTAAAGCACTGCTTAATTTATACCCGCTAAATCGTTATACCTGCACAAATGTATTCAGCCATAGCGCTTTACGATATTATGCTCCTTTATATTTAATTTATATTTCAGGGCATATAATGACAACGCACACACCGCCTTCCCACTCAGCCAACACAGCTGAAAACACCTCTCTTTTTTACGTTATATTTATCTCTGCAGTGGCTGCTATTGGTGGCTTTTTATTTGGTTTTGACTCGGGCGTTATTAACGGCACGGTGTCGGCACTCGGTAATGCATTTAATTCAAGCAGTGTGGCAACAGGGTTTAACGTAGCGTCTGTGTTACTTGGCTGTGCCTTAGGTGCTCTTGCTGCGGGGCCGCTGGCTGATAAGTTTGGCCGCCGTGCAATTATGATCATCACTGCTATTATTTTTGCCATTAGTGCGTTTGGTTCGGGCATTAGCGAAAGCTCTGCGGAGTTTATTTTTTACCGTTTATTTGGCGGTTTAGGGATTGGTGCAGCATCGGTATTAGCGCCAGCTTACATTGCTGAGGTTGCGCCACCCGCACTACGTGGTCGTTTAGCTACACTGCAACAACTCGCTATTGTACTAGGTTTATTTGTGGCATTTTTAAGTAACTATTTAATAGCTGATGCAGCTGGCAGCGCGCAAAATATTTTAATGCTTGATATAGCCGCTTGGCGCTGGATGTTTTGGGCAGAGCTTGTGCCTGCAGTATTGTTTTTAGTGGGTGTGTTGTTTATACCGGAGTCGCCTCGTTATTTAGTGGCGCAAGGTAAAGTAAACGATGCCAAAGCGGTATTTAGTAAAATTTCGAACGACAATGTTGATGCGCAAATAAGCGATGTTAAACGCTCCTTGCATAGCGATACAAAGCCAAGTATTCGCGATTTATTTATTGATGGCAGTAAAAAAGTACACCCAATTGTTTGGGTAGGTGTGGCGCTGAGTGTATTTCAGCAATTTGTAGGTATTAACGTGGTGTTTTATTACGGCTCTGAGCTTTGGCAAGCCGCTGGGTTTGATGAGTCACAATCGTTATTTATAAATGTATTAGCGGGCACTACTAATATTGTATCGACCTTTATTGCCATTGCGTTAGTTGACAAAGTTGGCCGTAAACCACTGCTGCTTGTAGGCAGTATTGGTATGTTTATTAGCTTAAGCGCGCTTACTTATATATTTGGCAGCGCAGGCCTTGATGAAGCAGGCAAACTTGCGCTTAGCGATAACATGGGTACGTTTGCACTTATTATGGCAAATTTATTTGTGGTATTTTTTGGTTTAAGTTGGGGCCCTATTGTATGGGTATTATTAGGCGAAATGTTTAATAACCGTATTCGTGGTGCAGCGCTTGCTGTTGCTGCCAGTGCGCAGTGGATTGCTAACTTTGCAATCACCATGACCTTCCCTATTATGCTTGCCAATATAGGCCTTGCCGGTGCATACGGCTTTTATGCGTTATCAGCACTTATAAGCATCTTTTTTGTTGTTAAATACATTAAAGAAACGCGCGGTAAAACGCTCGAATCTATGTGATTTTTTAAAAGCGGTGATACTAGTCGCCGCTTTGCCTTTGTATAAAGCAGCGTTATCTAGGGTCTTATATGGACTCCCTATATAAATAACCTAAAAGTTAAATAGCAATCTTTGCTCATTTATTTTAACTTTATAGCCATTGCTCTATTACCTTTTATTATAACTAATCTATTTAAATTCCTTTTTAGAATATCAATAATTAGCTATTGTCCGCCCATTCCAACTTTATGTGTCTACTAAAATGAAAAAACAGTTAATATCAGGCTTAGCTTTAACGTGTGCGTTAGGTTCGTTCAGTGCATTTGCTACTAATGGGTATTTTACACACGGCTACGGCATGACCCACAAAGGCATGGCTGGCGCAGGTGTAGCGCTGTCAGAAGAGTTAATGTCTGGCGCTAATAATCCTGCTACTTTTTTGCCAAACGGAACACAGCTATCTCTGGGCTTAGAGCTTTTTTCACCTGAGCGAAAATACACTGCATCGAAAGTAGATACTTTTTACCCTGACGCTTTTTATCTTGAAGCAAAAACACAAAAAAGCGATAACTCCGTATTCGCAATTCCAGAATTTGCTATTGGCCACCAATTAAATGAAAAAGTAAATATTGGCTTATTAGTGTATGGCAATGGCGGTATGAATTCTGAGTACGGCGCAGAGTCAGCTCCTGAAGGAACCTTTTATGGTGGTACGGCAGGCGTTGATTTAAAGCAGCTCTTTATTAGCCCAACAGTAAGCTATAAGTTGAATGAACAAACACGCCTTGGTGTATCCCCTATTTACGTGGTGCAGCAGTTTGAAGCACAAGGGCTTGAAAACTTTGCTCCTTTTTCGCAATCACCAGAAGCGCTTACAAATAATGGCACCGATACAAGCACAGGCCTAGGCATTCAACTAGGTATTAGCCAAGATATAAATTCGTCATTAAGCTGGGGGGCAAGTTACCGCTCATCAGTGTCGATGGAAGAGTTTGATAGCTATAAATGTTTGTTTGCAGAGCAAGGCGGATTTGATCTGCCAAGTTCGTTTCAAATTGGTGCAGCTTATAAACTTACACCTAGTAATCAGGTGGTATTTGATTGGCAAAAAATAAATTACAGCGAAGTAAAAAGTATTTCAAACCCAGTTGATAACTTGATGTCAGCGCCTTTAGGAGCTAACGCAGGTGCTGGATTTGGCTGGAACGATATGACTATTTATAAGCTTGGCTATCAGTGGCAGCGTACATCGCAACAAAAGATTCGTTTTGGGGTGTCTTACACCGAGCAACCTATCCCTTCGTCACAAGTTATATTAAATATTTTAGCGCCGGGCGTTCAAGAGTGGCATTTTACAACGGGCTTTAGCCATTCTTTTACCAACAAGGTACAATTAAACGCTATGGCTTTTTATTCGCCAGCTAAAAAAGTAACGGGTGCTAACTATTTAGCGCCAAATCAACAACTATCAATCGAAATGAAACAAACCGGTTTAGGTGTTTCTATTGTTTGGGAAATTTAAAAAATGGTAACAGAATTCACCCCCGTATCGGCTGCAATAGGCGGTGCATTAATTGGTATAGCGTGTACGTTATTACTGGTTTTATACGGAAAAATTGCAGGCATATCGGGCATTGTTAAGTCTGTATTTGCTAAAGCAAATTCGGGCTCGCGTTGGCAGTTATACTTTATTTTAGGGTTATTGTTGGCAGGTGTAGCTGTAAGAGTATTTGCCCCTTCTTTATTGGAGGGCGAATTACAGTTGCCGCCTTGGCTTATTATTGTTGCGGGGCTTTTAGTTGGCGCAGGCACAACTTTAGCTAATGGATGTACAAGTGGCCATGGCGTGTGTGGCATGTCGCGTTTTTCTACCCGCTCTTGGGTTGCAACGTGCACATTTATGCTCGTCGCCTTTATTACAGCAAACCTTGTAGGATAAATAATGAAAGCAATTATGATGGTTTTTATAGGCTTTATATTTGGCTTAGGGCTTATTATTAGCGGTATGACAAACCCCGCTAAAGTAATTAACTTTCTTACCTACGGGAACCAATGGGACGCAAGCTTAATTATAGTGATGGCTGTTGCTATGCTAATAATGATGCTTACATGGTTATGGGTTGCAAAAAAAGAGAAGCCACTTATTTCAGGCACATTTAATTTAAGTGATTTAAAAAAAGTTGATTCGCGCTTAATTATTGGCTCAGTACTTTTTGGTTTAGGGTGGGGTTTAAGTGGCATATGCCCAGGCCCGGGCTTGGTTCAATTAGTGTCTCTTAAAATGGAGTTTTTATTATTTTTTGCGGCCGTGCTAGGCGGTATGTGGTTAGCTAAAAAAGTATAATATTTGCTGCCGACTAAAAATCGGCAGCTACTTTTTCCAAACAAAGGAACATAACTTGCTGCAATATATATAAAACTATATTGAACAGGCTTAAGTTATGCTAAATAAAGCGCTGGAATTTTCTAACAGCACACCTTGGTTAAGCGTAGCGTCCTCCCTTTTACTTATAGCTATACTACTGTTTTTAATTCGTTTTTTTGTAATGTACTGGCTAAAAAAATGGACTTCAAAAACCACGTTTATATTCGATACTTTACTAATAGAGTCAATATCTAAGCCGCTAACACTACACAAGAAGCGGCTAAATTTAATAGCGATAAAAAATAAGCGCGAGATAAATTCGCGCTCAAATCACTTTAAAACTTATACGTTATTTGCCCTACTATTTCACGTGGGCTACCCGGAAAATGGCCATTACGCTCAGTAAAACCACTTACTGCGTATTCTTTATCAAATAAGTTATTAATATTTACGCTTAATAAAACATCATCAAAGCGAGTGGTCCAGCTCATATCGAATACGGTAAACGGTTTAACTTTTTGCCCTACTCTGCTCAACTGCTCACTTACGTAATTAGCACCAAATGCGATTGATGAGTCAATTGAGTCAATAGCGTAACGAGTCCATAAACCTGCCTGATGGCGTGGTGCATTAGAAAAGCGCGAACCATCGCCAAATGTATTTGAAACAGTGTCGCCCGTTACTCCTTTAACTACTTTTGTATCGTTGTAAGCGTAGTTTGCGGTTACCGTCCAATGCGCTGATAAATCGCCCACGAGCGTTGCTTCAAACCCGCGACTTTCTACCTCACCTATATTTAAAAGCGCAGCAATACCGTCACCCGCTCCTAAGTCCTCTGGGTTATTCATTACTACGTTTTCTTTATTAATTTGGTATATAGCAAAGGTGCTCATTATTTTGCCATCAAGCCATTGGTTTTTCATACCAATTTCAGTTTGTTTACCTGTTTCTGGCTCTAGGTTACCTTCGCTTTCTACATCTTCTTGATCGGCCGATGATGTTGGGTTGAAGCTCTCTGAGTAGTTAATATATACCGATGTATTTTCAACAGGTTGGTAGGTCACAGCAACACGTGGGGTTACGCCGTTATCTGAGTAACTAAAGCCAGTTTCTTGGTTAAACTCTTTAAAGTGGTCATAACGCAGGCCTGCAATAATAGTCCACTGCTCGCCTATGCTTATTACGTCTTGTGCGTATATTCCAAAGCGATCGGTATCTACGCCATCGCGGTTTAAATCGGTTAGGTTATAAGTGCTTGGGTCGGTTTCGCCGTAATTTAAATTAAATATGTTTAAATTAGCAACGCCATCGGCCTCAAAGCGGGCACGCAAGTAATCGTACTCGGTATCTACGGTGTGGTAGTCGCCACCAAATAAAAATTGGTGCGCTAACTGCCCTTGTTCAAAGCTATAAACAAAATCAGTGGTTAAACTAATTTCTTCGTTTGCACGGTATTGCTTACGGTACTCTCGCCCAATTGTCTCGTCGTCAATGTTTGCTAAACCATCGCCGTTTACATCTATCCAATTTTGCGACTCATGGTAAGCTTGGTCACGTTCGTTATCTAAATAGCGAAGTGTTGAACTAACCGAAAAATCATCACTAAAATAATGACTTAGATCTGCTTGAAGCACTAACGCTTCCATGTCTTGATAATCAACCGCTTCGTTGGCATTATAACTTGGGTCAACTAAAAAATTACCATTGTCGTCAACAGGTACGCCACGTAAACGATTACCCCCTAAGTCTTGTTTGATGTAATCAACACTTGTGGTTAGTGTTGTTGAATCACTTAAATCAAATAGCAAACCGCCAGTAAGTTCGGTATTTTTAGCGTCTGCGTTATTACGAAAGCTGTCTTGCTCTTCATAAAAACCACCTAATCTATAGGCCATTGTGTCGCTTAAACCACCGGTCATATCGAGCGACGCACCACGTGTATTAAAATTACCTAGTGTTAATTTTAGCTCTTTGCTTTGCGTATAACTTGGCTTTTTAGTGACGTAGTTGATCATTCCACCAGGTTCACCACCCCCATATAAAGCAGATGCAGGGCCTTTTAATACTTCTACGCGTGATACATTAAATAACTGCGGTACACCAAAGCCCGAATACGGGTCGCCACGTACACCATCGTAAAATACGTTAGCGTCGTCTCTAAAACCACGAAAAGTTACACTTGAGTAGCTGTACTCACTTACACCCGCTATTGAGCGATACAAATCGGTAATGTCGCGGGCTGCTTGGTCAATTATAAGTTGCTCTGTTAAAACCTGAGCAGACTGAGGAAGCTTAATAAGATCTAAATTCGTTTTAGTACCAATCTTACTTTCGGTTTCAAGATAAAACTGCTGAGCACGACCAGTTACTTCAATTTTTTCAATGTCTTTATTTTGCTCGGCAAGTGCCAAATGAGGAAAAGCAGATAAAGACGCGGCAATACTCAATGCCAAATAGCTAGGGTTAAACATGATAATTCCTGAGAGGAGCGCAAGTAGTTAATAAGCTAAATGATAACTCTTATCATTTTTAAAATCAACGAAATTGAACTTTAACACTTCTTAATTTTAGAACGAATAATACTTAAAACAGTGAGTTACTTGATGAGTTATTACATAAATAAGTAATAAAGTGACTAACAGAACTAGAACACCAAATTGATATAGTATAACATAATGCAAAATGTAATTTAGCAAGACTCTAAAATGATAAATAAACTGCCCGTCACAGTGTTATCTGGTTTTTTAGGCGCTGGTAAAACAACCGTGCTCAGCCATATCCTTAATAACAGGCAAGGTAAAAAAGTCGCCGTTATAGTTAATGATATGAGCGATATAAATATCGATGCAGCAACAATTAAAAGTGGTGTATCGCTAAATCACAGCGATGAAAAACTCGTTGAAATGAGTAACGGCTGTATTTGCTGCACTCTACGAGAGGACTTACTTGTTGAAGTTGGCAAGCTTGCAAAAGAGGGCCGCTTTGATTACCTCGTTATTGAATCAACGGGTATATCTGAGCCCCTACCGGTTGCCGAAACATTTACCTTTGCTGATGAAAACGGTATTTCACTTGGTGATGTTGCCACCCTTGATACCATGGTAACCGTAGTTGACGCGGTTAACTTTTTAAACGATTACGAACAAGCAAACGATCTACAAGATACTGGCGAATCGTTAGGAGAAGACGACGAGCGAAGCGTCGCTGACCTACTTGTTGATCAAGTTGAATTTGCCGATGTTATTTTAATTAGTAAAACTGATTTAATTACAAACGATGAATTAAACCGACTTACTGCCATTTTAAATACGCTTAATACTCAAGCTAAAATTATTCCTATATCAAACGGTAATATTAATATTAATGAAGTGCTAAACACCGGCCTGTTTAATTTTGAGCGAGCCCAACAAGCTCCAGGCTGGCTTAAAGAAATGCGCGGTGAACATATTCCCGAGACCGAAGAGTATGGTATTAGCAGCTTTAACTATACGGCGCGCCGCCCATTTGATCCTGAAAAGTTTTATAACTTTCTTCACAGTACCGAAAAATATGGCAAGCTTATTCGCTCAAAAGGTTACTTTTGGCTGGCTACTCGGCCTTTATTTTGCGGGCAATGGAGCCAAGCAGGCGGTATTGCTCACTACGGATTTGCTGGCATGTTTTTTAAAGCCATCCCCCAAAAAGAGTGGCCTACAGAGCCCGAATTGCTTGCTGACATAAATAATAAATGGGTGGAACCCTTTGGCGATATGCGTCAAGAGCTGGTGTTTATTGGTCAGTCTTTGAATCAACAAGCGATGATTGAGGCTCTTGATGACTGCTTATTATCAGAAGACGCCGTACTTAAGGGTAAGGACTTTTGGAGAACCTATAACGACCCGTTCCCTATTTGGGAGGAAGAATAATGAACGCACTAGCCCCTTTAACTCACTCTACGCCAGCTACAATGCAGCTATTGCGTAAAGCGGCTCAAAGCACTAATGCTAATGTACTTCCGCAAATTTATAACGAAGATACCAACATTGTTATTTGGCAAAGAAGCGCAGCCGAAAAGCTAACAAAAGCTGTTAATACACTCATTGCCACCAGCACGTTAAAACCATTAGAACTTGCTGTATCGCCCGATGATGCGTTTGATCAGTTAATAAAGGAGCTTAAGCCAGAAGATAATAACCGCGATGAGGTTAATACACTTTGTGAAGACATTGCCCTACTTGTTGAAATGTTTTGCTGCCTGTTTGATTTAAAGCGCGCAGGTTTAAGACTAAAAGTATTGGATAAACCCATGTGTCCGCGTTTTCATGTAGACAAAATTCCGTGCCGATTAGTTACAACCTACCAAGGCGTTGCTACGCAGTGGTTAAATCACAGCGATGTAAACCGCTCAAAGCTAGGTACTGGTAATTTAGGTAAACCAGATGAAGAGTCTGGATTATTTAAAAGCTTAAGTAATATTAACCAGCTAACAAAAGGTGATGTTGCCCTGCTTAAAGGAGAATACTGGAATGACAACGAAGGAGCCGGTTTAGTGCATCGCTCACCACCGGTAGCTGCAAACGAGCAACGCTTATTGCTAACCCTAGATTTTATTTAATACGCTAAGTATTGCATTACATAAAAAACGCTCCATAAAGGCTGTCTCTTGATCACAAGTCTGGCTCAAGAGATTTTGCTAAATCGTAGCCTTCCAGGATGGCTTGTAACTTAAGCCATCCT
>NZ_WTLB01000016.1 GCF_011378855.1 Pseudoalteromonas sp. Z1A8 | reverse complement strand
AAATACTAGACGCAAAGGCAAGCTCACTGACTTCGATGTGATAAATGATAGCTAATCATTTATCAATGAGAGATACAAGACGCGAAGCTTGCTTGCGTGACGGGCAAAGCCCGTAAATTGATTGCTCACAAATGAATAATAAATAACGAAAGGCATTTCACTATTTTTGTACTTCTAATCTCTTGAAAGATTATATTTTTTCATTTTCTCAACGAGTGTTGTTCTGCGTACACCTAATATTTCTGCAGCGCGAGCTACAACGTAATCATAGCGCTCTAACGCTTGGGTTATTAAGCTAATCTCAAGCTCGGCTAAGTAGTCTTTAAGTTCAATACCATCATCTGGTAATAGCCCACTACCCGTTTGGTTAAACTCAGCGTCTGGCTCACTTTCGTAATCACTAAAGCCGGTGCTAAATATATCGTTAAAGGCGTCTTTTTCCATTAACTCTTCAGGATATTCTGGCTCGTACGCTTCAACTTCAATGTAGCGATATTTATTAGGTAAGTCGGGAATATCAACCACTTTTTCAGGGAACATAATAACCATACGCTCCACCAAATTAGCAAGCTCACGAATATTACCAGGCCAAGCATGTTCTTTTAAGCTCTCAACTGCGCGCTCTGTAAACTTAGCGGTAGAACCAGTCTGATCGTTAACGCGGCGCATTAACTCTTTTAAAAGCAGCGGAATATCATCAGCACGTTCACTCAGCGATGGGTTTTCGATAGGAAATACATTTAAGCGATAATATAAATCTTCCCTAAAGCTGCCCTCTTCAATCATTGTTTCAAGATTACGATGAGTGGCCGCAATAACGCGTACATCAGCCTGAATCGCCTTTGTACCACCAACACGCTCGTAGCTGCGTTCTTGCAATACTCGAAGTAACTTAACTTGCATTTGCAGTGGCATATCGCCTATTTCATCTAAAAATAGCGTCCCGCCTTGAGCTAGTTCAAAGCGCCCTTTACGAGCCGATATAGCACCCGTAAATGCGCCTTTTTCGTGGCCAAATAGTTCACTTTCGAGCAGTTCTGCCGGAATAGCACCACAGTTAACAGGTACAAACGGTCCATTAATACGCTTTGAAAGCAAGTGAACATTACGAGCAACCACTTCTTTACCTGTGCCTGACTCACCCAAAATTAAAACATTGGCATCGGTTTTTGCCACTTGTTCAATTAAAAAGCGAACATCTTTAACGGCTTCTGTTTCACCAACTAGCCCGTCAAATGTTTTATGAGGTTTGGCGTGTTTGTGCTCGTTTGGCAGCATACGTTGATATTGCTGGCAATCATGGAGTAATTGGGTTGTCACTTCGTGATTAAATGGCTCACATATAAGCCCTACAACATTCGCGATACTTAATAGTGGTTTTAGCGTTTCACCAATTAATAAAAAGGGTAGTGTTGGGTAGCGTTTAATTAAGCTTTCGTGGTCAAGTGATTGCAACGCTCCTAAAATAATCATGCATTCCTGCTGCTGATATTTTTTGCATTCTTGTTCAAAGCAGTCTTCGCTTAATAGTTGAGCAGCTTCACCAATAAAGCCAAGTGAAGCATTTAATCCTATTGCGCGGTTGTTATTATTATCTAAAATCAAGATCATATTTAGCGAGCCGTACTTTCACTAATTTGTATAATTAGTTAAATTGTAAGCCAGTTCAGAATGGATGCAAGCGATAGCGGCAGTTTTTTGACATAAACGCCAAAAAACAGACGGACTAGTTAAGTCAATCATACTTAATAGTTAATCATTAAGTATGACTATGGTTTTAACTTAGTTATTGCTTAGCCATTACCTAACTATTACCTAGCTATTACTTAACTATAACTTAGCCCTAAAAATTAATTTACTCAGCAATAAAAATGCTATTGTTAGTAAATAAACTCAATTATAAATTTAAGTTGAAGTTACAAATGCCGATACATACATAAGTAAAAATGCTTGGCATTAATATTGCTTTGTTTTTATAAAAGTATAAAAGCTTTATTAAATTTTCTATATTAGCTTTCACATTATTTTATAGTTTTAAATTTTAGGATTTTCCATGGCTCACATCTCAGTAAAAAAATACGGTCAAGTTCGTGCTAGTAGTATTGCCGAAATGACTCCTTACGAACAAATAAATCTTATATTCAGTAATATTATCGGCCGCTTAGCAGCAACAAAAGGGTTTATTGAGCGCAAAGAAATAGCTAAAAAAGGTGAGAACATTTCAGCTTGTATTTTATTGCTTGGTGCTCTGCAAGATGCACTTAATTTAGAAGTAGAGCAAGACCCTAGTATTTCTAACAATTTATTGGCACTTTACGATTACTGCCAACGCCGTTTAACTCAAGCTAATTTACACAACGATATTGAAGCAATTACTGAGGTATCAAGTATTGTTAAAGAAATTAAAGAAGGTTGGAATAACATTCCGCTAGATAAACGCAGCCCTGCGGTTTAATTTAAATTATGGACTCGCCAACATCTCCGCAGCCACTAACGAAATACTCTGAGCTCATACAAACGTTGCTTAGTAATATTGAAGTGTTAGTAAATGACAATAATGCAGACGAAGCTCAGCCTTTTTTAGACACTTTAAATACTAATATAAAGCAATGGTGCGAAAGCAACGAAGGCCCAAGCGCAGAGCAATTAGAATTAATTCAGCTTCGTATAAATACTATTTTAGTAAAAGCAAATAGCGCTAAAAACGAGTCATCTAAAGCCATTATTAAACAAAAAAAATCTGGCAAGGCAATTAAGGTATATAGAGCAGCCAAATAAAATTCACCTCAAGCAGTAAACATAAAAAACCGTTATAAATAACGGTTTTTTTATATTTTTGGTTTAGCTATTAAAACTATATGCTATTTATATATTAAGAGTTATCTCGTACAACCCCAGGCATATTTTCCAGCTGAGCTTGAACATAACTGCTGGTGTTGTTTAGGCTCGCTACTAATAAATCCATCGCATTATACTGAGCATATAAACGAGATGATAGTGACTCCATTTTACTGGCAAGGTCCAAGCGATCATCATCTAAATCATCTAGCTGATTTGTTTTACTATCGATTCGGTTTTGTATGATGCCGTCGGAGTCTGTATAAAAACTCATTAGCTCATCAAACGACTGCGCAAAACCATCATCGTCATCACCTACAAAAAACTGCTGAACTAAATCTACATCGGTTGCTATTTTTTCATTGAGTGTTTCTGTATTTAGCGTTAAAACACCGTAGCGGTCTGTTTCTACACCGAGCTGCGATAGCGATAGTGAGTTGCCATCACCTAAATCAACGGAATTTGTTATTTCGCTACGAAGCTTTGACATAACACCACGAAGTAGTGAATCTCCCGCCATAACGCCTGCACCACCTTCGCCGGAGGCACCCAAGTTATTACTCAGTTCTAAGAGTTCGTTGTAACTTGTAATAAAGCTATTTAAACCTGTATTAATATTATTATTGTTTTCGGTAACCGATATGTCGCTTAAGTCGTCGTCAGTGGCATGCAACTTTTTAGCGGTAATATCCACGCCATCAATCACATTACTAAATTCATTGGTATTACTTGATACAGTTAACGTACCATCTATTGTTATTTGTGCGTTTTGTGCAGCGTTTACTTCGGTTAAATTTGTAGTATGGTTTAGTGGATCTGCGTCAGATACATCGTATGCTAAACGCGAAAGCCCGCCAGTATCGGTATTATTGCCATCGTCATCTTGTACGGTAATTGTAATTGCGTTGTCTTCGCCGGTTTCTTTACTGGTAAGTACTAAATGCTGACCGGTATCACTGGTTATTATAGTGGCGACAACTGATTCATTACTATCACTGCCAGTAAAAGGGCCATTATTAATTTGGTCGCGTAAATCTTCTAAGGTATTTGTAGCCGATAAAACAGTAGAGAAGCTATTGTCGCCCGAGCCTATTGTAATAACACCCGCGCCAATTGCCTCGTCTGCTGCAAATGCAGGGGATGACAACTTATGAGCTTGTGCTAATGCATCCACTTTTACATTATAACTACCAGGCTGCGCATCTTTATCTGAACTAATTGATATAAAATCATCATTACCTGATGCGGTGCGCTTTTGATAGTTATCACTATCACCTAGTGCTCCCATTGACGTTTGTACTTTTTCAAGCGCCGACTTGAGTGCACCAACGGCAGAAATATCCGTTGTTAATTTACCTTCTGTAGTATTTAAACGAGCTTCAGCAGGTGCTTGTTCAGCATTAACTAGCGCATCAACAATGTCTGCTACCGCTAACCCTGAGCCTAAACCATTAAACGTAATAGACATACTTTACCTCTTTAAATACTCAAAAATAAACTAACTCTTAATAATTAACACTTGAAAGTTAATATTTTGAGTTGATTGCTAAACTGTTTGGTCAATTAAAATACCGGCAGATTCAGACAATTTAGAAACCAAGCTTAAAACTTCCTCAGAAGGGTATTGCTTAATAACTTCACCACTGTCTTTATCGAGCACTTTAATAACATCACGACCTGAATCTTCATCAACTTTAAATTGCAAACTTCGGTTCATTTCGCCCATAAAGTCCTGCAATTGTTGCGCCATTTGTTCTAGTTGTTCACGCTCTAACGGCTGAGCAGTTACTTCTTGATTATTTTTTTCGTATTGATTTTGCTGTAATCGTTGTTGATTTTGTGTATCAACTTGCTTTACATCGTCAATGGCACGTTCAGTTAGCGAACTAGCCGCTTGACCAGCTACTTTATCTTCACCCGCTAGCGGAGTTGGTAATATAATTTCTGCATTGGAATTAATAGTATTCATAACAGATTCCTATTTGTACTTAATTAAACCAACAATAGCTTAATTTATATTCTTAAACCACAAAAGGAGGTAGCTAAAGCCACCTCCTTTATTGTAAAACTAATACTGACTTTATGTACTAGCTAACCATTAAGCTATTACTTTAACTTATTAACCTAATAAGCTAAGTGCTGCTTGTGGTAACTGGTTCGCTTGCGACAAGATTGACGTACCTGCTTGTTGCAATATTTGATTCTTCGTCATTTGCGCTGTTTCTGTAGCAAAATCGGTATCTTGAATACGGCTACGTGATGCTGACACGTTTTCAGATATATTTGCAAGATTACTAATAGTATGGTCAAAGCGATTTTGAACCGCACCTAAATCGGCACGCTCATTATCAATACTTTTCAGAGCTGCATCAATTACATCAATTGCTGATTGAGAACCACCAGTAGTTGAGATATCTAAATCGGAAACTTTAACTAGAGTTAAATCTGTTTCAACAGTTGCATCCCCTCCTCCTGATAGATTAGTACCAGTAGCAGCAATATTAACCATACTTAGGTTAGAGTTAATAACTGCATCTTCATAATCCAAGCGTCCAGTTGATGTTGTGGTGGCACTTGCTACTGCGCCAGTAAGTGCAGCGTCTACTACAGTTTCAGTTCCTATAAAATCATTGGCACCTGTTGAACTATCAAATGAACCAAATGAACCCTCTAATCCCTCCGTACCACCACCAGTTATCTGCATAGTCATATTAATATTTTCACCCTTGGTATTAGTGAAAACAACTATTTCCTCACTGTTTGTATCCGTCACTTTTTCATAAGTGATGTTTTGGGCTGCTAGAGCATCTTTAATACCAGCTGAGCCATCAATTTTGGCCATCAATGCATCAGTGGTGAGCTCAGTTGTAGTACTACCAGAAAAGTCTATCTGCACCCCTGAAACATTAAGAGAAATTGAATCACTACCAGTTGTTGAATCAGCAAAAGTAACCCCAACTTCTGTTGTAGCTTTTACTCCAAATACACCATCCACCCCATTAACTTGCCCAGCTAGATCAGCGGCGCTCATGCCTGTAGTCAAATCAAGAGTCTTTTCGCTGCCTGCCACAGTTACTGTAATAGCGTCGTCGTCAGCAAAAGTTTTATCGCCAACTTCCGAACCCTGAAACCCCGATATTGCTGGTATTGTAAAACCCTTACCACTTAAACCTATATCTTCAGCTGCTGTAGATTTTAAAGTAACACCAATAGTTTCGTTACTATTAGAACCTACTTGGAATTGTTTAGTACCAAAATCGCCATTTAATAACTGTTGGCCACCAAACGAAGTTGTATCGGAAATACGGGTTAACTCTTCTTGAAGTGCTGACACTTCTTTTTGTAGAGAAGCTCTATCGTCATCAGAGTTTGAACCATTGGCTGATTGTAGTGCTAATTCACGCATGCGCTGTAAGATGTTAGTTGACTCTTGCATTGCACCTTCAGCAGTTTGCGTCATTGAAATACCATCGTTGGCATTACGTTGTGCTACACCTAAACCATTTATTTGCGATGTTAAACGGTTTGAAATTTGCATACCTGCCGCGTCATCTTTTGCGCTGTTGATACGCATACCTGATGATAAACGTTCCATTGAGGTAGCTAAGTCAGAACCTGATTGCGATAGGTTACGTTGTGCGTTTAGTGAAGATACATTTGTGTTTACTGAAATCATAATAAAACTCCTGATTACTTTCGTAATGTTGCTATTTTAATTTAACCAAGAGCTGTCACAAATGTATGCTCAGCTCCGTACTGATTAAGTTAACGGCAGGAGGTAAATTATCTTTAGGAGTATTTTAAAAATAAATTAGTTTATTTGTTTAAAAAAAGCTAACCAATTGTTTTAAGTAGCTATTTATTTTAAATGGACTTGAAATATAGTTTGAATATCATGCTTTTAGTTGGTTTTTAATAACCTAAAAACAAAAACGCACTTCAGAAAGTGCGTTTATATAAACAGTGACTAGTAAACTAAATAATTAGCCACCTAACAAACTAATGGCTGCTTGTGGTATTTGGTTTGCTTGTGAAAGTATTGACGTACCCGCTTGTTGCAATATTTGGTTTTTAGTCATTTGTGCAGTTTCGGTCGCAAAGTCTGTATCTTGAATACGACTACGCGATGCAGATACATTTTCTTGAATATTAGCAAGGTTACTAATTGTATGACCAAAACGATTTTGTACCGCACCTAAACCTGCGCGCTGTTCATCAATTTGAGCAAGTGCACCATCAATTATATCAATTGCACTTTGAGATGTAGCCTCTGTTGTTAAATCAACAGTCTCTACACTTTGTAGCACAGCTGTTACCTTAGCTGAAGTTGCTGTTGTTGCCCCTTCAGCTGTAAATGATTTCGATGATGATAGCTCTATTGTACCTGTAACCAATCCATCTACAGCTGAAGGTTCCTGTAGGGTTACTGTTGTTCCAGATGAGCCCTTTAGTGTAGCTGTCTCTGCAGTGCCCGCATCGTTAGAGTAGTTTTCTAATAATATATCTTCACCATCGATGTTGGTTAGAGTGATCTCGTATGTGGCGCTATCATAAGACGCTGTAACACCGGTTTCCGATGATTTATCGTTGATAGCTTGAGTAAGTAGCGTTTGATCTGTTACTGAAACACTACTTGCTTCAATCGCTTCACCGTTTAAGGTAAAACTAACTGCACCCGTAGCAGAAGGCACACCGAGTACAGCTGTTGTAGTTGCTGAGGCAGTTACGCCATGCTCTCCAGTTTGTTGATTTATTTTATCTGCGGCTTCTTTTGCCGACGACCCTGTAACTATATTAACACTGGTTTTCACATCATCTGTTGTAAAAGTAATGTCGCCATAAATGACGGTTGAACTAGTACCCAGTGTAGAACCACCAAAGCCCGTATTACCTGTGCCTTGAAGCCCTGATTTAAAGCCACCTATATCTTCTGCTGCTGTGCTTTCTAAACTAAGTGAAATTGTTTCATTGGCATTCGCGCCAACCTGAAAATTTCGAGTGCCATATGAGCCATCTAATAATTGCTGACCACCGAACGATGTAGTGTCGGAAATTCGAGTTAATTCTTCTTGTAGGGCAGACACTTCTTTTTGCAATGCATCACGATCTTCAGCTGAATTTGAACCATTGGCAGACTGCAAGGCAAGCTCTCGCATACGCTGTAGTATATTAGTCGATTCTTGCATAGCACCTTCAGCTGTTTGCGCCATTGAAATGCCATCATTAGCATTTCGCTGTGCAACGGCTAGGCCATTAATTTGTGACGTTAATCTGTTTGAAATTTGAAGGCCGGCGGCATCATCTTTTGCGCTATTAATACGCATACCCGATGATAAACGCTCCATAGAGGTTGCTAAATCTGCGCCAGATGCGGATAAGTTACGTTGTGCGTTTAGTGACGACACATTAGTATTTACTGTTAATGCCATTTTACCATCTCCTAGGTTTAAACAGAGTGTGGTTCAACACGATTTAACAGGAACCACTGTTCGATAATTTCTTACAATAAGAAAAGCATTTACTGTGCCAACTTTAATTTATTTTTAAGTGATTGTTTTTAATTGAAAATATATAATTTATTGAATTGTAAATAAAGAGTGAAGTTATTTAGGTAGAAGTGACATTTTTTTGCCGCAATTTTGTAGCCAGTTTTTGCCGCGATTTTGTAGCAAATTATTGCCGCAAAGTATTGCCGCTTTCAAGTAGGTAAAGCGGCAAAGTATTTCTGCTTACAGCTTGCTTATAACTTGCTTATAACTTGCTTATAAGTAATCGAATAATGAGAGGTTAGTTAAACGGCCAAAAGTTGCTTGCGATGCTTGCAGTGCCGTTTCTTGTTTAGTTAGTTCGCTAATAGCTTCTGCCATATCTACTTCAACTAAGTTAGAACGATTACTTTTGTTTTGAATATCGAGCGCTAAGTTTGAATCGCTTACTCTTTCAAGCGCGTTCATGCGCCCGCCTAAACTTGATTGGGTAAATACTACTTGTTCACTGGCATTTTGTAATTGAACCAAGCCATCGGCTAACACTTCTTGAAAATCATCACCTTCAAGTGCGCCATTGTTAAGGCCGGTAATAAGTGATTGTAGTGTGTTAAGTACGTTTTCTTTGTGTGGTTTTTCTAGCGTAAAATCTAATTGGCCAGGCGCACTACCCTCAAATTGAATTTTCATACCTGCAAATTCAATTGTATCATCTGTAACTTCACCAGTTTGAGGCGGGGTAAGCGACACGCCATCTTGTAAAATTTCATATGTATCAGGATCGTTTGTTGTCGCACCAGCTGTGGTTACAACACTAAAAGTATTTGCTGTAGGTGAAACTGGAGTCGCTGGATCGGCATTGTAATTTGCTTGATGAAACTTATCAAACTCAGCTTGGCCGTCAACATAAACAGTGCCTTTAGTAATATTATTTGCAGGTGTTGTTGTTGGTATACCTGCTTTATTATCGAGTACATTTAGTCTGGCATCTGTTTTTTCAAACGTATCAAAACCGTTATCACTCGCCTTAATTGATACACCTTCAGCTATAGTTATTTGGTGCTGACCTTGGTCACCTTTATAGTTATATTCACCTGACTCAAGTTGATAAGGCTGGGTGCTGTCTTGGTAGCCTGAAAATATAAATTTACCGTCTTCTGATCGGGTGTTCATTAAGTTAGCTAGCGTTTGTTGAATGCCACTAAGTTCTGATGCAAACGTTTTTAAATCGTCTTTAGTGTACACACCATTACCAGCTTGAATAGTGAGTTCTTGCGCTTGTTGAATATTGGTATTTATACTTTGTAATACGCTTTCTTCAGTTTCTAGCCTGCCGGTAAGCTGATCGATATTTTTAGTGTATTGCTCATTAGTTTGTATTTTATTTGAATACAACATAGCTTGCGAAATAGCAGCTGGCGCTTCTGAGGTAGTTAAATACTTTTCACCTGTTGTTACTCGCTCTTGAGCATTTGCAACACCTTGTTGGTTGTCGAGTATTTTATTTATGTTGTTTTGGTACATTAAATTATTTGATAAACGCATAATTACCTCGCCGCATTTAATAAGGTGTCAAAAATTTCTTGAGCTGCTGCTAAAACTTGTGCTGATGCTGAATATGATTGTTGAAAACGCAGTAAATTTGCGGCCTCTTCATCTAGGTTTACACCCGATAGTGATTCATACCATGCCTCAGATTGCTGTGCTAGAGCGTCAAATGCAGCCCCACTTGTGATTGCTTGGCCAGTTACAACACCTATATCACTCACTAATCCTGAATAAGCTTGGTTGAACGTTTTATGGTTGTCGGCCGTTGCTGTTGTTTCTACGTTTAAGCGTACTAACTCGCCATTTTGTAAATCAGCTAATTTTAAACCATTTCGGTTATCATCAAAGCCGCCTTCGTTAAACTCAAGTGTAAAGGTGTCGCCTGTTGCTGGTGTACCTTCTATATCAAAGTCAAAACCATATGAATCATAAGGGGCACCAAGACCTGCTAAAACATTTTTACCTGGTGGCGCTATCGTTACTGCTACATTAGTGCCGTTACCATCGCTAATTAAATAATCATTTGTACCAGCAGCTTTAACAAGTGTTATTTCACCGTTTGTTAAACCTGGTGCTGAAGTAAAACCACCGGAGGTAACACTTGTTACTTCCCCCGCTGAAATAGTAGCGGTGCCTATATTATTTAAATCGTTAGCAGTACGAATAGGCGATGCTAGTGCTAAGTCTTCTGCGCGCCCTGTTGCAAGTGTAATGCTTGAAGCGGCATCTGAATTAAGCTTTATTTGAAACTGATCTCCAACATTACCATTACCGCTTATATTTACTTTTAGACCAAAAGATTCCTCAACTGTATCTGGGATAGGTAGAGCTGGTGGTATTGCTCTTTTAATTGAAGCTGCATTAATTTCACCACTAGAAATATCAGCCAGTGCCGGATCACCTATATTGTTTCCTTTGTTATCTATAGGCTGAATACTTACTTCATTAGCATTAGCTGTATAAGTAATAATAAAATCACTGGCAGGAAGTTCACTGCCTTTGCCCGGCTCAACAGTAGCAGTCATATTTGTAACACCATCGCTATTACCTTGATACGCATAAGCGCCAACGGTAGGAATATTAAAAATATTACCCCCTAGCTGGCCTGTTGCATCCATACCCAATTTGTTTTGCTCATTAAATGCGTCAGCTATCGCTAAGCCCATTTGACCAATTTGGTTTTGCGCAGGGACTAATATGTCATCTCTAAAAGCAAGTAAGCCGCCAATTTTACCTTTGAGTTTACTTACATCAACTTCAAGCGGCACTGCTTTGCCACCATTAACGTCAAGCGTGAATTCTTTAAAATTAGGATCGGGGTCGCCCGTCATCGAAAATAAGTTAAATGCGCCATTTTGCATAACAACTGCTTCGCCTGTGCCCATAAAAACGAGTTTTTCGCCATTTGGACCATCAAGCGTTTCTATATCTATTAGCTCTGATAAGTCGCGTATTGCTTTATCGCGTTCGTTATAGGTAGAGCTTGCATCTGCGGCGTTATTAGTGCCATTAACTGCTGCAATATTTTGATTTAGCGTGCTAATACTTTGAATGAGTGAGTTTGCTTCATCTGAAAATATTTCGAGCTGCTCGTTTACTATACTTTTTTGATCAAGCACGATGCCCGAAAGCCTATCCATTTGATCAATTAAGCTTTGCGCGTCGGTCATTACTAATGATCGAGCAACGGTAGATGACGGCTGATTAAGCGCTTCTTGCACGTTATTAAATAAAGAGTTAATACCTGTAGATAGATTATTCGACTCTTCAGAAAAAATAGTATCAACTCGATTAGCCTCAGTAATAAACTGATCGAAAAACGATTTATTAGAGGTGTCACGATTTAGCTGTGACTGAGCAAACTCGTTTAGTAATCGGTATGTTTCGCCTCGCCCCACTTGGTTATCAACCATAGTATTAAACTCTGTACGTTCACGTACGTAACCTACGGTATTTACATTGGCGATATTTTTACTTGTCGTTTGCAATAGCTCCGAGCTTGCTCTAACCCCAGAACTGGCAATGTTTAATAAATTAAACGACATGTTACTCTACTCCTTGGCGGATCACGTTTGCCGCAATGTCTTTTAGCTGGCTGCTATTGAGCACATTTTTTATTTTGCTGGCGTAATTTGGATCGGTTGCATAACCTGCTTTTTGTAATGAATCTAAAAAGTCATTTGGTTTTGCTGTATTTTGTAATGCTTCTTGGTAGCGTGGGTTTTGCGTTAAAAAATCAACGAAGTCGTTCACACTATCTTTAATTGAATCGTAGGCTCTAAAGCTGGCTTGTTTTTTAACGGGTGTGCCTTGCTCAAACTCAAGCGTTACTTTGCTTGCTTTGTCGCCTTCCCAGCTTTTATCTGACTTAATATTAAATAAGTTATTTGAGCTGCCACCGTCACTTTTATTAATAATGTGCTTACCCCAACCGGTTTCAAGTGCCGCTTGTGCAACCATTACCGCTGGGTTTAAACCAATTTTTTGCGCTGCAGTTTTAGCGTGTTCCCACACTGAACTTACAAACTCTTCTGCATTTTTAAATGTTGGGCTATCGGCTTTAGACTCTGCAGTATTAACTTTAGGCTCAGCAATATCGGCTTTAGTGCTCTTAACGATAAGATCGGGTTGATTATTTTTTTGCTCATGAGGAAGCGCTGACCCAACTTGCGTATCGCTAAAAATATCGTTGGTTGTTCTAAGCACCGAGCCTGGCATAAAGTTTTTAGACTCAGGCGATAACTGCTGAACAATTAAGTCGGCAAGGCCTAAAGAGCCATTTGATGAAAGCTCTGTTGAAAGCTGCTGGTCGTGCATTTCTTCAAAAAACTTTACGCCACTTGAATTAAATGGACTGTCTTTGTCTTCAAATGCTTCGTTGGCTTTGCGCATTCCTTTGAGCAGCATTTGCGTAAAAATAGCTTCAAATTGTGCGGCCGCTTTTTTGAGCGCAGCTTTAGAGGCATCAGTTGATGCATCGCCACTGGTTAAGGCTTCTTTACGAAGTGAATCTAAGTTGCCTAAATCAAAAAAGTTTTGCTTATCGAGGTGGTTAGTTTCCATCGGCTTTTTGACACAAAATGAATAATGCAGTTAAAAATGCAAAAATTGAGCCACTACCGATAAAACGAGGAAGATAAAAATAATAAACTTGAGTTTCTGTAAATAAAAAGCCCTATATCTAATTTCAAAAATATAGGGCTTAAGTAGTACGTTATTTATTGGCTTTGGTTATTTATATAACAACCAACTGTCCGTTAATTGCGCCGGCTTCTTTTAGTGCTTCTAAAATAGCCATTAAGTCGCCAGGTGCTGCGCCTACTTCGTTAATTGCGCGAACTAAATCGTCAAGGCTTACACCTGGATTAAATACAAAGGCGCGCGAGTCATCTTGCTTTACATCAATAATACTTTGCTGCGTGACAACAGTATCGCCGTTTGCTAGCGGGTTTGGTTGTGACACATTTTGTTGCTCTGCAATTGTTACGGTTAAGCCACCGTGCGTTATTGCCGCAGGCTGAAGTTTTACGTTTTTACCAATCACAATTGTACCGGTGCGCGAGTTAACTATAATTTTAGCAGCCATGTCAGCTGGCTTAAATTCTAAGTTTTCGAGTGTTGATAGGTACGATACTCGCTGGGATGCATCGCGTGGGGCTATAACACGAATAGAAACAGAATCAATTGCTTGTGCGCTATTTGGGCCAACCAAATCATTAATTGTTTTTTCTAGGCGTTTTGCCGTTGTAAAGTCTGGGCGGTTTAAGTTGAAGGTAATGTAATCGCCTTGCATAAACGGGCTTTCTACGGTGCGTTCAACGGTTGCGCCATTTGGTATACGACCAACGGTAGGGGTATTAATTACAACCTTACTACCATCAAGGCCTTGTGCGCCTAAGCCACCTACAATTAAGCTACCTTGTGCTATTGCATACACGTTGCCATCTACACCCTTTAAAAAGGTTTGTAGTAAAGTACCGCCACGTAAACTGCCTGCACTACCAATAGACGAAACCGTAATATCTATTGTTTGCCCGGGCTTTCTAAATGCAGGTAGTTCTGCATGCACAGCAACAGCGGCAACATTTTTAATTTTAGGACTTTGAGTTGAAGGTAGCGTAATACCAAAGCTGTTCAACATGCCTCTAAAACTTTGTTGTGTATATGAGTTTTGCTCGCCAGTGCCCGGTAAACCAACCACTAAGCCATAACCAACTAATTGGTTAGAGCGTACGCCTTCAACCATAGACACATCTTTTATGCGCTCAGCACTGGCAGTAAATTGCCAACCTAATAACACAACTAAACATAAAGCTTTAAGGCTATTCATGTTACTACCCTCTAAAATGGAAACAGCGAACTGCTAAAGAAACGTGTAAGCCAACCAGGACTTTGCGCTTCTTGCGTTTGCCCTTTACCTGAGTATTGAATACGTGCATTAGCAATACGGTTTGACTCAACCGTATTATCGGCGCTTACGTCTTGAGGGCGTACTAGCCCTTCTAAACGAATAAACTCTTCGCCGGTATTAAGCGTTAGCCATTTTTCGCCGCGTATAACTAAGTTACCATTAGGTAAAACGCGCATTACATTAACCGAAATATCGCCTACTAAGCTGTTTGACTGGTTTGATTTTGAATCGCCCGTAAACGACGAATCACTACCAATACCAAACTGAATGCTATCGCCACCTATATTTACAGGTAGGCCACCTAAGCCAATCACTGGGTCTAAACTTGCGTCGGTTTCTTTGTCTGTTTCTGTTTTAGCGGCTTTTGTTGCTTGAGTAGACTCTTGCAATTTAACCGTAATTATATCGCCAGTACGTAGCGCTTTTTTATCAGAATATAAGTCGTTTGATGTATGAGTATTAAACAATGAACCTGTGGCTACCAGCGGCTCTAAAATAGGCTCGGGGTACATAGGTGCGTAGTAAGGGTCGTCCTGCACTACTTCACTATTTTGCGTAGACATACAGCCACTTAAAAATAATGTGCCCGCTGCAAATAAAATAATATTACGCATAATTCCCCCTACTCTATTAAAGCTGTTGATTGATGTAACTCATCATTTCGTCAACGGCCGATATTACTTTTGAGTTCATTTCGTAAATACGCTGAGTTTCGATTAGGTTTACTAGCTCTTCAGTTACATTTACGTTTGAGGTTTCGAGTGAACCTTGAATAATGCTACCTAACCCTTCAACACCCGGGTTACCTTGCACCGGCGCACCACTTACAGCGGTTTCGGTATAAAGGTTTTGACCAATTGGCTCAAGGCCCGATGGATTAATAAAGTCACTAATAGTCAGCTGACCAATGACTACGTTATCGGCTTGGCCTGCAACACGTACAGATACTTCACCATCTTGCGAAACCGTAATTGATTGCGCGTCATCTGGTACATTCATTTCTGGCTGAATAACGTAACCAGCGCCCGATGTTACAATTCGGCCATCGCCATCGGTAGTAAACTGGCCGTTGCGCGAGTAAGCAATATTGCCATCTGGTTGCAGTACTTCAAAAAAACCTTCGCCAGAAATCATCCAATCTAGTGAGTTTTCGGTGGTCAACATGTTGCCTTGCGTAAACTCTTTTTGGTTAGCTACAACTTTAGCACCCGCACCTAACATTAAGCCCGACGGCATTTCGGTATCTTGCGATGAACGACCACCTGGTTGATTAATATTTTGATAAAGTAAATCTTCAAATATAGCGCGGCTTTTTTTGTAACCTACAGTACTCGCATTCGCTAAGTTATTTGAAATAACCGATATATCGGTTTGTTGGGCGTCTAGCCCCGTTTTACTGATCCACAATGCTGGATTCATAATCGTGTCCTCACTTTAAAGTTAAACAATGCGTAATAGCTGATCTTGACGCTCGTCAATTTCTTCAGCTGTTTTCATTAATTTCACTTGTAATTCAAATTGGCGCTGGTGGCTTATCATGTCGACCATTTCGTGAACAGGGTTCACATTCGACATTTCAAGCGAACCACTTAAAACTTTTACATTGGCAGAGGTATCTACTGTTACATTTGCTTTTGGCCTAAATAAACCATCGTTACCTTTTTCGAGCTGTGAGCTATTTGCTTCGACCACTCTAAGCGTGTCTACTTCTTCTAAAAAGTTAGCCGGTGCGCCTTGTGGTCGAACTTGAATAGCGCCATCTTGACTAAACCCTATTTTTTCGACCGGGACAGGTAAAATAACAGGGCCGCCTTCGCCAATTACTTGACGACCACCGCTCGTTACTAACATGCCTTGCGCAGTAATATTGAGCGTACCTACTTTGGTATAAGCTTCGTTGCCTGAGGCATCTTGCACGGCAAGCCACGCGTTATCGCTCATCGCAATATCTAAGTCGCGTCCGGTTTGAACAATGCCACCCGATACCATGTTAGAACCCGGGCGCTCTTGCATTGCAAATACACGTGTAGGCAAACCTTCGCCAAACGCTTGCATAGAACGCGCCTGTGCAAAGTCGGCTTTAAAACCTGTTGTATTTGCATTCGCCAAATTATTGGCTTTAAGCGCAAGCCCCTGTAGGCTTTGCTTAGCGCCAGAGGCCGCAATGTAGACCATTTTGTCCATAGTATCGACTCACATAAAAAATCTCTGAACTTACAAATGCAAAATAGATGCCAGATTAAATTTGACGCAATATTGGGAGGTATTAAAAGAGGGCTTATAAAAAAGGCTGCAAAAATGCAGCCTAATATATTCAATTGAGTGTAACTTATCGAATCTGCAAAATACTCTGCTGAATAGTTGAGTTAACTTCAAGCGCACGTGAGTTTGCTTGGTAATTACGCTGTGCTGTAATTAGGTCTACAAGCTCATTTGTAAGATTGGTATTTGATTGCTCAAGCGCTGATGAGTTAATTCCACCAAATGTACCAGAGCCAGCTTCACCTGCTACAGGTTCGCCTGAATCAATACTTTGTTTCCAGCTTGTATCACCTACTTGCGACAAACCTTGTGAATTAGGAAAACGTACCATAGCTACTTGGCCTAGGAATGTTGAGTCACCATTACTATAAGAAGCAACAATTTTTCCGTCTGTGCCTATATCAATTCCGGCTAAACGGCCTACCGTTGAGCCATCTTGATCGAGTGCTTTTACTTCAAAACCACTTGAATACTGAGTTGGGATACGTCCTGCCGTGTTATTTTCATCGCGCCAATTAAGTTCAATACCAGTACCTGGGAAAGTTGCACCATTGTCTAATAATGTTGATAAACCAGTACCAGCACCCGCTGGCAATAGTATTTCATCAAAAGTAGTTGTATTGGTATTTGCCACACCATCTGTTTTTGATGGTAAACCACTTGAGTTAAAACCAAGGGTGGTTATTGGCGAGTAAGGTGTTGTAGTTTGCTCTGCACCTGTGCCTGCATCTATTACTTTGCCATCTAGCGTTGCATATACATCCCAGCTGTTTTCAGAATTACCTGCCACTGTAGGATCTTCTTTCGCAAAAAAGTACTGTAAAATGTGCGGTTCACCTAGTGAGTCATACAGTGTTGTTGACGTAGATGAGTTATAAGTACCGCTAGATGTAGGGTCAAAATCTAAACCTGTTGGATCAGCTGTTGCATCTAAGTTAAACGACAAAAATACATTTTCTGTTGCACGAGGAGAACCAGACGAATCAGGGATTTGAATTGGATCAGTTGTGCTCAAACTTACCGATGTTGTGTTACCTGTAGATGAATCAACTGGAAATGCTTGTAAAAAGTTACCTTTAGCGTCAACCATAAAGTTATCTTGATTAAGCTTAAATGCACCTGCACGTGTATATGTTAAATCTTGCGAAGATAAATCGTCGGTCATCGCAAAATAACCTTCACCCGTAATAGCTAAATCAAGTGAGTTGTTTGTAAATTGCAGTGAGCCTTGATGAAATTGCTGTGCAACCATGGTTGTTTGTACACCATCACCATTTTTAGTCTTACCAGAGCTAAATACTGACGATGCGTAAACATCAGCAAACTCAGCGCGTGACTCTTTAAAGCCAGTTGTATTTACGTTTGCAATGTTATTTGCTGTTACGTCTAAATCTTTTTGTGCGGCAGCTAGGCCGGTTAATGCAATATTGAAGCTCATAATTCACCTCTAACCTGTTAATATTTAGCCTGCTGACAGGCGAAGTATAATTAAAATTTATTACGCGATTTCTGCTACATCTGTCAGCCTAACCGCACCTTCTTTAGTGTTAATAATAATGCCACTTGAGCCATTAATATTAACGCTTTCAATGTTCTTAAATGTAGCAATGGGTAAGCTTGAAAATTCACCTTCAGTACTTCCTTCAGCGGTCACTGAATACTCACCTTCTGGTAAACGCTCACCGGCTTCATTTTTGCCATCCCATGCAAAGCGTACTGCACCTGCTGGTTGAGAACCCATATCAATAGTTCTCACTAGCTGACCTGATGCATCAGTTACTTTAATTTTTAAGTTATCAACGGCTTCTTCTGCTACTGCTGAGCCTCTGGCATCACCCGTTTCATTTAAATCAAGGGTGTTTGATTCAAGTAAAGCTTGCTTGCCGACAAGTGTTGATGCTTGCAGGGCTGAATTTGAGGTCATCGAAGTCGCTAAGCTATCAAAATTCGAATTTAAATCGCTGATCCCTTGCGCCATCGTAAAACTTGTCATTTGCGCTATCATTTGGTCGTTATCAGCTGGATTACTGGGATCTTGAAACGACAGTTGCTGTGTTAATAAGGAGAAAAAATCTTCCTGTGTTAACGCATCGCTATCATCATTACTAGTCGCTACTTGCTTTTCTTGCCAGCGTATAGAGTCTAAATAAGATGAAGATGTACTAATATCGTTATTCATAACCTACCCTCGGTTACCGCTGCCCTAGCAACAGTGTTTTACTTAGCATTTGCTTTGCTGCATCAGCAACTTGCACGTTTGTTTGGTAAGAGCGAGAAGCAGAAATCATATTTGCCATCTCCTCTACAACATTAACGTTGGGTTTATAGATATAGCCATTTTCATCCGCACTTGGATGGTTTGGGTTATATTCAATTTGTAATGGTGCATTACTTTCAACAATGCCCAAAACTTTAACGCCAACGGCGGAGCCCTGTTGGTTACTTGCTGATGCTGAAGCCTTTGTTAGCTCAGCAGCAAATACAGGTTGTCGCGCTCGGTACGTTTTGTCTTGAGATGAACTAATGGTATTAGCATTAGAAATATTACTAGCTGTAGTATTTAAGCGAACGTTTTGTGCGCTCATACCCGAACCAGCAATATCAAAAACATTATATAAACTCATAATTTTTATCCTTGACTACCGAGAGCTTTATTCAGACCTTTGAATCTGCCGCTTAAAAATTGCAAGCTGGCCTGATACTCCATAGCATTCTGTGTATACAAGTTTCGTTCCACTTGTATATCAACCGAGTTACCATCGCCTGTATCCGATTGATTTGGCAAGCGAAATAATTCAGAGTTACCCATACTATGAGTACCTCCACCAATGTGTTTATCGTTAGTTCTTACCATGGTATTGCCGCTTTGCTGGGTTGACCTTGCCGCTTTTAATGCCGAGGCAAAGTCTATATCTTTTGCTTTGTAGCCAGGCGTATCAGCGTTAGCTATATTAGTTGCAATTAATTCTGCTCGCTGTGAACGGATCAACATGGCTTGCGGATGCACACCTAATGCTTTATCAAAACTGATAGCCATAACCTTCTCCAAAAAATTGACTTACCCATGAATAAAGCAAAAAATAAGCCATTAATAATAAGGAAAGTTATATTTTTATAAGATCATGTATCTAAATAGAAAAACGACGCTGAGTGCGTCGTTTTAGGGAAAGGAGTTAGCTTAATTATTTCTTTTGGTAAATAATACCCGGGTTGCATCTAACCATATCGAACTCAGTGCTTAAGCCAGTCAAAGACTCTGATGCACCTAAAAATAAGTACCCTTTAGGATTTAAGGCTTGTGCAAACTGATTAATAATTTTAGCTTTTATTTCAGGTGCAAAGTAAATAAGTACATTACGGCAAAAAATAATATCAAACTTGCCCATTAACGCGTACGAATCAAGCAGATTTAGGTGCCTAAAACTAACTTGTTTTTTTATTGTATCGTTTACTTGTGCCATACCGTTGCCGCTATCTTTAAAAAACTTTTTACGGCGTTCTGCCGATAAGCCTCTGGCAAGTGCAAGCGCGTCGTATTCTGCATTTTTACACATATCAAGCATGGTATTAGATATATCTGTACCAATAATTTGCGCGCCCATACGCAGAGCACCAGGTTGCTTAGTATTAAACTCAGCTACCGACATGGCAATCGAGTAGGGTTCTTGCCCTGAAGAGCTGGCAGCAGACCAAATTTTTAATGGTCTTCTTAACTCTTTAAATTCAGGGAATAATTTATTTTTAAGTAATTCAAATGGGTATTGATCTCTAAACCATAACGTTTCGTTTGTGGTCATTGCATCAACAACAGCGGCTCTTAATTGCCGCTCATGAGGGCCAAGTGTTTTACTTACTAATTGTGATAAAGATTCCACATTAAATCGAGCCATGAGTGGAGCAAGTCTACTTTTAACTAAGTATTGCTTGTTTTCACCTAAAACAATACCGCATTGCTGCTCTAAAAACGAACGAAATTGGTCGTATTCACTTTGCTGCAAATCTTTATTATTCAAATCAATAACACCTATTTTTATTGGTCACTATGAACCCATTTTTTAACCGCAGTTGCTAACTCATCAGGGTTAAATTTGGCGATAAAGTCGTCCGCACCTACTTTTTCTATCATCGCTTGATTAAACACACCACTCAATGATGTATGTAAAATAACATGTAAAGGTGCAAGCTTAGGATCTGCTTTTATTTCGGCTGTTAACGTATAACCGTCCATTTCTGGCATTTCAACGTCTGAGATAAGTAATGCTACTCGCTCAGTGATATCGTTTTTACAATCAAGCTCTGCTATTTCTTTTAACCTAATTAAAGCTTCTTTACCATTTTTAGCAAGCTCTGTTTGAACACCTAGCGGTTCTAAAGCACGTTTAACTTGATTACGCGCAACAGCGGAGTCGTCTGCAATAAATACGATACGTTCGCCTAAATCTTTTTGAATGTCGCCACTTTGTGCAACTTCAGCACTGACTTCTGTATTTACCGGGCAAATTTCATTAAGTATTTTTTCTACGTCTAAAATTTCTACTAATTCATTTTCGATTTCGGTCACGGCTGTTAAATATGAATAACGCCCAGCACCTGATGGCGGTGGCATTATTTTTTCCCAGTTCATATTTACAATACGCTCAACACCACCCACTAAAAAACCTTGAACAGAACGATTGTATTCGGCAATGATGATAAAACTGTCTTTAATATTTTCTATTGGTCGCCCACCTACAGCCATCGACAAGTCGATTACTGAGATAGTTTGACCACGAATATGAGCAACACCACGAATATAAGCATTCGACTTTGGCATGCTAGTAAGAGGAGGACATTGCAATACTTCTCTCACTTTAAATACATTAATACCAAAACGCTGGCGCCCTCTGAGCTTAAATAAAAGTAATTCTAGGCGGTTCTGCCCAACCAACTGTGTGCGTTGGTTTACTGAGTCTAAAATGCCTGCCATTCAAATCTCCTAAAGAAAACAAGTAATACGGAACGATAATTGCTTTCTATTTATAAAGCTACATAACATCGCGGGTGCGTCTACTTTTTGACGCAAAATATTTATACCCTGTTTGAAACCATAAGCATAGTCGAAACATTATGAGTTTGTTAAAAAAAGTCAGAAGATACAGTGTTTTTTATTTTGTTGCTAGCCTCTGCTTTACATTACCTTTGCAGGCTAAAGTGTTTAGCAAAGATTTATTACAAGAGATGGCTATTGCTTATATAACAGAGCAAATTGGTACATTAAAAAATGCAAATATGCAATTAAGTGCACTGCCTTTAGACAGTCGTATCCCCGATCGTATTTGTAATTCTGACCTTGAATTATCAACTTCCGATGAACCACCATTTAACCGCCAAGTAACTTTACAAGCTAAATGTAATGATGCTCAAACATGGGCTCAATATGTCCATGTAAGAGTTGTTGAAATGGCGCCCGTTGTTGTAGCAATTGCTAACTTAGCTCGTGGTGAGGTAATAACTAAATCGCATTTGAGTGTTGAAATGAAACCAACTCACTTTGTAAGGGTGCAATATTTAGATGATCCCACAATTTTAATAGGTAGCAGAAGTAAACGAAATATTAGAAGCGGGATGCCCGTTTTACTAAACCAAATTTGTATGGTTTGTAAGGGGGATTCTGTTAATATTTACGCAAACCTCAGAGGCCTTAGAATTAAAACAACAGGCATTGCTTTAGAAGACGGTACTTTGGGTGATCAGATACAAATTAAAAACAAAAAATCAGGTAAAATTTTAAATGCACGAGTAGATGGTGTAGAGTCTGTTCAAGTAAATATTTAATTTAGATTTATACTAAAGTATCCTACGTATATGCCGATAACTTGGCATAAGTTGGGCAATATACAGGTTTATTATTATGGTTAGTCAAGTTAATGGTAGTAATCAACAAGCTAATGCACTTACAAATGCAAAGCAACAACAGGTTGATTTAAAAAAAGATAATACAAATACACAAGCTTCTCAGGCTCCTTCGCCTAAGGCTGCTAGTGATTCTGTAAGTTTAACGCCACAAGCACAGCAATTAAAAACGCTTCAAGATAAAGCGCAGCAATCGCCAGGCTTTGACAGCGACAAAGTTGCTGAGCTTAAAAAAGCGATTACTGAAGGTAAATACCAAGTGGATAGTGAAAAGCTTGCCAAAAATTTAGCTGATTTTGAGTTTAACGTATATGGCTGATCATAATAGTTTAATTAGCGTCAAACTAAACCAACAAGTGAGTTGCTTAGACTCTTTGCATACGCTATTAAACGACGAGCTTACTGCTATTGCCTCACGACGTGGTGCTGGTTTAAAAGAAATTGCCCAACAGAAAATGTCTTTTTTAACTAAGTTAAGCACCCTTGATAAAGAACTAAGTAAGCTAATTGCTAGTAACGACTCACAAAATTCTGAAATATCTGAGCTAATAAGCCAAGTTAAAACCCAACTGGCTCAATGCCAAAAACAAAATAATGTTAATGCTCATGCCGCTCGCCAAGCGCAACTAAGCGTTAAACAATTAAAAGAGATATTAATTGGCGCACCAACGTCAATGACCTACGACCAAGCCGGTAAGTCAGTAAATACCGAGAGTAAACTGGTTCGTAACTTAAAAGCTTAAGCCCAAAATTTTACATTAAAAAAGCCTTATTGATAAATCAATAAGGCTTTTTTAATGTCCTTTATTCTTAAATAGCGATATAAATTTAACCTATTCCCTATTTAAATAAGAGGATGAGATATTTTGAATAACTTTTTTAATAAACGTTTTTAGTAGTACGTTACCTTTTTAACTTCGCGTGGTTTTACTTCACCTATGTATAAATCGTGCACACGCTTCATGTTGAGCTCAAGCTCGGTTACATAAGTATCATCTACGGCATACGTTTTTATAATTTGCGCACCTTTAATAAGCCCCTGTACTTTGCTTTCTAAGTAATCGTCTTGAGCTATTGAGCCTTCCACTGTTGTTCCTGCGGTAATTTTTTGTCCATATACTTGCTCAGTAAGCTCGCGGTAAGCCTCAAGCTTAGAAGCCTTAATGGCCATAAGTTGCTTTTGCGACGCGTTAGCGCCTTTTTGTAAGCTAATAGGTGCATACCCTATCGCTTTTAAAACTGGGTAATTATTTGGCTCTACATATTTATATTCAACATGCTTATCAAAAACGCTGCTACAACCACCTAAGGTTAAGCACCCAAGTGTAATAAGTAATGAAATTGCTCGCATAGCATTTAGCCCTTGTATAGTAATTAGCAGTACATATGCACGTTTAATGCCATTTATAGCATTACTAATAATTACCAAATAACATTGGTACAGTCCTTGCTCTACCTAGTTAATAGCTAACGTTTAATTGGAGTAAAAGTATGAAGTCGTTTTTATCATTGGCATTTGCAGGGTTAAGTGCAACGGCATTATTAACGTTCTCCCCTTTTACTAAAGCGCAGTGGTATGAATCAACGGGCCATGCGAACGTTCAAAATGGTGATACGAGTGCCGCTAAATCTGCTGCTATAAAAGATGCGATTACACAAGCGTTAGTGTTCTCTGGGGCACGGGTTAGCTCTGTGCAAACCTTGGTAGATGGCGTGTTAATGCAGGATCAACTCAAAATTAGCAGCCACGGCGAAATTCAAAAAATTGAACTGATCAGCGAAAATAAATACGACAATAAATTTGCTATTACATTACGACTCGATATTTTTTCTCAAACAGAGCAATGCCCACAAAATAGCTTTAATAAATTTGTGGCTGTTACACAAAGCCAACTAGTTCATCGTGAACACGCTAAAATGGGTCAAATATTTGACGTAAGTAAAGCGATTAGCAAAAACATTTTTACCTCACTGCAAAAATCAAAAATGAGCGCTATACCCGTTGCCTACTACAATAATGCAATAAGCGTAGATAAGTACTTTTCGCAGCAGCACGACTATTCAAACGCTCAATTAGAAGAAATATCTTCACGCAGTAATGCTCAATATGTCCTGCTTAGCCAAATAACCAGCCTTTCGACCAGCGACAAACTTAATAACGATTACGCATTTTGGCAAGACGAGGCGTATGAGCGCAGTTACAACATTGAATTTGCACTATTTGATGGCACTACCTATGAGCAACTTTGGCAAAATAGTTACCATACTCAAGCAATTTGGCCATTTGAAAAAACAACGATAGTGGATGTTAATAGTGATAGATTTTGGCAATCGCCTTATGGGCAAAGCATAACCGATATCAACCAATCGGTAAGTTATGATATTCAAGCTGCCATGGCGTGTTTGCCAACTCAAGGCAAAATAATGCACATGGAAAATAGCAAAATCGTTATTAACTTAGGTAAAGCCCATGGTTTGAAAAAAGGCCAGACGCTAAGTATTGCGCATCATAACTATTTAACCGATGCCGCAGGTAATGTAATGCCGCACACTATCACCACGCTTAATGAAATTCGCATTGAGCAGCTTTACCAGCAAACCGCAGTAGCAGTTAGTGTTGACAATAAACCGCTACCTGGCGTGCAAATTAACGATGTAGTAGAAATAATCAGCCAAGATCTTTAAAGTTTTTTACTCAATTTAGCTTTTAAATTAGGGTGAGCCGATAACCACTCACCCAATTGTTCTACACCAGATAAATGCGGATAATGCTTTCTGCATGCAAACACCACATTACGCTGCTGATTAGGGAATATAGGCAAGTAATCAATTCCTACACGGGCGGTACATGCCAGTTTGGGTACAAATGTAATACCGTCATCCATGGCCACTAACGCTAATAATGTTTCTAAACTATTACCTTTATACTGATTAGATACATCGACACCTGCAGAAAAACAAAACTTTTGGGCTTGATCTTTAAAGCAATGACCATCACTTAACATTAATAGGCTACAACCTTGCAGGTCACTAAGCGCTACTTTTTTATGCTTAGAAAGCGTGTTATCTAGCGAGACAGCAACTAAAAAATCTTCTTTATACAAATTAATTGTATAGTAGTTTTTAAGCTCTGGTACGTCGGCTAAAATAGCAAAGTCGAGTTCGCCGCTATCAAGTGCCTCTAAAATAGTGGCTGTTTGCATTTCGATAAATGAAAACTGGCTATTAATAAAAGCCGCTTTCATCGATGTTAATAACGCAGGCAGTAAATACGGTGCTATGGTAGGAATAATACCAATAGTTAATTTACCTTGTAGGGGCTCGTTAGAAGTAGCTGCAAGTTCTTTGAGTATTTGCGTTTGTTCTAAAATGATCTCTATTTGCGTTAATAAACGTTCACCTTTTGCTGTTAAGGTAACTTGCTTGGTTGAGCGATCAAACAAAGTAACGCCAAGATCATTTTCGAGTTTTTTTACTTGACCACTTAATGTAGGCTGGCTAACAAAACATGCATCTGCAGCTTTGCGAAAATGCTTGTATTGCGCTATTGCTTTTACATATTCAAAATCTTTTAAGTTCATATTCAGCTCTACATGATAGGTTATACCTATTAGTTTAATACAAACAAACGATTGGAACTATATTTATTTATTCGCCATAATGGCTCCATCAAATCAAGAGGAACAAAAACTATGTTAAACAATATTGAAGGTCAAACAATCCCAAGTGTTACATTTGCTACTCGTCAAAACGACGAATGGAAATCAGTAACTACAGATGAAATTTTTAAAGGTAAAACGGTTGTCGTGTTTTCACTACCAGGTGCATTCACACCAACATGTTCATCAACTCACTTACCACGTTACAACGAATTAGCTGGCGTACTTAAGCAAAATGGCGTTGACGAAATTGTATGTTTATCAGTAAACGATACCTTTGTAATGAATGCATGGGCTGAGCATCAAGAAGCGCAAAACATTACTTTATTACCAGACGGCAACGGCGAATTTACTGACGGCATGGGCATGTTAGTAGATAAAAGCGACCTAGGTTTTGGTAAGCGCAGCTGGAGATACTCTATGCTGGTTAAAGATGGCGTGATTGACAAAATGTTCATCGAACCAGATTTACCAGGTGACCCGTTTGAAGTATCTGACGCAGACACAATGCTTGATTACATCAACCCTAAGCAAGCTAAACCAGAACCAGTAAGCATCTTTACTAAACCTGGCTGTCCTTTCTGTAAAAAAGCGAAAGAGCTTCTTGCAGAAAAAGGCTTCGCATATGAAGAGATTGTTATGGGTGCAGGCGCATCACTAACAAGTCTAAAAGCTGTATCTGGTCGTGACACTGTTCCACAAATATTCATTGGTGGTAAACACATCGGTGGTTCAGACGACTTAGAAAAATACTTTGCTTAATTAATAAGTAAATTAGATACCTAAAGTTAGTGGGTAAAAAATAGGGGCTTTTATGCCCCTATTTATTAGAGGAAAAAATACTATGAAAGAATTGCAAACCGATGTTGTTGTTATAGGCGCAGGTACTGCTGGTTTAAGTGCTTACCGTAACGCTAAACAGTTTACACAAAACGTATTAATGATCGAATCAGGCCCATACGGCACCACATGTGCACGTGTTGGTTGTATGCCAAGTAAGTTATTGATTGCAGCCGCCGAAGCCGCACACGCAATTGAAATGGCACCTGCATTTGGTGTTCATAGCTCAAAGCCAGTCATTGATGGCAAAGCAGTTATGGCACGCGTTAAAAGTGAACGAGATCGTTTTGCAGGATTCGTAGTAGAAGCCGTAGATGAATTACCTGATGGTGATAAAATTCGTGGCTACGCACAATTTTTAGATACAAACCGCGTACAAATAGACGACCATACAATTATTACAGCAAAACGCTTTGTAATTGCTACCGGTTCACGCCCTTCATACCCTGGCGTATTTAATAACTTTGGCGACAAACTTATTATCAACGACGACGTATTTGATTGGGATGACCTACCAGAATCAGTCGCTGTATTTGGCCCTGGTGTTATAGGTCTTGAAATTGGCCAAGCACTTAGCCGACTAGGCGTAAATGTAAAACTATTTGGTGTAGGCGGCGCAATTGGCCCACTTACAGACCCAGTAGTAAAAGACTATGCAAACACTGTTTTTACTGAAGAATTTTTTGTAGATACCGACTCAAACGTATCTGACATGATGCAAGTTGGCGACAAAGCACAGCTAACTTACACCGACAAACAAGGTGAAAAACACACCGAACAGTTTGACTACGTACTTGCAGCCACAGGCCGAGTACCTAACGTAGATAAACTAGGCCTTGAAAACACCGGCATTGAGCTTGATGAACGCGGCGTACCGCACGCAGACACGCACACAATGCAATGTGGTGAATCGAATATATTCATAGCAGGTGATGCAAGTAACATGCTCCCACTGCTACACGAAGCATCAGACCAAGGTGCTATTGCAGGTCAAAATGCTGGGCGCTTCCCAGATGTACGTATAGGTCTGCGTAGAGCAAAAATTGCAGCCGTATTTAGCGACCCACAAATAGCAATGGTAGGCGAAAGCTACAAGCAAATTACTGACCGATTAGGCCCATGTGGTTGTTTTGAAGTAGGCGAAGTCAGCTTTGAAAATCAAGGCCGCAGCCGAGTAATGCTAAAAAATAAAGGTCATATGCGTGTATATGCAGAGCAAGGTACAGGCTTATTTTTAGGTGCAGAATTTATTGGCCCACAAGCCGAACATATTGCTCACTTACTCGCATGGGCTGTACAAAACAAAATGACCGTACCAGAAATGCTTGATATGCCATTTTACCACCCAGTAATTGAAGAAGGGTTACGCACCGCCCTTCGCGACTTAAACGCCAAACTTAAATTTGGCCCAGACATTGTAAATTCATGTATGGAATGTGGCCCAGGCGCATAACCTATTTACCACACATACAAACTTGCTAAGCAAAAGCCAAAACATCTGTTTTGGCTTTTTTATGTGTTTTTTTTAAGCTAACCTCTCAAAAAGTACATTTGCTGTTACAATAAATTGATAATAAATTAAAAAGATGGAATAACTATGCCCAATAATAAATTTAGACTAGTCACTCGCAGCGATTTTGATGGCTTAGTGTGTGCCGTATTGCTCAAAGACTTAGACCTAATAGACGATATTTTGTTTGTTCACCCAAAAGACATGCAAGACGGCAAAATAGACATTACCGAAAACGACATTACCACTAACCTCCCCTACGTTGCGGGCTGTCATATAGCATTCGATCATCACCTTAGCGAAACCGTTCGTAACTCAAGCGATATAAAAAATCATATTATTGACCCAGAAGCCCCATCAGCAGCTCGCGTAGTTTATGATTATTATGGCGGCGCTGAAAAACTTCCAAATATTTCTGTTGAAATGATGGACGCAGTAGATAAAGGCGATGCTGCTCAGTTTTCAAAAGACGAAATATTAAACCCAACCGATTGGGTATTAATGAACTTTATTATGGATGCGCGTACAGGGTTAGGCCGTTTCCGCGAATTTAAAATTTCAAACTACCAATTAATGATGAAACTGATTGATGCGTGTAAAGATCAGAGCATCAAAGAAATCCTAAAAATGGAAGACGTAGTTGAACGTGTTGCTTTATATAACGAGCATAACGAAAAAGCCAAAGAGCAAATTTCTCAATGCGCTACCGTCCATAAAAACTTAGTGGTCCTTGATTTAACCCAAGAAGAAACAATTTACGCCACAAACCGATTTGTTATTTATGCAATGTACCCCGACTGCAATATCTCGATTCATAAAATGTGGGGCCTTAAAAAGCAAAACGTAGTGTATGCCGTTGGCAAATCAATCACTAACCGCAGCTCAAACACCAATGTTGGCGAGCTGTGCCTTAAATATAATGGTGGCGGACATTTAAATGCCGGTACTTGCCAAGTAGAAACTAGTAAATCTGAAGCCGTGCTTAGTGAGTTAATCGATACAATTACAAGTGATGGCTAATATTAACTTACAATAATCAGAGTAGTCGCTCTGGTTATTTTATTTTTGCAGGGTGAGTGTTAATCACTCACTTTTTTCATATCAATTTCAGTAATCAGAAAAGAAATAACCCGTTTATGTTAGATACTAAAAACTTCGAAAAAACACTTTATCAAGATACCAAAAAAACATTTAAAGACATCATTCAAAAATATGGTAACGATCTTTATGTAATGGGTTTTTACCACACAGGCAGCTACTCATTACTGCCAATGTTTAATACTTTATCAGATTTAAAAGAAGTATTTGAAACAGAGTACAACAACGATGTAAGTAGCTTTTATATGGCTAAATGGAACCCTGATGACTACCCAACGCTTGAGAGTTATTCAGAATACTTTGATGAAACAACGCTAGAATGCCAAAAACTAGAAAACAGCATTGATTTGTTTCAATCCGATATAGAGGCGATGGATAATTGGCACCAATGGCTTACAGCAATGGAAAAAGTACTTATGCAATTAGATGCAGAAGGATTATTTTCAAATGGTATTGAACGCGAAAAAATCACTTTAGCTATACTCGCCTATGATGAAGAAGAAAGCATTCAATTTAAAAGAATCAAACGACTTAACCCACCAGCCGTTCTAACGCAAATTCAAGCTGACTTTGAAACCATGATTGCAGAGCGTGAAAAATGCGAGCAAGAAGCTTTAAACGCCTTTAATTAAAAACGAAACACTACTACATATACGCTATACATGAAGTATGGGGAAGGTAAGTAAAACACCACATTGGCATATGCTGTTTTTTATTGAGAGCGAAAAGCTAGACGCATTAAAATCTATTATTCGCCATTACGCGTTAGAAGTTGATGGTGACGAAAAAGGTGCAGCGGAAAACCGTTATGACTTTAAACAAATAGACCCAAACAAAGGCTCTGCAACTGGCTATATTTTAAAATACATAGCGAAAAATATAGATGGTGAAGGTGTAGGTGAAGATAAATTTGGTAACGATTCGCTACTTGTAGCACAACGTATTGATGCGTGGGCATCGTTTGGTGTATTCGCCAATTTCAACAAATTGGCGGTGCGAGCGTTTCTGTATGGCGCGAATTAAGACGTTTGCGCTCTATGTTTAATGATAAAAAAGATAGCCTATTAGAACAAGCTCGCTTTGCTGCTGATAATAGCGATTGGAAAGGCTACATACTCGCTATGGGCGGTTTACACACAAAACTAAAAGATAGACCTATCAGGTTATACACCAATTTAAACATCGTTGAGGATACTGGCGAGTACTTACAAAGCTATTACGAGGTGAACTCATACTAAAAGTAAAAGGCTTGTGGTTCGCTGGGAAAGCCGCTTGTAAAAAGGTAATAGCACAAGGCACTATTCATGGAAGGTAGAAAAGGCATAATCTAAAGCTATAACGTATCAGCTAAAGCTCAGTATTATCTAAAAAGAGCTAAAGCTATCACTGTTAAATAAAATTGCAGTTAAATACAACATTTCAAATAGCTAAAGCTCTTAACTAAACTAAGCTTTAGCTCATATCAAACACCAGTAATAAGCCAAAAATTACCTTTAACTTACCATTTGCCAGAATGGCAAAAAGGCTCTTACTTGGAGTTCTGTAAATAACTGTACTAAGGGATAAAATTCAACTTAAAACGCTCCAACCTGATTACTCGTTTACAAATCATTATATGCGCCCATTCCCTCATAAACACAATCATATACAAATTAGCCTCTATCAACTAAAATGTCTGAAAAATGGAGAAGTAAAAAATGGCAAATGAATTTGATGTAGTAAAATACATATTAAAAGAGTTAGGTGAAATTTCTGCAATGAAATTGCAAAAACTAGTTTACTATAGTCAGGCGTGGTCGCTGGTTTGGGATGAGGAAGAGCTCTTTTCAGAAGACTTTGAAGCATGGGCTAATGGTCCAGTACTTCGAACAATTTACGAACAGCATAGAGGTATGTTTAAAGTTAAAAGTGATACTTTTTCTAAAGGTGATCCCAAAAACTTAACTGAAGATCAAATTGACACTATTGACTCTGTCCTTAAGTTTTATGGTGATAAAAGTGCTCAATGGTTAAGTAATTTGACACATAAAGAATCTCCTTGGAAGGATGCTCGTGCTGGACTAAATGCAATGGACTCATCAAATGAGGCTATATCTAAAGGCTCTATGGAAGAATATTACTCTGCGCTTTAACTATTATGATAAAGAAACTAGAGAGGGAAGCTCGGAAAGACGCTCGGAAAAAAAAACGTCAAGAAAAGTCAGTAAAATTCAGAGCTGACTTTATCGAAAGTAACCCAGAACAAATCCCTAAAATACAATTTCTGCCCGATTTGGATAAGTACCCTAAACTAGATGCAAATATCTCAGAATTAGAAACTCCGAAACAACCAATTATAAACCAATCTGGCTCTAGATTTGGTCTAAAAATGACATGGTGCGCGAGAGCCGCTGATAAATATGAGCAGTGGTCATGGGGTGAAGATAGAGGGTGGGCCAGTGATGAATGGAATAACGAAATAGCTAAATACTTAGACTCTCTTGAAGGCCATGATTGGAAAGAAATCCAAGCTATGACATCAGATACAATGCACTTAATGCATCACGACCATGATATCAGTGATTTATGTGATGAAGCCGTAGAGCGTTGGATAGAGCGAGACTTAGAACAATTTGATACATTGTTTAGGTTTCGACTTGGTAATAAGAAAAGAGCTTGGGGGATAGAGCTCCAAGGCCACTTCTATATGATTTGGTATGAGCGTAATCATCAAATTTACTCCGTAGATTAAATAGAATAACAGACATCAACAAGCTACATATGTGCTACACAGAAAAAAACTAAAAACAAAATAAAACTGTAAATCATTGATTTAATTGGTAGCCCCTGCAAGAATCGAACTTGCAACTGCCCCTTAGGAGGGGGCCGTTATATCCATTTAACTAAGAGGCCACAAATAAGCTGTGTGCTTAGAAGGGTGAATTATAACGGCATCTAGTTTTTCATATCAAGCAACATCTGAACTTAATTGCTTGATAAGTATATATCTTCTTTATTTAGTACATATAGTGGGATTAGTTTTCGGCTACTCGCGACAATTTTTTTTGTATGCACGTTAATTACACGTGTATTTACAACAACAGCATCACTGCGATAAATTAATGTACCCGCTAATACATGGCTCGCCATTTGCTCTTCGCTAAGCTTTTCAATATCACGCGAAAAAGCAAAATCCCCCCGGCTATTTACATCTATTGTTTGGGTTGTTTTAAAATCAACCACGCCATAACCAAACTTTTGTAACTGATGAATTAACGTTTCAGAAATTTGATTACCCAATTGATTACTTTTAGTAAGCGATGAATCAAGATCGACCAAGGTAGTAACGGCAATATTAATATTGGTGTCGGTATCACTTTCAAACTCAAGCGTATCAACCAAATCAAGTGCCATTTGCTCTACATAGTTAGCAAGTGTTTTATGGTGCTTAAGTGGTGTGAACTGCTGAGATGGATCGTATTCAACTTGCGATTGTATTGCTTGATTGTTATAAGCAACATTAAGCTGATCATTACCACCGTTTACTGTGTAATCTGTTCGTGTTGTGTTTTCGTTATGCTCATTATTTTGCGTCATTGAGCAGCCTGTTAACCCAATTAAAGTAATAAATCCAACGATAGTAATTAGTATATACGACATAGTTAGCCTCACTTGCTTGCTTGCTTAAGCATTATTCCATCAGTGCGGTAGTTACTATTAAGTGCATCAACAACTGACTGTGGAATAAAACCTTGCGCAGTGCCTACTACGGCTTTGCTTTGCAGTCCAATAATACGTGCGTTTACAAGAACTCCTCCTTGACTACTTACTAATGTGCCAGCGAGTACGTATTTAAAGTTTTGATCTTGGTTAAGCTCTAAATAATCTCGACTAAATACAAAGTCTCCTTCAGGTGTAACACGCATGTAGTCGGTTGTTTTAAAGTCAATAACGGGTATGCCAAAATTATGTAGCTCGTGCATGAAACTTTCAGATATTTGATTCCCCAGTAAACTACTGTCATTAAAATCATCATCTAAAAATACAAAGCTTGAAACGGCTAATGGTGTTTTTCCATTAACATATTGCAGGTTTTCAACCATGTCTTGCATTATTCCGCGTACATAATGATTTATGTTCTTTCGCATTGGTAGAGCCGGCTTGGTATGACTATTTTTTTGAGCAAAGTCCGATTGAAATAAACGATCATTGGATACCGGATCTGCAACATCACGCTGATTATTAACGAGTTGCGCTGTTTGGTTATTATTTTGAACCTGGGTCTCATCCGTACCTGTATTCATACCATTTAGTATATGCGAACAGCCAAAGCCCAAAGGTAAACAGAGGGTAATTAATAGGTTTCTCATTTTGTGCTCCTGGTTAGTATTCGCTGCGGTATAAGTAGCCGTCGCGTTGCTGTATTTTTTCATTACCCCACATTACATTAATTGGGATCTCTGTACTGCCGGCAGACAAAACTTGTTTATTATTAATATTTATCAAACGCGCATTTACAATATAAGCGTGTTGCTGACGGGTTACTGTGCCGGTAATAATTAAGTCAATATTCTGACGAGCGCGTAATTTATTTAAATCACGACTAAGTATACTGTCGGCATGTTCTGATAAGTTTAAGCTGTTTCCCAATCTATATTCAACGGTGTTATATCCCAGTTGGGTCATTTGAGTTAAAAGACTTTCTTGGATCTGTTGGCTTAAACCAGAACCTTGCTCTGTCATTAGTTTTGAGTCGATCTTATCGGCAAGAAAAAAGCTACTTACACCAATGCGTGCATTTCTACTTAGCGGCCCTTGAAGATTATTAAGTTGGGCTGTTAAGTTATTAACGTAATCACTTACTGTGTAGGCTGCCATAGCTGCTTTGGGAGCATTAGTACTGACACTCGGCTCGGGTTGAGGCGTTAAACTACAAGCTGCTAGGTTTACAAATAATAAGGGCAATAACAGGCGCATAGTTGCCATCCTCTTTTAAATATATAAGAGTTAAAGCAATTATTATGCCTAAAGATTACTGTTTGTAAGGTTGTTGAACGTAATAGCTAACAAAACATGCTACTTTTTGCTTTATAAGGGCTAAACAATCACTTTTAGCATCCGCTGAATTGCTATAAGCACCTAACTTCAATCGATAAAAAGTTGTGTTATTAACTCTTACGGTTTCTACATTTACCTCAGTGGGTGAGATAATATTTTGTGGTATTTTTTCTTGGAATTCGCTGAGCTTCTTTTGTAATGCATTTTTATTTTTAAAAGCGGCAATTTGCAAAGCAAACAATACCGAGTGGTTTTTTAATACACTCTCGTTATTAACTACATCATTTACAGGAGTATTTAGAACATCAAACTCATTTAGCTGTTTTAGATTAGTAGCAAGCTGCGTTAATTTATTTTCTAACTTTAGTAGCTGCTCTACTTTAGGTTGAGAGCTTTCCCACTGTGCGACCGAAACTTTAAGCAGCTCCAAATCAGACTTCTCAATAAGAATCGATTGCGGGTTGGTTTGAGTCGTTTTAACTTGCTGGGGTGAGTTACATGCAGCTAAAGCAAGTACCGTTAATAGCACTATGCTTTTAAATATCGGTTTTAAAAGCATTTACTTTTCCAAAAGCGAGTTAAATTATGAAGAATATATTTTATGGATAAATATATTTTAAGCAAGTTTCTATTTTAACTACAGCTTTATAGGCTTATCGGTATAGTTACTTACTATGCAATCGAGTTTATAAAGCTTGAATACGGCGCAGTCTGCTTTTGCATTTTTAAAGTTTTGGTAAGAACCAAGCTTTAGCCTGTAAAACATTTTGTCGTTTATTTTAGCGGTTTCTACATTCGTCAATATTTTGTCTCTAAACAACGGCGCTGCTTTAGTATTTAGTTCTTGCCATGCTTTAGCCACACCTTGCTCTGAGTCAACCGAAGCTACCTGCAAAGCAAATACATGTTTAGGTGTATTTAATTTTACAGCTTGTTTTTTATTACTGTCGTTTTGTTTAACTTGTTGGCGTGGTTTAACATTACGAGTGTTTCGTGGTGAACGTACTGACTTGCTGCTATACCCTTGATTAGACTGCGCAATAGCTTTGCTGTTTATAATATCAATATGATTTACGAGGTAAGTTATTTCTTTTTCTAACCTTAAGATTCGCTCTATGCCTTCACGGGCTTGTTGCCACTGCATTGCGGCATCTTTTAGCTGAGCAAGCTCCAAGGCTGTAATTGAGACGTAATCAGGCGAGTTACTTTGAGGTTGTTCATCAATAGTTTTTATTTCAGGCGAGACGCTGCATGCTGTACCAAAAACAAGCATTAGTAAACTGAGTAAAAGCCCTATGTTATTTTTTTTATATTTAAACATGTATTAGTTATCCTGAAAGCAGTGTTTTTTCACTACATTTCAGTTAAACATTCTCACAAGAAAGCGTTTAACTTTATTTAAGCTGTGAGCTATAAAACTTAGCTCTTCGCATGCATGTCAGTGTTTTGTAAAACACATCGTTGCATACTCCACCCCTTCCTTGAGAGCATTCTTTAATACAAATTCAATGCCAGTTAACACAAACTTTACAACATAAATAACAATATGTCTGTAATGACTTAAAAACTTTTATTTTTCGAGTGGCCCCGTCCTTACTTTAATCTAGGGCCTGTTGACCTTTCAGGATTAAAATTTGTTCAATCTCGGGGCCATTTAATCGCGGCGCGAGGTTTGTAACCTAGTGGGCTAAGTAAAAACCGAGTAAAGCTTCCGCGTCCTGCTCACGCCCCTTATCTACATCCATGTCATAGGTAGGTACTTAAGAAAAATATTAAATACAGCCTTAAAAATTTGGCTCTACCCCATATTGAAATACTCCTGTTTTTCGATCGCGTTTGGGGTGCGCCCTAGCTGCATTTTTCCTCAGAAAGTCAAATGCTCCATTAACTGCATTTAACAACCCTTTCCTATGCTTCCTAATAATCGCTGTTAATATGCCAATCCACCAAACACCCGTTGTTTTTGCTACTGTCATTGTAGACATTTCAGTTTTAAATATCTTTTCAATACAGCCAGTTAAAAACCTTTTAAGCGTGGTTACTATTAAACTTACATAAATTAGCGCCTCTTGTAAGGTTGCGTTTGATGTTTGAAAGCCGCGTAAATTATTATAAGACTTACACTCCTTAAAAAGTAATTCAACCTGCCAGCGTAACCTATATAATTTGCCTATTTCCGTCGCTGTAAATTCATCAATAGATAAATTAGTGACTAAAAATGTATATTGTTTTTCTTTTTTTGACCAATACCCAACGACTCTTGTAAGCTTGTTTTTTATGCTAACATTCATATCAATAAGATCATTTTTAGGTAATTCGGGGAGTAATTCACATAACTTTGGGGAATGACTTCCTGTTAATTCCTGTCCATTTTGCTTAAAAGCATTATGTACTCTGACTGCTTTTAATCCCTTCGCTCTTAATACGTAAAATCCTCCTGCTTTATCTAATTCATGAATATAACTACCTGAATAATACCCTCTATCAGCAAGTAACAACTGTCCTTTCAACTCTTTAAATGTTGGAAGTTCTTCACGTTCAGAGTAACTGTCTGGTGTTATACCTGCTTTTTCAAAGCAACCTTGCGTTAAATTTAAAGTAGCATGCAATTCAATCGCTGCTGGACACGTATTTGAAAATCGCCCAGGAAAAACATCTTTTAAAGAACGATGAAGCATAATAGAGCTACCGTCCTGAATTAAAATATTCTCAAACTTGAACAAATCTTTTTTCGTGTACTTAAGCGCATCATTTATCCAACAATTAAAAACTCTATTTGTTACCTCTCGCATTAGTTCAGCTAGTTCAGGTTTAACTAACTGGTTATGAAAAGGCTTATACTTAATAGACTGCCCTGTTAGCTGATTATAAACTCTTAATATTTCGGATAAATAGGCCGTTTTTTTATCCCCAAGCGCAGCAACAAGACTAACAACCATATGAAATGCGGTAATATTTCTTTCTCTTTTAGTAAATGCTACTTGTTTACCAAGTCGGTTCAGTTTTTTTTCACTTAGGATACTTTTTAACTTATTAATAAAAATGTTAGCATTCATTTGAAGCTCTTTTCTTGATTCTGTGGTTTGTGTGGTAACAACCATTTGATCATGAATTGAGCTTCAACTCAATTTCTTAAGATCTTACCTATGACATCCATGTAGGCAACAAAGAGTAAATTGCCCCGAGGCAGAACCCTTCGGGCAGCGCATGTTTGGCATTTATGCTACGTTATCGCCTATTTATGGGGAATAACCACACTACATAGGCTCTGCCTTGCCTAAATACCAAACAGCCTGCTGAAAATTTAACCTCGAAAGATAAACAGGCCCTGATAAAACTCATAAAAAAAGACGCCTATAGGCGCCTTTCATGTTTTGCGTTAACTGTTAAATCAGTTTTTTGATAAATGATTTTAATTCATCGGCAAATTCATCACGGCGTAGTGCAAATTCAATCGTTGCTTTTAAGTAGCCAATTTTACTTCCACAATCGTGGCTTCGGCCTTTTATAGCGTATGCGTCTACTTTTTCGTGTTCCATTAACATCGCAATTGCGTCAGTTAATTGAATTTCGTCGCCTGCACCTTGCGGAGTTTTTGCAAGTAACGGCCAGATATTTTCGCTTAATACGTATCGACCCACTACCGCTAAGTTTGATGGTGCTTCATCTATTGGCGGCTTTTCTACCATATTAATAATTGGCGAGCTTTCACCTTGCTTTAAGTCAACATCACCTAAATCAACCACACCAAACTGGTTCACTTGCGCCATTGGTACTGGTTCTACCATAATTTGGCTGTGCTTGGTTTTCTCAAAATTAGCGATCATTTCTGCTAAGTTATCTTTTTTAAGATCGCTCTCTACATCATCAATAATTACATCTGGTAAAATAACTACAAACGGTTCGTTACCAATAATAGGCGCAGCACAACTAATAGCATGGCCTAAGCCTTTTGCTTCACCTTGGCGTACGTGAATAATGGTTACATCTTTAGGGCAGATTGCTTGCACTTCGGCAAGTAGTTGCCGCTTAACACGCTTTTCTAAAGTAGCTTCTAGTTCAAAACTTGTATCGAAGTGATTTTCGATTGAATTTTTACTTGAGTGCGTTACTAACACTATTTCTTTAATTCCTGCAGCAACAGCTTCGTTTACTACATATTGAATTAAAGGACGGTCTACCACTGGAAGCATTTCTTTAGGAATTGCTTTAGTGGCTGGTAACATACGAGTACCAAGGCCCGCTACTGGGATCACTGCTTTCATTTTATGTTTTCCTTAATCTTTTATTATACTGAAAATGGATATTGAATCGCTTCATGACATTGATAGCCTGTTACTTCAAAGTCGTCTCGTGTTACCCACGTTTCTATGTCTTCTAATGATTTAATTTTTGGATTAATTTTTAACTGAGGTGATGCAAATGGCTCACGCGTTAACTGCACGTCTCGCATTAGCTCAAGTTGGTTTTCGTATATATGTGCATTAGCAATTTTATGATACGCCTTACCCGCTTTGTGGCCGGTAATTTGAGCCACTAACGCAAGCAACACAAAACACTGAATTTGATTGAAATTAAGGCCGAGCGGTACATCACAGCTTCGCTGGTATGACGTTAAATATAGCGTATCACCAAGTAAGGAGAAAGTGTGTGTATGCATGCACGGGCGCAAACAACCAAGCTCAAATTCGCCTGGGTTATAAAACGTGATTATTTCACCACGGTCATCTATGCCATTTTTTAAGTTATTAATAACTTTGGAAAGCTGATCAAGCGTTGAGCCATCTGGTCGTTGCCAACCACGGCCTTGTACGCCATAAACACGCCCCATGTCATCCTCACCTTTACGGTTAGGATTATTAAGCCATGCCTTGTTATCGTTCGCGTTAGCATCCCATGTTTTACAGCCAATTTCACGAAACTGCTCAGCGCTGTCGTAACCGCGTAAATATCCTAGTAGCTCAGCAATCGCTGCTTTGTAGTAACTTTTACGCGTAGTGATCATCGGAAACTTATTATTAGCCACATCGTATTCTAAATCGGCATTAATAACGGTTAAACAACGCGTACCTGTACGTTTGTTTTCGACCCACTGACCTTCGTCAACAATACGCTGACATAATTTTAAATATTGTTTCATGCTTTTCTTATTATGCCTTAGCTGTTTTAACGTGTTGTGGTTGCTTATATGCCCAAATTAATAAACCTAAACCACCCACTATCATAGGAAGTGAAAGTATTTGCCCCATTGAAATAAAGTCGGCAAATAAACCTAGTTGTGCATCGGGTTGGCGGAAATATTCAATACAGAATCTAAACACGCCGTAACCTAATAAAAACACACCGGCTACGCTGCCAGCTGGACGCGGTTTTTTAATAAACCATTGCAGGATTAAAAACAGCACTAAGCCTTCAAAAAATGCTTCGTATAACTGCGATGGGTGACGCGCAAGCGGACCACCCGTTGGAAATACCATTGCCCATGGCACGTCGGTAACTCGACCCCATAATTCGCCATTAATAAAGTTACCAATACGCCCAGCTAATAAGCCAACAGGCACAAGCGGAGCAACAAAATCGCCCACTTGAAGCAGTGACTTTTTACGCGTCCACGAAAAAATTGCGACGGCGGTTATAACGCCCAGCGTTCCACCATGAAACGACATACCACCCTGATCTATTCTAAATAAATACAATGGGTTTTCTATAAAGTAACTAAACTGATAAAACAATACGTAGCCAATACGTCCGCCTAGTATTACCCCTAACATGCCGTAAAACAGTAAATCGCTTACTTGGTCTTTAGTCCAACCCGAATTTGGCTTTGATGCTTGGCGATTAGCAAACCACATCGCAAATGCAAAACCAATTAAGTACATTAAGCCATACCAACGTACGCTTAGCGGTCCAACAGAAAAAATAATTGGATCAATTTGAGGGAATTCAAGTGCCATAAAAAATAAACCTTTAGCTAAAAACCATTTTAATTGCGATAACTACAAGCAGCACCGCGAAAACTTTCTTAATTGTATTAACAGGTAAGTAGTGAGTTGCTTTGGCGCCAATAGGCGCAACAAACCACGAGGTAATAACAATTCCAAATAACGCAGGTAAATAAACAAACCCAGCAAAACCATGCTCTAAATCGGTAACCTGCCAGCCTGCGCTGATGTAACCAATAGAGCCAAATAATGCAATAACAATTCCGCACGCCGCCGCGCAGCCAATTGCTTTTTTTATATCAACCGAAAAATAATTAAGCATCGGTACTATTAAAGCTCCGCCGCCAATCCCTATTAAACCTGATAACCCGCCCATTATTGCAGAAACGCCCCCTAAAATAGGACCTGCCGGTAACGGTTTTTCTGACATCGGTTTATTACGCGCGGAGAGCACCATTCTTGCTGCAATAAATACAACACTTATAGCAAACACTGTACGTAATATTTGTTCAGGGATTAAACTTGCTGCAAAGCCACTAATAAGTGCACCTAAAGCCACACCCGACATAACCCAAGGGGCGATTGCCCAAGGCACATTATCATTTTTATGATGAGCCAGCGCTGAAGACGTTGAAGTAAATAAAATAGAAGCAAGCGAAGTTGCAATAGCGATTACTAATACATGATCCGCTGAGGTTATATTAAATGAAAGTAGCAGAGTGCTGAGTACTGGGACGATAATTAAACCACCGCCAATGCCTAGTAATCCAGCTAAAAACCCAACAATACAGCCTAGTAGTGCGCAGCTTGCGACTAACAAACCTAAGTCATACATAGTAATCTCAAGTACCTTTGAAGGTTTATATATTAAAGGATTATAAAACTAATAGCATCTGTGTATTGCAATTAATTAGGTGTACAAGCTTATTTTGGGGTGTAAAACAAATCACCTAATTTATGCTCTAGCATAAAGCTTCGCGTTAAACGTAGTACTTGTTTAGCTGTCGATTGCGCTAAACATTCACTTAGTAGTTGTTCCATGTCACTGACATTTAAACGCCTAAGTACCCACTTTACTTTATTAAGCGATGATAAGTTCATACTGAGGCGTCTGTAACCCATGGCAATAAGTAAAATAGCCCCTTCAGGATCGCCGCCTAGTTCACCACACAAACTAAATGGCAGTTCATATTGCTCACATTCGTGCGCCACTTTATTTAGTACTCTTAGTACACCAGGGTGATAAGGATTAAAAAGTTCGGCTACACGTGCGTTAGCTCTGTCTACTGCTAATAAATACTGTGTTAAATCGTTACTACCTACTGAGCAAAAATCGACTTTTTTTGACCACTCTGGAAGCATAAATACACTTGAAGGTACTTCTAGCATTATTCCTATATCAGGTCTTTCTATGGTTTGCTCTGGGTATTTTTCACTTAACTCAAAATAAGCCTGCTCAAATAACGCAAGTGACTCATCAACTTCTTCAGTGCCACTGATCATAGGGAGCATTATTTTTAAATTACCCAAACCAATATTTGCTTTAAGCATCGCTTTTAGTTGGTCTAAAAATAACTCTGGATGATCAAGGCTAATGCGTATACCACGCCAACCTAAAAATGGGTTTTCTTCAGTAATATTAAAGTAATCAAGTACCTTATCGCCCCCAATATCCAATGTACGCATAACCACTGGGTTGGGATGATAGCTAGTTAGTACTTCTCGGTACCAGTTTTCTTGCTCTGCTTGCGAAGGAAACTGACCCTTTTGCATAAACCACGCTTCGGTTCGATAAAGCCCCACACCGTCACAAATATGCGCGCTACTTTGCTCAGTATTAAGCTCAAGGCCTGCGTTTAATAATAAGCTAACATGCTCACCGTCAAGCGTAATTGATTCTGAATCTTGCTCTGCTAAAAAGCGGTTATTTAGTAGGTTATCTTGATGCTGTAACTCTGTGTATTCGTCCATCAGCATTTGTGAAGGCGATATATATAAACGCCCAGCAAATGCATCTAAAATCATCGGCTTGCCATTAAACTGCAGTAAGGGTAAATCCTCTATACCCCAAATAGCAGGAATACCCATCGCACGCGTTAATATAGACGCATGGCTATTTGCAGAGCCATTTACACTAACAACGCCAGTTAAGTGACCTTTTGGCACTTCAGCAAGCATGGCGGGTGTTAAAGTGTTAGCAATTAAAATTGTATTGGGTGGATAGTTTTTAACAGCGTGCTCGGTATTTACAAGATGATGCAATACACGAAGGCCAATGTCTTTAACATCAACAGCACGCTCTTTTATATAAGGGTCTTGCATGGCATTAAATTGAGATATTAAACGCTCTATTACAATTTTTAGGGCGCTTTTAGCACACCAGCCTTCTTGTAATTGCATTTCAACATTATGACCTAAGCTTTTAGCATCAAGCAGTTGTTGATACACATCAAATACCGCAAGAGCTTCATGCGGAATAGAATCACTTAACGTCATCGATAGGGTATTAAATTCTTTGCGCGTTGCAGCTACAGCTTGAGTAAATAAACGTCGCTGCTCAGTGACATCACTGTCTTTTAAAAGCTCAATAGATTTAAAATCAAGTTTTGGTAATACAACAAATGCTTGTCCTATGCCTATTCCTGGCGCGCTCGATACACCTTTTAAAACAGACGTTTGATGAGATGACTCATCTTGGCGTAGTATTTCTTTAATCTCGGCGTGAGCTAACTGCGAGGCAAGTTGGGCAGAAAGCGTTATTAAAAACGATTCTTCGTCTTGACTAAATACCCGTGCCATTTTTTGTTGAACAACAATAACGCCCAGTACTTTTTTTTGATGAACGACAGGTACAGATAAAAAAGCGTTATAGCCTTCTTCGTTTACTTCAGGAGAGAGCTTAAAACGAGGATGCGATTTAGCAAATGCAATATTAATAGGTTCTTCGCGTTGCGCTACTAGGCCAACTAAACCTTCGGTAAAACCAATTCTAAACTTACCTACCGCATCGGGGTTTAGCCCTTCGGTTGCCATAAGTACAAAATTATCTTGGCTGTAATCTGCAAAATAAATGGAGCAGCACTGGGTTTTCATGGCATCTTTAACCATTTGCACAAAGCACACTAATGCACTGTCTAAATTCGCTTGTCGCGATACAGACTCCGCAATAGATCTCAGTGTAGCCAGCATGTCCTGCTCCTTTACTTATTCTAAATTAACTACCTTTTGCTTCGCCAATGATCTTTATGTTGTTCTCTCTTATTAAAAGGCATCGCGAAAGGAGCAAACTCTTTCATTACACGTCGATAAACATCCCGTTTAAACGATACAACCTGTCTTACAGGATACCAATAACTTACCCAGCGCCAATCATCAAATTCAGGGTGATGGGTTTTGAGTAAATTTACATCTTCGTCTTTACAGCGTAACTTTAGTAAAAACCATTTTTGTTTTTGCCCAATACACACCGGACTAGAGTCTCGGCGGATTAATCGTTTGGGTAATTTATAGCGTAACCAATGTTTTGAGCTTGCGACTATTTCTACATCTTCTGGTCGCAACCCTACTTCTTCGTGTAATTCACGGTACATGGTTTGTTCTGCAGTTTCGCCATCATCAACACCACCTTGGGGAAATTGCCAAGAGTGTTGACCATAACGTCTGGCCCAAAAAACCTGTCCCTGATTATTGCAAATCACAATTCCGACATTGGCACGAAAACCTTCGGCATCAATCACCTTAGTGCCTCATTTGTAAGTCGATTTTTTATGATTGTTCCACATTAGCCGCAATACGGCAAATACTATTATACCCAAGCCAATTAGTTAGCTAAGTTTGAGCTTTTAGCGCATCAATAAATTAATAGAAAGTGAGTAAATATTTGAAAAATAACTAAGTGAAGCTATTGCGGTTCTTGTTTTCCTCTAGTTACTCACAGTTTGTGCATAACTTTTGTAAAACGCGCTCATTTTGCAAACAAATCCACAATACAAGATCGAAAAACTCGTGTTCTCCACAGATTCTGTGGATAAACATGTTCATATAGTTGTATTTATCCTTACAACTTTTAAACGGCTTAATCAAAACTGAACGTATACCTTTAAAAAACTCAAGTGAGTCAGTAACTTAAAGTAAAGCACTCTAATTAAAACATGTTCAAAATTAACACAAACAACAAGCGAGCAAAAAACACACAACCCTAGAGATATCCACGGCTTAGCCAATTTGCTATCATGGCTATGGTATTTATTCAATCGAAATTAATAGTATGCGACCATCAAAACCTCTTTCAATTAATGACTTAATGCAGCGCGTAAATAGTATTGCTGGATTGACCTTAGGCCAAATTGCTAGCCAATATAATTTTAAAACCCCTGATGATTTGCTGCGTGAAAAAGGTTGGACTGGCCAGCTAATTGAATATGTACTGGGTGCTACGGCAGGTTCAAAACCAGTTCCAGATTTTGAAGATTTAGGTATTGAGCTAAAAACACTGCCTATTTCTTATAAAGGTAGGCCACTAGAAACGACCTTTGTATCAGTTACACCTTTAATGAACGTTACAGGTATGACGTGGCATACAAGCAGCGTGCGTAAAAAGCTAAACCATGTTTTATGGTTACCAATATTAAGTGAACGTGATATTGCCCCGTTTGATAGAACCATCGGCAGCGGCTTTTTGTGGCAACCCACGTTTGAACAAGACGCTTTATTACAACGCGACTGGGAAGAGCAAATGGAGCTAATTGCACTAGGTAGAGTCGACGAAATATCAGGCCATTTAGGCGATGCGATGCAAATACGCCCTAAAGCAGCTCATAGTAAAATAGTCACTGATGCTATTGGCCCAAATGGACAAATAATTAAAACCCTACCCCGTGGCTTTTATTTAAAAACCAGTTTTACGGGTGATATTTTAAAGCAGCAATTTCAGCTTTAAGCTGTGCAGAAAATATTATGAGTTAAGCAAATCCTTTTTCGCACTACGTGCGCGCGTCAGCAAGCTTAACGCCTACAAGGTATTTCACCTTTTTTAATAAAAAAATTTGAGGTTTAAATAAAGAGTTTTCGTTTTTTGTTGCTCCTCCTTTTCGCACTGCGTGCGCGCGTCAGCAAGCTTAATACCTACAATGAATTTTCATCTCTTTTAGTAAAAGTATCAGGCATAAAAAATCCCCGCTTATGCGAGGATTTACAAATCAAAGTTGAATATTTGTTTTAACCGGAGTTAAAAATAAATATTACTGACCTTTAACTTCTTTAAGACCGTTGTACGGTGCTTTATCACCTAATTGCTCTTCAATACGTAGTAATTGATTGTACTTTGCAACACGGTCAGAACGGCTCAATGAACCTGTTTTAATTTGACCTGCAGCAGTACCAACCGCTAAATCAGCAATTGTTGAATCTTCAGTTTCACCAGAACGGTGAGAAATAACAACAGTAAAACCAGCATCTTTAGCCATTTTGATTGCAGCTAAAGTTTCAGTTAAAGAACCGATTTGGTTAAACTTAATTAAGATTGAGTTAGCAATACCGTTGTCGATACCACGTTTTAAAATCTTAGTATTTGTTACAAATAAATCATCACCTACTAATTGGATTTTATCACCCATTAGTTTTGTTTGATGTGCAAAGCCATCCCAATCAGACTCATCAAGACCATCTTCAATAGAAACGATTGGGTACTGATTAGTAAGATCTTGTAAGAAGAAGTTAAATTCTTCAGAAGTGAATTTTTTACCTTCACCTTTAAGATCGTAGATGTTTGCTTCTTTGTCGTAAAACTCAGATGCAGCACAATCCATCGCTAAAGTAATATCTTTACCTAGCTCGTAACCTGCGTTTGCAACAGCTACTTTAATTGCAGCAAGAGCCGCTTCGTTAGATGCAAGGTTAGGTGCAAAACCACCTTCATCGCCAACCGCTGTTGAGTGACCATCAGCTTTAAGTACTTTAGCAAGGCTGTGGAATACTTCAGCGCCCATACGTAGGCCTTCGCGGAAGTTTTTAGCGCCAACAGGTTGGATCATGAATTCTTGAATATCTACAGAGTTATCTGCGTGCTCACCACCATTGATGATGTTCATCATTGGAAGTGGCATAGAGTAAACACCTGGTGTGCCGTTTAAGTCAGCTATATGTTCATAAAGCTCAACTTTTTTAGACTGTGCAGCTGCTTTTGCAGTTGCTAGTGATACAGCTAAGATTGCGTTTGCACCTAATTTTTCTTTATTTTCGGTACCGTCTAAATCTAGCATCACTTTATCTACAGCGCTTTGATCTAATGCACTTTGGCCTTTTAAAGCATCTGCAATTTCGTTATTGATATAACCAACTGCTTTTAATACACCTTTACCTAAGTAACGTGATTTATCACCGTCGCGTAACTCTAATGCTTCACGAGTACCAGTAGATGCGCCTGAAGGTGCTGCTGCACGACCCCAAGAGCCATCTGCTAAATGTACGTCTGCTTCAACAGTTGGGTTACCACGCGAGTCCATAATTTCGCGACCGATTACTTTTACGATTTCTGACATCTTGATTCCTCTATATTCCCAAAATGGTGAGTTCAGCTAACTTTACTACGTTTTATATAGTTTATACCAATTGCATTTAATTAGTGAGCTATTATAGCGCTAAGAAAATTGCTCAATAACAAGGCAGAAATTATGACATATAGTTGTTCTATATGAGTAATTTTTAACGCAGTGAGTGAGTTATTTAATGCGATACAATGCTCATGTTTTTAATAAAATTGGTATCGGTCAGCCCTTAAAACAAAAAAGCCGTGCAATATGCACGGCTTTTAAAATTACGAATTCGCTTTTTGGTGGATATGCGCGGCTGCTACAAACCCTTCAAATAACGGATGACCATCACGTGGAGTTGACGTGAATTCCGGGTGGAACTGCGCGGCAATAAACCATGGGTGATCTTTATTTTCGATAATTTCTACCAGTTTTTTATCTTCTGATAAACCAGTAAAGCTTAAGCCTGCTTTTTCAAGTATTTCTACAAAGTTATTATTTACTTCGTAGCGATGACGATGACGTTCAACAATTTCGTCGCTGCCATATACTTCGCGTACTTTAGAACCTGGCGTTAAATGACATTTTTGTGCGCCTAAACGCATAGTGCCACCTAAATCAGATTTTTCGCTACGAGTTTCAACATTACCTTCAGCATCTAGCCATTCAGTAATTAAGCCAACTACTGGCGCTTCTGAATTTGCATTAAACTCTGTAGAGTTTGCATCCGTTAAACCTGCAACATTACGTGCATATTCAATTAATGCTACTTGCATACCTAAACAAATACCTAGGTATGGTACTTTATTTTCACGTGCGTATTTAGCCGCTAAGATTTTACCCTCAACACCACGTCCGCCAAATCCACCTGGTACTAAAATAGCATCTAAGTGTGAAAGTAATTCAACACCTTTGTTTTCTAAATCTTGTGAATCTACGTATTGAATATTAATTGTTAAACGGTTTTTAAGGCCCGCATGCTTTAATGCTTCGTTAACCGATTTGTACGCATCTGGTAATTCAGTGTATTTACCAACCATACCAATTGTCACTTCACCCGTTGGGTTAGACTCTTGATAAAGTACTTGTTCCCACTCAGCTAAATCAGCTTCTGGCGGATCTAAGTGAAAACGACGACATACGAAGTTATCTAATTCTTGCGTTTTTAATAGCGCTGGAATTTTATAAATGCTGTCTACGTCAGGCAATGAAATAACCGCTTTTTCTTCTACGTTTGTGAATAATGAGATTTTTGCACGCTCATTATTAGGTAGTTTACGGTCTGAACGACAAATAAGAATATCTGGCTGAATACCTACTGAGCGTAACTCTTTAACAGAGTGCTGAGTTGGTTTTGTTTTAACTTCACCTGCAGGGCCTAAAAATGGCACTAACGTTAAGTGAATAAATAGCGCGCGTTCGCGGCCAATTTCAGTTCCCATCTGACGAATTGCTTCAATAAACGGTTGTGATTCTATATCACCTACAGTGCCGCCAATTTCTACAATAGCAATATCATAACCTTCAGCACCGTCGTATACACGTTGCTTAATATCGTTAGTGATATGTGGAATAACCTGAATAGTAGCGCCTAGGTATTCACCACGGCGCTCACGACGTAATACGTCTTCATATACACGGCCTTGTGTGAAGTTATTACGACTAGTCATTTTGGTACGAATAAAACGCTCGTAGTGACCTAAATCAAGGTCAGTTTCTGCGCCGTCTTCTGTAACGTAAACTTCACCGTGTTGAATTGGGCTCATTGTGCCTGGGTCAACGTTGATGTAAGGATCCAGCTTTAAAATGGTAACATTTAAACCACGGGCTTCTAAAATAGCGGCTAGTGAAGCTGCGGCAATACCTTTACCCAACGAAGAAACAACTCCGCCAGTAACGAAGATAAATTTTGTACTCATGCGAACCCTAGAATATCAGGAATTAAAAGGAATATAACACCCAAAGAAGAGCCTAAGGGTATATCATCAAGACGGGGCGAAATTGTACCAAAACACTGCTTATCAATCCAGCTAAAATTAGCTAATGCACGCACAAAAAATGTGCACTATTTAACATTAAACCTATTTTACTTTTTTAATCGCATCCCATGCGCTGTCCATTTCTTCAAAGGTGGCTGTATCTAAGCTTTTTCCTTGCGCGTGCAAATAAGCGTGTACCTTTTCAAAACGCGCTGAAAACTTATCATTAGCACTTCTCAGTAATTGCTCTGGGTCGCGTTTAACATGGCGCACAACATTAACAGTCGCAAAAAGTAAATCGCCGAGCTCTTCCGCTGTATGATCTGATAGCGGGTTTTGCTCAATCGCTTCTTTTACTTCAAGCACCTCTTCGCTCACTTTATCAAGTGCACCATGATACGTTGGCCAATCAAAACCAAGTGCGGCAACGCGTTGTTGAATTTTTTTAGCTTTACTTAAACTTGGTATATTGGCAGGAATATCTTGCCAAAAAGAAGGTGATTCTGTTTGCGCTCTAGCACTGCGTTCTTGTGTTTTGATTGCTTGCCACTGTTGCGATAATTGCTCGTCTGTTAGCTCTTTTTTGTCACCAAACACATGCGGGTGACGACGGGTAAGCTTGTTATTTAATTGCTCTACCACATCATTAAAATCAAATAGATTTTGCTCTTGTGCAAGCTGCGCATAAAAAATAATTTGAAATAACAAATCACCCAATTCGCCTTTAAGCTCACCTAAGTTGCCTGACTCAATACAGTCGGCAACTTCGTAAGCTTCTTCTAGTGTATGCGGCACAATAGATTTAAAATCTTGTTTGAGATCCCACGGGCAACCGCCCTTAGGATCTCGCAGTGTTTTCATTATGCTAAGAAGTTGTGTAAGCGCTGCATTATCATTCATGATTAATGACCACGCTTGGCATCGTGTACACCTTCAATTTGGTGTAACTTAGAAAGAACACGGTTAGTACCCGATAAGTCATGTACTTCTATTTGCATCGTAAATATAGCTAACTGATTATCTTCAACCGTATTTACGTTCATGTTTAAAACATTTACTTTTTCGTTAGCAAGTACAGAGCTTATATCGCGTATTAGTCCTGAACGATCGGTTGCTTCTATTTTAATACTTAGTGCGTACGAGCCGTTGATATCATCAGACCAACTTACTGAAATAACACGCTCTGGATGCTGATTTTTTAAGTTATTAAACGAGTCACAATCCTCTTTATGAACACCTATCCCTCGACCTTGCGTTATATAACCTATTATTTCATCGCCAGGTACAGGACGACAGCATTTGGCTACATGGCTCATTAAGCTACCAACGCCATCAACCACAATGCCGTTTTTGTCACCGGTTACTTTGCTAGGCGCTTTAATACGAATAACCGGCTCATCTTCTGTCCGATCACTTACAAAGTTAAGCATTTGATTGAGGCGTACATCGCCCGCACCAATTGCAACCATTAAGTCATCCAGCTCTTTAAAATTAAAACGCTTGATTGCTGGCTCTAAATCTTTGTATGTTAAATTGAGCTTTTGTAGTTCGCTGTCGAGAATTTCTTTACCCGCACTTAAGTTTTTGTCGCGATCGAGCTGTTTAAACCAGTGATGAATTTTAGCTCTAGCGCGTGATGACTTAATGTATCCTAATGACGGATTTAACCAATCACGACTTGGATTTGGTTGTTTTTGGGTCAGTATTTCTACCTGATCCCCCGTTGTAAGTTGATGCGTAAACGGCACTATTTTGCCGAATATTTTTGCACCAATACAGCGATGCCCTACATTTGAGTGAATGTAGTAAGCAAAATCAAGCGGTGTAGCACCAAGTGGTAAATCAATAATATCGCCGCTTGGGGTAAATATGTATACGCGGTCTTCTACTACTTGGTTTTTAAGCTCTTCTGCTAGGTCACCGCCATCGACTACTTCTTCTTGCCATTGGAGTAACTTACGTAGCCAGCTAATTTTTTGCTCATAACCCGAGCCGCGCCCTGGTAATGCACCTTCTTTGTACATCCAGTGTGCAGCCACACCCAACTCAGCATCTTGATGCATGTCGCTAGTACGAATTTGTATTTCTACTGTTTTACCTTCAGGCCCAAATACCACGGTATGAATTGACTGATAGCCGTTTTGTTTTGGGGTTGCTACATAGTCGTCAAACTCTTTATTAAGATGACGCCAATTGGTGTGCACAATGCCAAGTGCACCATAACAATCTTGCAGACGTTCAACGACAATACGCATTGCCCGAATATCAAAAAGCTGATCAAACTCGTAGTTTTTTTGCTGCATTTTTTTATAAATGCTGTAAATGTGCTTAGGGCGGCCATAAACTTGGGCTTCAATGCCCGCTTCACTTAAACGGGTTTTTACTTGTTCAACCATATCTTCCATATAGGCTTCGCGCGTAAGACGTTTGTCGTCAAGTTGTTTGGCTATGCTTTTATAGGTACCTGGGTGCAAATATCTAAACGATAAATCTTCAAGTTCCCACTTTAACTGCCCTATTCCTAATCTGTTTGCCAGTGGTGCAAAAATATCAGCCGTTTCTTTAGCGGCAATAACGCGGTCTTCTTCATCCGCATTTTTTACATTACGTAGATGACATACCTGCTCGGCAAGCTTAATGACCACGGCGCGCACATCTTCGACCATGGTTAATAACATTTTTCGAATATTATCAACTTGCATAGTACCTTTACCTTGATGCGATAAAGTACTAATAGTGGCCATTTGTGCAACCCCAGTTAACAGCATGGCTATGTTACTACCAAGCTGCTCTTCTATGGTTTCAAGTGATATTAAATCGTTTAAAAAATACGGGGTTAAATACGCAGTAGCTAACGATTCGGGGTCGAGATTTAGCTCAGCTAAAATTTCAACCATTTCGATTGCAGTAGTTTGCCTGCTTTCATTATCACATTTTACGCAGAGCGCTTGCGCTTTAGTAAGTAGCTCTGTTTTTTCTTCAGACAAGGCAAGAAATGAAAGCCGAGTGCTAAAATCTGTTGTCTCATCTTGTTGATGTGATTGTCGTGTAGCTACCATAATGCGTTCTACCTCCGTTGAAATAACGCCATAGTTTCAATATGCCCTGTATGAGGGAACATATTCATTAGCCCAATTTTATTAAGATCAAAGCCAGCTTGTGAAATAATTGCGCTGTCACGGGCTAAAGTAACAGGGTCACAAGAGACATATAAAATAGTTTTAAACTGCTTTAAAGGTAATTGCTCTAATACAGCCATTGCACCCGTCCTAGATGGATCGAGTACAAGCACATCTAAGTTTTTACTAAACCATGGGGCGCTCTGTATGCTTTGCGTTAAATCAAAGCAATGAAACTGCGCATTGGTAATAGAGTTAGTTTGCGCATTTTGAGCAGCCATTGCAACCGCTGAAGTTACACCTTCTACGCCAATTACAGATTTTGCTTGTTTTGCCAGCACTAATGAGAAATTACCAATGCCACAAAATAAATCCAATAAATTTTCATCACCTTTTAAATCAAGCCAATTTGCTGCTTGCTTTAACATAGCTTCGTTAACTTGCGCATTTACCTGAATAAAATTACCTAAACCAAATTCAAATTTTAGATCAAATTCTTTGAGATAATAAAATGGCATGGCTAAGTGTGAATGCTCAATTACATCGCTCTCGCTTTGCCATACAATTTGATATTGCTGACTTTGTGAGGCTTGTTCCACTATTGCTTTAAATTCATCGTTGATCGCTTTAGTGTGGCGAATAACAACAAAGTTTTTCTCATCACTTTGGCATAACTGTAAATGGCTTATACTGTGCAGCGCTTTGTGTTGATTAATTAAATCATCAAAAAGTGTAAAAACATCTGCAAATACTTCATCAAGTACTGCACATTTATTAATACTGACAATATTTTTTGAACCACTGGCTCTGTAACCCACACGCATTTTTTTTGCTGCTTTATCAAACATAACGGCTATGCGAGCACTGCGCCTGTAATGCACAGACTTACTTAATAATGGAGCTTGCCAGTTTAAGCTATTTAATTTAGCAAACTTACTAAATAGCTGAGTAACTGCAGTTTGTTTTTCTACAACTTGTTGGCTTACTTCTAAATGCTGTAATTGGCAGCCACCACACTGATTATAGTGCTCACAAAAAGCGTCTACTCTTGATTCACTCGCTTTAATAACTTTAATTACTTTTGCACTGCTGTATTTAGCTTTATCTTCGACGAGCATTGCTTTAACTGTTTCATTTTGTAATGCGCCACTAACAAAACATACTTTATTATTATGCTTAGCAATGCCACGCCCTTGATGATCCATTCCCGTTATATTTAATTCTAATGTTTGTTGCTTAAGCGGTTTTTTTTTCGCTTTAAAAATTTGCGCCATTAGGCATTACCTTCACTTTATTTATGAAGCACCTATATTTAGATGCTTTAGAATGCGTGTTGAACCGTATATACTCAGACCATACTAATAACGATAAAACGCTCCCATTATGACCAAATTAGGCTTACGCGATTCTGTTTTAACACTGACCCTGATCCCAACGGTGATCATAGGATTACTACTTGGTGGCTATTTTACAATAAATCGTTACATTGAGCTTGATGAAATTTTATATCAGCAAGGTACTACTATTTCTGAACCCCTTGCTATTGCGCTTGAGCAACCCATGCTCGAAAAAAACAAACAACTATTGAATCGACTTATAAGCTACACACATAACAAGCACTCCCCTACAATTAAGTCGATTGCTATTTTTGATAAAAATAATGCGCTATTAATGACGAGTAATTATCACCGCTCATTTGAAAAGTTAATTAATCAAAAAACGCTCATAAATTTAAAAACAACTCATGTGCAAAAAACTGATAAGCTTATTACGTTTTTCACTCCCATTATTAATCATACAAGTCACGACTCTAAATGGGATCCATCGGCTTTTCAGTCATCCCTGGGCACCGTTATTATACAGCTAAACAAAGACCAAGCGGTTATAGGGCAGCAACGTGCTTTATTAATTAGCGGTATTGTCATTATTTTATCGTTAGTGTTTGCAGCAATTTTAGCTTTAAGGTTAAGCCGCATGTTTATGACGCCGCTTAATAAGTTAGTACTTGCAACCGACAAGTTAGTCGAAGGTAAAAGAAGTACTGGCCTTAACGACAACATGATAGGTGAATTTGAGCTATTGCGAGAAGGCTTAAATACCATTGCACACACTATGGTGATGCAAAAAGATGAAATGCAAAAAAATATTGATCAAGCAACGAGCGACTACCGCGAAACACTAGAGCAATACGAAACTTCAAATATAGAGCTCTCGTTTGCAAAAAAAGAAGCTCAAGATGCTAACCGCGTAAAATCAGACTTTTTAGCTAAAATGAGCCACGAACTTCGTACTCCGTTAAATGGTGTTATTGGATTTACACGCCAGCTTTATAAAACCCCGCTAAATAAACATCAAAAAGATTATCTCGATACTATTATGCTATCAGCAAATAGTTTAATGACTATTATTAGCGACATTCTAGATTTCTCCAAACTAGAAGCGGGTGCAATGGAACTTGAGTCGATTCAGTTTCAACTTCGTGATGCTGTAAATGAAGTGATGACACTACTCGCTCCTAGCGCACACGATAAACAATTAGAGCTATCCATTTACATTAACCAACAAGTACCAGATGACTTAACAGGCGATCCCACTCGCTTTAAACAAGTGCTGATAAACCTATTAAGTAATGCGATTAAATTTACTGAAAAAGGCTCCATTAAGGTCGACATAAGCCATCGGTTACTCGACAACGAACGTACCTCTTTACTTGTGGCAGTAACCGATACTGGTGTGGGTATACCAATGGATAAGCAAGACTCTTTATTTACTCCATTTGGGCAAGCCGATTCAAGTATTACACGTAAGTTTGGTGGAACAGGTCTTGGCCTTATCATTACCAAGCATATTGTTGAAGCGATGAGTGGTCGCATAACATTAAACTCTGCGCCAGGTAACGGTACCTGTTTTACGTTTAACAGTGTGTTTAGTTTACCAAATCATGTATTTACTAACGACTTGCCAACTAAATCGCTCATTGGTAAGCGTATTTTATATTTAGAGCCGCATGAGCATACACACCATGCTGTACTTTCGTTATTGACCCAGTGGGAATCAAGCGTAACAGCATGCTTTAACGAGACCAGCTTTTTAGACGCTATAAAAAATAGTGAATATAAATATGATATTTGCTTAATTGGTCATATGGCATCTGTTGATGATATGCAGCAGCTAAAAAGCTACGTAAAAGCCGTGCGTGAATCTACTGACTACTTATATTTAATGCTTAATACTGTATCGCACAATATGAGAGAAGCGTTTATTGGTAGCGGTGCTGATGCGTGTTTGAGCAAACCGCTTAATCATCGTAAATTATGTGAAGTACTTGCTGCGCCTTACAGACTTGACCACCCTACTCATAATATTGAGCAAAACGATCAAGCTTTGCTGCAGTTAAAAGTATTAGTTGTTGATGATAATGATGCCAACTTAAAGCTTATTCGAACGCTTTTATGCGAGCAAATTGAAACAGTAGAAACTGCGCATAATGGTTCTCAAGCTTATAGTCTAAGTAAAAGCCATAAATATGATGTGATTTTTATGGATATCCAAATGCCGATAATGGATGGTATTACAGCGTGTAAGCTTATTCGCGAATCATCATTAAATGAAGATACGCCAATTATTGCAGTAACGGCCCATGCCCTTCAAAGCGAAAAAGAGCAACTACTAAAAGATGGCTTTAAAGGCTATTTAACTAAGCCTATTGATGAGGATATGCTTAAACAAATCATTAGCGACCACAGTCCACAAACCCCGATTAATCGTGATAAAGCGAAAACAGATACACCACAAAGCCCAGCACCATTTCAAAGCAGTCGCATTGACTGGGCACAAGCCCTGCAGCGTGCTGGCGGCAAGAACGAATTAGCGCTAGAGATGCTTAATATGTTACTTTTAAGCGTCCCTGAAACTCTTACATTGCTTGCTAAAGCGATAGAGAGTAACGATTGCCAACAAGTGTTAAGTATTGTTCATAAGTTTCATGGTGCATGTTGCTACACCGGTGTACCAAAACTAAAATCACTTGCAGAAACAATTGAAACATCGCTTAAAAATAAATGCTTGCTAGAAAATATTGAACCTGAATTATTTGAGTTACAAGACGAGCTTGAAAACTTACTTGCTGATGCAAATGTAACTGAGCTACAAAGATAAGCTTTGAATTTTAGATACAAAAAAACGCGGTATTAACCGCGTTTTTTAATTAAGCTGTTTAAATACTTATATTGGCAGGTATTATACCAATTCGCTTAATTAAGTGATCTATTCTGAGGTGAGAAAATCGTGTCGATAACCAGGCAAAAATTTCGTTATTTAGTTGTTCTATATCAGAAATTTTTAACGCAGTTAGCGTCAGATTTAATCCCTCAAATTGATTAAGTATTATTGCGAATTGGTATTACATTCTTGCTTCAATCATTAATCGTTTCATGTCGCGTACGGCTTTATCGAGTCCATCTATCGCTGCACGAGCAATAATAGCGTGGCCAATATTTAGCTCGTAAATCTCAGGCATCGCGGCAATGGGTTTAACGTTATGATAATGAAGACCATGGCCAGCGTTAACAATCAAACCTAAGCTTGCTGCGTATTGAACACCTTCACGAATATGCTCTAATTCTTTGTGTAAATCAGTGTCATTTGTTGCATCAGCGTACGCACCAGTGTGTATTTCTACATAAGGGGCACCACACTCTTTGGCTGCGTCTAATTGTGCTTTATCTGCATCAATAAATAACGATACTTTTATGCCCGCGTCGGTAAGTGTTTTTGTTGCGGCTTTAATTTTATCTATATTGCCCGCTACGTCTAAGCCGCCCTCGGTGGTTAGTTCTTCACGTTTTTCAGGCACTAGGCACACATACTCAGGTTTTACTTCAAGCGCTATTTTTATCATTTCATCGGTAACAGCTGTTTCAAGATTCATACGCGTTTGAATGGTTTTAGCCATCACATAAACGTCGCGATCTTGAATATGGCGTCTGTCTTCACGTAAGTGAATCGTAATACCGTCTGCCCCTGCATGCTCTGCTACACTGGCTGCATGAGCGGGATCTGGGTAATTTGTTCCACGCGCTTGGCGAAGTGTTGCAATATGATCTACGTTTACACCCAAAAGAATATCTTTCATTTTCTTACCTGTAAAATTACGTTTATTGAGAGGCCATAAATAGCTCACGGCTTTTTAATGGTTTACTACCTAATAAGGGTTTTAATAAATAGCGGCTTAATTGCTTTGCCATATATAGCACATCGCTTTGGCTAAAGTCATGATTAGCTATGGCATTAAGTTGTTTGCCGCTAAATCCAGAACGCGTATCTTCCTGTACTAAAAAACCAAGTTCGGGGAAATAACTATACGTTTGCTTTTCATCTATTGGCTCACCGCTGGCGTCAAAACTAAAATCCACGCCATAACCGAGTAATTCCAATAATTGAAATTCGTACGAGCGAAGCACTTCTTGTAAATTGGCTCCGCTGTTTAGGTTTCCTAGGTGAGATTTATATAGCTCAAATACTTGTTCAATGGGCTCGTTAACAGGCACTATGCGATTGGTAAGCTCATTTAAATAAAAGCCACAATAAAGCTCATCGCCTTTTAAAAAGTGCGAGTTACCATGCAGTTCAAATTTATTGATATATTTTAGATCGTACTTGCCGCTGTAATTAACAAGGAGTGCCTGAAACGGCTGAAGTTGTGCTTTATGTTTAGTGGCCTGGCGACCACTAATTCGGGCCAGCATTCTTAGCTGGCCCACGCCTTCTACAAGCATATCTAACATTACTTGAGAGTCACTATAAGGACGCCGATGTAATAAATATGCGGTGTAAAAGTCGCTATCCATTCACTAAGCTACTGCTTGGTTTAGTCTTCACTGTAACCTAAGCTTCTTAGTGCACGTTCATCATCAGCCCAACCTGACTTCACTTTAACCCAAAGTTCTAAAAATACTTTGTTATCAAGCATTTCTTCAATGTCTTTACGGGCTTCACGGCCAATGGTTTTTAGCTTTTCGCCTTTATTACCAATAACCATGCGTTTTTGCGTTTCGCGCTCAACAAGAATCAACCCATTGATATGCCAAATACCGTTGTCTTGCCACTTAAATTGCTCAATTTCAACAGTCACTGAATACGGTAATTCTTCACCCATAAAACGCATTAGTTTTTCACGGATAACTTCAGCCGCCATAAAACGCATCGAGCGGTCTGTTACGTAATCTTCTGGGAAATAAAACTCGCAAGGCGGTAAACGTTTAGTTACTTCTGCTTTAATTAAATCAACGTTTTTACCTTGCGTTGCTGATACTGGCATAATTCCAACAAAATCAAACTTGTCACTTAACCACTTCATATGAGGTAGCACAAGGTCACGGTCTTTAACTTGGTCAATTTTATTAATAACTAATAATACAGGTTTACCACTTTGCGATACTTTATTAAGCACCATATCGTCATCGGCATTCCAATGAGTGCCTTCAACGACAAAAATAATAAGCTCTACATCGCCAATAGAACTAGACGCTGCTCGGTTCATTAAACGGTTAATAGCACGCTTTTCTTCAACGTGTAGACCCGGTGTATCTATGTATACCGCTTGGTGTTTATCAACAGTATGAATACCCATAATACGATGGCGTGTAGTTTGTGGTTTACGTGAGGTAATACTCACTTTTTGCTCAATGATTTCATTAAGCAAAGTCGATTTACCTACATTAGGTCGACCAACAATGGCAACCATTCCACAAAATGTATCTACATCACGTTCATGAGGCTGTATTAAGGTATCAAGGTTCATTTTTAATTATCTTCAATGCTTTTTCAGCAGCTTTTTGTTCGGCCTTACGGCGCGAGCTACCAACAGAAATTATGCTATCCATTCCATCAACAATACATTCAACCGTGAATGTTTGATTGTGTGCTTGGCCTTGTGTATCAACCACAGTGTAGCCCGGTAAAGATAATTTACGGGCTTGCAAATACTCTTGCAGCAGGGTTTTAGGATCTTTCTGGTTAAGCCCTGGTGAAATAGCATCCAAACGTGATTGGTACCACGCCAATATCAGATTGCCACAGCTGTCGATACCTGAATCTAAAAATGCAGCACCTATAATAGCTTCTACTGCATCAGCAAGCGTTGACTCGCGACGGAATCCGCCACTTTTAAGCTCGCCCGGCCCTAAGCGTAAATAGTCGCCTAGACCAAATTCAAGACCAAACTCGGCAAGTGTTTGACCACGCACAAGCGTTGAACGCATGCGGCTTAAATCGCCTTCACGCGCTTTAGGAAATTTGGCATAAAGTGCATTGGCAATCACAAAGCTTAAAATAGAGTCGCCTAAAAATTCTAGTCGCTCATTATGTTGACCTTTGTGGCTACGGTGCGTCATTGCTTGCTCAAGTAAACCTTGATCAGCGAATTCATAGCCAATTTTTTTATATAATTCTGTTACATTTTTTTTCATCGTTACTGAATATTACCTAGGCGCTCAAAGCGAACACCAGTTGGAACCCATCCTGGTAAAATATCATCAGGGCCATTCTCAAATTCAAAACTCATCCATATAAAGACAGCTTTACCCACCAAGTTTTCTTTTGGTACAAAGCCCCAAAAGCGACCATCTTGGCTGTTGTCGCGGTTATCACCCATCATAAAATAATGATCAGCAGGAACAGTCCATTCATCAGAAGGCGTGCCCGGTTGCTGGTAGTAACGCCCTTTTCTCTCAGGCGCTTGTGGGTTGATTAATATATCATGCGTAACTGTTGTCAAATTTTCATTCACACGAGCTAGAGGCATTGGGCCTTGTTTAAATTCGTTATCATTAATTAGTTTAAAATCAATTTTATTGAATTCATTACATAAAAGCTCACCCTGTTGGGTTTCGCCTTCTTTACAGTTTGGCTGAATATACAAACGTTTATCACGATAAACAATTTTATCGCCAGGTAAACCAATCGTACGTTTAATATAGTCAACACTTTCATCTAAAGGGTATTTAAAAACAACAATATCACCACGTTCAGGCTCACCGACATCAACTAACTGAGTGCGCCAAACTGGGTCTTTTATTCCATATGAATACTTTTGTACTAAAATAAAGTCACCTACTAGTAGTGTAGGCATCATTGAACCAGATGGAATCTGAAACGGTTCAAAAATAAATGATCTAAAAATAGTAATTGCTGCAATCATCGGAAAAATCGATTTTGCGGTTTCTGTTAGTACTGGTTCTGGTGCAATTAATGCCGCAGTTTCTTCATCTAACGGAGCCCCAGCAGACGTTTGCGCTATCGCTAAACGCTCCTGCCTTTTAGGAGCATACATTAAGTGATCTATTAACCATATTAAGCCTGAGCCTAAAGTTAACAGCACCAATAAAACTGAAAAATAACCAGCCATTTATAATCCTTTGTTTTTATTTACCAACTTTTAAAATAGCTAAAAACGCTTCTTGAGGTACTTCAACATTACCTACTTGCTTCATACGTTTTTTACCATCTTTTTGCTTTTTAAGTAGCTTTTTCTTACGGCTCACATCGCCACCGTAACACTTAGCAATTACGTTTTTACGTAACTGTTTTACCGTAGTACGAGCAATAACATGTTGTCCGATAGCTGCTTGAATAGCGATATCAAACATTTGACGTGGAATAAGCTCTTTTAATGCATCAGCTAACTGACGACCACGAGACTGCGCACCATCTCGGTGAACAATAATCGCAAGTGCATCAACACGCTCACTATTAATTAAAATATCAACACGCACCATATCTGATGTTTGAAAGTGTTTAAAGTTATAATCAAGCGACGCAAAACCACGACTTGTTGATTTTAATTTATCAAAAAAGTCCATTACCACTTCAGCCATAGGTAGCTCATATGTAACAGCTACTTGCTTTCCGTGATAAGTCATTTTTGTTTGGCTACCACGTTTTTCAATACACAAGGTAATAACGTTACCTAGGTATTCTTGTGGTACCAGAATATTAGCTTCAACAATCGGCTCACGAATTTCTACAATATCGTTTACTGCAGGTAAATCAGACGGGTTATCAATCTGGAATGTACCTTCTTTAGTAACTACCTCATAGATTACCGTAGGTGCCGTTGTAATTAAATCAATATCGTATTCACGCTCTAAACGCTCTTGAATGATTTCCATGTGCAGCATACCTAAAAAGCCACAGCGGAAACCAAAACCTAGCGCAGTTGAATTCTCTGGTTCAAAGAATAACGACGCATCGTTTAAGCTTAATTTGTTAAGTGCATCACGGAATGATTCATACTCATCAGATGCAATTGGGAACATACCTGCATAAACCTGAGGTTTTATTTTTTGAAAGCCTGGTAAGCGAAGTGGAGCCGCATTTTTTTGATGAGTAATAGTATCGCCCACTGGCGCACCATGTATCTCTTTAATACCGGCAATAACAAACCCTACCTCACCGGTTCTTAAAATACCGGTGTTAGTTTGCTTAGGTGTAAACACACCTACTTGGTCAGCTGTATGTATATGCTCGTTCGACATTATTTTTATTTTGTCGCCCGTGCGTAGTTCACCGTGCTTAATACGCACTAGTGATACAACGCCTTGGTACGGGTCAAACCAAGAATCAATAATAAGCGCTTGTAAAGGTGCGTCTTTGTCGCCTACTGGTGGCGGAACATCTCTAACAATCATTTCAAGTACTTCGGCAATACCTACACCCGTTTTAGCGCTACATTGCACTGCATCAAGAGCATCAATACCAATAATTTCTTCAATTTCTTCTGCAACACGTAAAGGATCCGCTTGCGGTAAATCGATTTTATTAAGTACTGGTATTACTTCTAATTCCATTTCAATAGCGGTGTAACAGTTAGCTAATGTTTGCGCTTCAACGCCTTGGCCTGCATCAACAACAAGTAGTGCACCTTCACATGCAGCTAAAGAACGTGATACTTCATACGTAAAATCAACGTGTCCTGGAGTATCAATGAAATTAAGTTGATAAGTTTCGCCATCGTTCGCTTTATAATTCAACGTTACACTTTGCGCTTTAATGGTAATACCACGTTCGCGCTCAATATCCATTGAATCCAAAACTTGTTTTTGCATTTCACGGTCGGTTAAACCGCCACAAACTTGGATCAAACGATCTGAAAGGGTCGATTTACCATGGTCAATATGGGCGATGATCGAAAAATTACGGATATGCTTCATAAACTGGATTCTATACTTCTATTTTAATGGACTAAATATGAATACCTAAGTGACTTGAAAATACTTGCTATAGGATGCCATAAGCTAAATTTGTATATAACAAACATCACGAATGCTTTTTAAGATGGGTTATAACCATTTTATTTATTGAATAACAACAAGTTATGTTTACTTAACTTAAATAATTCAGTCAGATAAAATAATTTAAAAAACCACGGTTCCCTGTATTTCCAAGTTACTTTGGTATAAAACGGCAATTTTACATTTAATTGGCGTCAATCACCATCTATTTGAGTTAAAGGGATACTAATTGGATGAATTTTTATAACTTTTATATCGTGCTTTAGCGATTTCACACGAGTTTTAGCTATAAAAAAGCCAGTAACACCACCTAAAGCTGCTGCTAAAATCTGCCAACCTTCGGGAGCCATAAATAATTGCGCCGCAATAAATGCAAAAACCAAGCTTAAAAGGAGCGGTAACATGTAAACAGCAAAAGCATGCCTAACTACATGACTATCATCAAGTGATAAGGTAACTTTTTGACCCACTTCGACCGGGGATTCAAATTTATAGGGGAAGGTTTTTTTTGCAGTGCCAAATAGCTTACCAAACACTTGTGAACCACAACGACCGTTACAGCCTTCACAAGCTTGTTTTTGCTCTGCTTCTAAATGAGCAATGTGGCCATCAAGGGCCACAATAGTGAGGGTTTGTTCAATCATAACAATCCTTACGAATCGTTTATAATGCGCGAGTAACTGACTCTGCAATCGCTTTTGCGGTCATACTCGGTACATTACCAACAACCGATACATCAAAATTACCGCCATTATGCACATATACTGTCGTTGCACCAGAGGTTAGTGCTCCGCTTAAACGCTTACCTGGCAATGGGCGCTGAATAAATACCGAAATTTCAACAAAACCATCAGAGAACAAGTAATAGTCAGTTAATTCATTATTTAAATCGAGCTTATGCCTATCTGATTTTAGTAACTCAAAACCATCTGGTAACCAACTTATTTTCCAGTTGGTGGCAGCACTATCTTCGTTTATAAGTGCATCATTTGGTAAAGGCGTTGGAAAGTTTCGATTAAGTACTTCAAGTAGCATACTGGCTGGCTGCTCTGTCACACTAATATGCGTAAGTTGTAATTGCTCTAAGGCTTCACCTTCATGGTTTACGTATGCTGCTTTTAATAACAACGACGATTCCATATCCAGCCAAATCCAATAATTATATTTATACTCGTCTTTGGACTCTATGCGAACTAACTGTGCAGCACGCCCTGCGATACGACCCTTTCCGCCAAGCACAAAGTCATAGTGCGCACTTAAGCGATCTATATCTTTAAAAAGTACTTCAGGAATTGGTCCAGCTATTGAATCTGTTTTTAGAGAATAGGGTTCAGACTGAGGTTCAAAATAAGTAACTTGGTTATTAATGCGCACCATTTCTAGGCCAGCACCATTAAGTAAACTTAAATGCTCAAGTTCTGTGTCACCTTGTAAAGCATGCACCCAGCGGTAGGGTTCCATTGTTTTACCTTTAACAACCACAAACGAGGCGTCAAAATTACGGGTATGAACGGCATTAGCCATTTGTAGTAATAAATCTTTGGCAGGATTTGTGTCGCTGGCAAATGCATTAAAGCTTACTACCAACGACAGAACAAAAGTGATTACTTTCATTTAATTAGTTTTTTTCCTCAGACGCTTTGGTATTAGTTTGCGCTGTTTCTAAAGAATTCGCAACTCGTGCTTGGCGTTGATGCTCAAGAACTAATGCACCAATACGTTGTTGCTGCAGTTCACGCAAACCTTGCTCTGCATTTTCAAGCGCAGGCTCAGATGAATAACTTACTGGTGACGCCATACCCGCTAGCGGTGTGGTTTGCAGTAATGGAATTTCGCTTTGTTGGTCGTTGTTGCTTTGAGGTAACGTATTAACGCCTACAATAGCAAACATTGCCACACTTGCTGCAATAGCTAGTTGAGCAACTGGCTTGCGCCAATTAAAAGCGACTACTTTATTATCTTGTACTGTTTCAGTGATTGCTTGAGGCTGTGTTTTTGTCTGACTAAAGTCAGTATAAACAGGCTCGCTTTCTAGTGCTAATGCAACGCGATCGCTAATATCAATATGTATGTCGTTATTATTTTTTTGAGCACGCATCGCATCACCAATTAACGCATAACGGCCAAACGTAGTGACATCTTGCTCTGCAATTTTTGCATCGGTCAGATGTTGCTCGCCATCAAGTAATGCCGATAACGCTTCGTTATCTAACTTGTTAAGGTGTGCTTTTGTCATACTAAGACTCGCCTATTAATGGGTTTAATTTGTTATCAATTGCTTCACGGGCACGAAATATACGCGAACGCACCGTCCCGACTGGGCAATCCATTACCACGGCTATTTCTTCATAGCTCATCCCTTCGATTTCTCTAAGGGTGATTGCGGTTTTAAGATCTTCAGGCAAACTATCAATCGTATTAAAAATAACAGCGCGTACTTCTTCGCTTAAAAGTAGGTTTTCAGGAGATGCATTAGATCGCATTGAATCTGCACAATCGTAAAATTCGGCATCTTCGGCGTCTATATCATTTGCTGGCGGTTTACGCCCCTGGGCTACTAAGTAATTTTTAGCACAATTAACGGCAATACGGTATAACCACGTGTAAAAGGCGCTGTCACCTCTAAAGTTTGGAAGTGCACGGTAAGCTTTAATAAAAGCCTCTTGTGCTACATCAGCAATATCGCCTTGGTTAGATACATAACGTGAGATCAAACCTGCAATTTTGTTTTGATACTTCTTTACTAATAGGTTGAAGGCGTTTTTATCTCCTTGCTGGACCCTTTTTACTAGCACTAAATCTAATTCCTGCTCGCTCATTCGAGCCGGTACTCCTATGTCTGATTTTTGCTTGTTATTCATATTGTCGTCATTGTTCACAAATACTCTGACCTCTTTATGAATAAAAAGTTCTGCTTAATATTATTTTTTTATAAAATAGATGATAAATAACGGCGCTAAGCCTTTAAAATCACTACGTAGTAGTATGACAAATATGATACAACTACAGATATTAAAAACAAATATTGCTCTATATGGGCATTGTAACCGCAAAGTACCTCTGACATGAACCAAAATAAACATCACATTGCAGATGTCGCTATTATCGGTAGCGGCGCAGCAGGCTTATCACTTGCATTATCTCTCGCTAATTATTGTAACGTTACCGTGATCAGTAAAGGAGCACTTACCGAAGGTTCTACTTTATATGCCCAGGGTGGTATAGCAGCAGTATTTGATAAACAAAACGACAGCATAGAATCTCATGTTGAAGATACACTCGATGCGGGCGGCGGTTTATGCGACAGAGACGCTGTTCATTATACAGCGACTAATGCTCATGATTGCCTACAGTGGTTAATTGACCAAGGTGTTCCCTTTGATATGGAGTTTGATAGCAAAGGAAAAGAGCGTTTTCATTTAACACGTGAAGGCGGTCACAGCCATCGTCGTATTTTGCATGCTGCCGATGCCACTGGCAAAGCGGTGCAAACTACACTTATCAGCCAAGTTAAAATTCATAAGAATATAACGCTTTTAGAGCAATACAACGCCATTGATTTAATTACAGATAAAAGCGCAGGTAAAACAGGCTCACACATTGAAGGTATGTATGTGTGGAACAAAAAAGCGAAAAAGGTAGAAACCATTTCAGCTAAATTTGTTGCGCTTGCAACTGGTGGCGCAAGCAAAGTGTATTTGTATACTTCTAATCCAGATGTATCAAGTGGTGACGGTATTGCAATGGCATGGCGTGCTGGCTGTAAAGTTGCCAATATGGAATTTAATCAATTTCATCCAACAAGCCTTTACCACCCAGAACTACAAAACTTTTTAATTACAGAAGCTATGCGCGGTGAAGGGGCTTATTTAAAACGCCCTGATGGCACTCGCTTTATGAAAGACTTTGACAGCCGTGAAGAGCTTGCTCCACGTGATATAGTGGCACGCGCAATCGATTTTGAAATGAAGCGTTTAGGTGCTAATTGTGTTTATTTAGATATTAGCCACAAAGATAAAGACTTTATTATTGAGCACTTTCCTACTATTTATGCAAAATGCTTAAGTGTTGGCCTTGATATAACTAAAGAAGCAATCCCTGTTGTACCTGCCGCCCATTACACCTGTGGTGGCGTAATGACTGACTTTAACGGTAAAACAGATCTCGATAACTTATATGCAGTTGGTGAAGTGGCTTATACAGGCCTGCACGGTGCAAACCGTATGGCAAGTAATTCACTATTAGAATGTATTGTATTTGCCCACGCTGCAGCTAAAGATATTTTAAGCAAAATTGAACATGCACCTGAGCCAATGGAACTGCCTCATTGGGATGAAAGCCGTGTTAGTAATTCAGACGAGGAAATAGTTATTACCCATAACTGGCATGAGCTACGTTTATTTATGTGGGATTATGTAGGTATTGTACGCTCAACTAAACGCTTAGAACGCGCATTACACAGAGTTGAGTTACTGCAGCAAGAAATACACGATTACTATGCAAACTTTAGAGTAAGTAATAACTTACTTGAGCTTCGTAATTTAGTGCAAGTATCTGAGTTAATTATTAGAAGTGCGATGGAGCGAAAAGAAAGCCGAGGATTGCATTACACAATTGACTACCCTGAACAAAATGAAAACCCAACACCGACTATTTTGACTCCAAAGCGAAATTAATCGCATTTAAAGCCGCGCGCTTTAAGCGTGCATAGCTTTGTTTATTAACACCATTGGCTGAAATTATTAGCCAATGGCTGTTACTAAAACCCTTAATATGCAGCCAGATGCTATTGCCATAAAAGCGACTTTTTTTACTAATTTCGCCCTGAACTTGTAAAGCTTCACCCTCAAATCGAAATAGTTTAGGTTCTAATATTATAACGCCGTGATTTGGGTGAATTGCTAACACTTTTTGCCAAACTACAAAACCAGCGACCACATTCATTACCAAGCAAAAAATCATAGCTAAAACTGAACTTAAAAATAAGCATAATATTAAACTCAGCATGCAAAAAAAGACCACAATAGGTTTGTGGTCAGCTTTATTATTTGTAACCGTAAACCTATACACGAACTCGGTCTAAGATAAGTTGTACCATGCTATTTAGCTGCTCATCTTTACATTCTTGATGGCCCATAAACCATGCAAATAAATCAGGATCTTCTTCCGTGAGCAAACGCTGAAAGATAGCCTGTTGCTCTGCGTTTAAAGAGTCGTATGCTTCTTCTACAAACGGCATAAACAAAACATCTAGCTCTAACATGCCACGACGACAAGCCCAACGAATACGTGCTTTACTATGAATTTCAACCATTTTAAACCTCATACTTAATTGACTCGAGTTTAACAAACACAAGCCTATTTAGCAGCTATTAATCTCTCATTAAATAATAAACCCACACCATTAGGTGCTTGTCTGTACCATACGTAGCAACTGCGTTATTATGTCACTTCATTTATATTGCAAAGAAGGTTTTTATGTCGAGCGTTTATGCATGTCCGTTATCTCATCAACTTATTAGCCTCTGCGGTGCTGATAAATTATCTTATTTACACGGGCAAATCACTCAAGATCTAAATAAATTAACCAGCAGTAATTATTTGTGGGCTGGCCATTGCAGCGCTAAAGGTAAACTTTGGGGCGTATTTAAATTATTTTCTTATCAAGATAGCTACTACCTTGCGGGTAGCCAAGCCGAAGTTGAAAAATCGTTAGCTGAACTTAAAAAATATGCTGTATTTGCAAAAGTTGATATCAGCGAGTGTTCAAGGCGTTTAATTGGCTTAATTGGTGATGACTTATCTGATGCACTCGCACAACTTGATATTAACTTTGAAGGTGATGCGAGCGCGTGTGACTTTGAAAGCGGTAAAGCACTAAAATTAGCTGATAACCGTGTTTTATTGATGGTCGATAGCCAGTTTAGTATGCCTGATGACGTATCTACACTTGATAACGAAGCTCCTTGGCAACAAGCATCTATGCTTGCAGGTGAACCTCAGTTAAGTGCAGATGCAATTGGCGAGTATGTTCCTCAAATGGTAAACCTACATGCTATTGGCGGTATAAGCTTTAAAAAAGGGTGTTATACCGGTCAAGAAACTGTGGCTCGCATGAAGTACCTAGGTAAAAATAAGCGTGCAATGTATATAGTTTCAGGTCAAAGCGAAGGGATACTTTCAGAGCCCGATTTAGAAACCCAATTAGGCGAAAATTGGCGCCGTGCGGGTAAACTTATTGCACAAAGCTTTAATGAACAAACAAATAAATTAACAGGCCTCGTTGTGTTGCCAAACGATACTGATGTAACTCAGGTACTTCGTGCAAAACACACACCTCAGGTGGAGCTAAGCATTCTGCCTCTACCCTACTCTCTTGAAGATGAATAAATAGGAATGACTATGATCGTTGCGGCAAACAAAGTGGTAAAAATGCATTATTCGGTAATGGATAATGATGGCAATAGCATTGATAACTCGTTCGGTGGTGAGCCACTACACTTTATCATTGGCACAGGCTACTTAATTTCAGGCCTAGAAAATGCTTTGCAAGGCAAACAACCAGGCGACACACTTAGCGTAAAAGTTGAACCTGATGAAGGTTATGGCGAACGCCACGATAACCTAATGCAAGCTGTACCTAAGTCGATGTTTGAAGGTATGGAAATTGAAGTCGGCATGCAATTTCGTGCATCAACAGATGATGGTGACCAATCAGTAATGATCATCGATATCCAAGATGAAGAAGTTATTGTAGATGGTAATAACCCACTTGCAGGCATAACACTTAACTTTGATGTAGAGATACTAGAAGTACGTGATGCAACCGAAGAAGAACTCACTCATGGTCATGTACATGGTGAAGGTGGGTGTGGTCACGACCACTAATACACTGTTAAACCAAGAAAAAAGCGCCTAGGGCGCTTTTTTTATATCATATTGTTGCGCTTAACCGTTTCAGTTTTTGCCTTACTAGGCAGCGCGATTGATACATTCTTTTCTTTTAGAGCGGCTAGTAAACCTTTTTGATCGTTTGTGCCAACTCGATACAAAGTGCCATCTTTAAGCGTTAGCTGTATTGCACTAAAGCCAGATACTGTATACACCCAACCATCGTGAGTAATTCGCATACCAATACCGTGTCTGTAAGAGTTTTGAACTGCCTTAGCTTCTACTACTTCGCCAAGCTCAATGCTTTGCCCTGCAACGCCTGGGCCAAACGCCCAGCTAATTTTTTTATCATCTACTTTTACTGTTAGACCATGGAACAAAAAGCCCACCAGCACTAAAATCCCAGCAAATATCATTAAAGGTCCATCAGCGCCTAACAAGTTCCATGCAAGCGCTACAAAACCGCCTATCCACGCTAATACAAAAAAGATAAACACCGCATACTGTTTATGCTGATACATAATATTCTCTAAATTAAATAAATACTTAAAAGCTGTACACCAATGTAGCACTCAGCTCTGAGTCAAACTTGAGTTTATCATCTTCGGGTTTTGAATTATAACGATACATGTAGGTAAATTTGAGTGATACCGCACCAATCACTTGGCTTATTAGTGCGGTTTCCGATTTTAAGCGAGAATTAAGACCTGAGAGCGACTGCTCTATACTCACATCTTGATTAAAACGAGTACGCTTAGAAACCAAACGTTCCCACTGCATTGCAACACGTACTAAATAACCGGTTTTATTAATTTCATCTTCGCTCACATCCGAATCTTCATCCGCTACTGAACGGTATAAACCAGGTCCTATATCAATATCTACTTTGTTTTTAGAGCCTTGATATACACGTGCACCATAGCCTGTCGCCACCGTACTTTTAAAATCAAGTCCACTAAACTCATCTTCTTCGTAATCACCGTAAATAAAAAATGAGGAGTTTTTAACACCTACTTTATAGTTACCTTGCGCTGATACAAAAACACGATTAGCTGTAACATCAGTGCCACCGCTTTCATCGTTCTCATCACGCTTATAAAGAGAGTCTATTTTAAATTGGTTACGCCACTTTTCAAAGTCTTGGTATAAATTACCTTTGAGCTTAAAACTGGTCGAATTGGTGTTACCTTTACTTAGAATAAAGCCAAATTCAGTATCACCATAGAACATGTCACCTTTGTGTAACTCATGAATTTCTTCATCAGAGAGCTTGCCATATTCATGAAAATCTTCAAATGGATCAACGGCCCAACTTGGGCTGCTAATTATTAAAAAAATTAAAAATAAATACTTACGCACAATACTCTCTCTGCACACAATTATAAAAATAAGCAGTATTGCTTATTCAGTTTCTTTCCATAAAATATGACAAAACGGAGCATCTTTATCACGACTAATCAAAATTTTAGCAAACAAAACATCATCATTTTCAAATTCTAAACCAACCAACACCTGAATAAAGTGCTCTGGCTCTATTTCAAGGGCTACAAAGTCTTGCCACTGGTCATCTGGCTCGTCTTCTTCAATAAAGCCTAGGTCTTCTCTAAACTCATTAAAGTCTTCAACATCTTTTTCACTCAAGTTATTTGGCGCTAACTCTAAAAAAATATCATAAGCTTGGTGAGTAGCTTCTTCTACCGTATATAAACGTGGACCCGACATATGTGCTTACCTTAAGCTTTTAAGTTGCGCTATATTATCAAATCTCATCATCATTTTGATAAAAAAAAACGTAAAACACTGACTTTTTTGTAACCGAGTCATGCTTTATTCAGCATACAACTAAATCGACAAATAACAATTCACCTAAACTATTGAATATAAAGATTACTTTTATTATTTTAGTTAAAATAACAACGTAAAATATTTTTATTATCTTAGGTTCGAATTGTTTAGCTTTTTCTCATCTAAAACCAATCCTTTAAGACTACGGCTTTAGCAATAAATTCCATTTATTTAAAAAATACCGTCACTTTACTTAATTCCTATAACAACATAAGCTCAAGCAACAGGTCAGAGGAGTGTGTAATGATAAAACTAGAAAAACAAAATGGCATTGCAACCGTCACGCTTAGCAGAGCAAAAAAACAAAATGCATTAAGCTTTGAAATGTTTGTAGAGCTAAACAAAGCCATTAAAAATATAAAAAGAGATCGTAGTATTCGTGCTGTGGTAATAAAAGGTGATGGCGAGCATTTTTGTGCAGGCCTTGATATATCTGCAGTAATGGCTACACCAATGAACATAGTGAAATTATTGCTTAAATGGTTACCAGGCAATCAAAATTTAGCGCAAAAAGTAGTATTAGGCTGGCAGTCACTTAGTGTGCCCGTTATTGCACAAATTGATGGCAACTGTTTAGGGGGTGGTTTGCAAATAGCTTTGGGGGCAGATTACAGAGTTGTTCATATTGATGCCAAACTTGCCATTATGGAAGCGCGTTGGGGATTGTGCCCCGATATGGGCGCAAATGTAATGATGAGCGGTTTAGTTAAGCGCGACCAAGCACTTTGGCTTGCAAGCCACGCAAACCCAATCACTGCACAACAAGCAAATGAGCTAGGTTTGGTTACTAAACTTACCGATGATACTCAGCAAGCAACGCAAAACATGCTCGATACATTACTTGAGCGTTCACCCGATACGCTTGCTGCTATTAAACGTGTTACACAACTTAGCTATAAACCAAACCAACGAAAAATACTCGCTAAAGAAACCTTAAGCCAAATTCGCTTACTGCTAAACCCAAACACTAAAAAAGCAATTGCTAAAGCTAAAGGAAAAGCAGATATAACCTACGCAAATACAAAGCACTGGTAGACTATTGCACAATGCATAAAAGAGTTTGATTTGTTAAAGTTAAGCTCTTATCTTTTCTGTGAGCCACTTTGATGAAATATCTGCTCAGTAGCGCTATTATTTTACTATGTTTAGCCTGTGCTAAACTCATTATGCACTTTATTGGTGGAAGCTTTCCTGCACCGTTACTCGCTATGGTTATTTTATTAGTTTTACTCTTATCGGGTATTGTAAAAGAGCAACATGTAAAACCATGCGCCTCCCCTATTTTAAATATTATGCCTATATTTTTCATTCCTGCGGGTGTGGGATTTATTGAACATCTCGGCCTTATAAAGTCGCACTGGGCATTTTTAGCCTCAGTTATGGTGCTAGTCCCTATAACTACCTTGTTGCTTGTTAGCAGTGTAATTGCGTACTTTAAGGGAAGAGAAAATAATGACTAATTTTACTTTTTCCGCTATTTCAGAGCTACAGCCTAATTTATGGTGGCTAAGTATTCCTTTTATTATTGTATTGTTTTTAGCACTAAGGGCCGTAAACCAAAGTATAAAAAACAGCGTATTTAAATCGCTCACTAACCCCGTATTTTTAAGTATTAGTATTATCGCTTTATTACTAGTTAATCTAAATTTGCCTTATACGCAATTTGCCTCGCACAGCAAATTACTAAGCTGGTTATTAGAGCCCGCGATTGTGGCTTTAGCGCTTCCTTTATATCAGCAGTTTACACACGTACGAAAAAATCTATTACTCATAGTCGCAACATGTAGCTTAGGTATTGTTAACGCAACCGTTGTGGCATTTTTGCTAAGCATATTATTTAATGCGCCTGCGCAGCTAAGTGCATCTGTTGCCGCACTCAGTGTCACAACCCCAATATCTTTAATTGTTACTGACTCATTAGGGGGGATTAGCTCTCTTGCTGCGGCTTTAGTTATTTTTATTGGTTTACTAGGCGCTTTATTTGGTTTTATGCTTTTTAAACTCATTAATATTTTTAATCACGAATCTCAAGGTGTTGCAATGGGCACAGCTTGTCATGCAATTGGGACTGCTGCTGCTATTGCTGAACATCCAAAAGTAGGCGCTTACTCCTCAGTTGCAATGGCGCTAAGTGCTTTATTAACAGCAATTATAGTGCCGCTGTTATATCCATTTTTAGTCAACATTTTGCTATAGTTGGAAAAATACAACATAGCCCTAACATAGAGCGCTTTATGATCAGTTCTGAAATCGAACAGTTTGAAAAATATTACACCATGCTTACTGAGTATATGGTTACCTACAGTATGCAAATTGTTGGCGCTATTTTTATCGTCCTCATTGGTTTGTGGATAGCACAAAAGCTTGCCAAATTTGTAGCCGCGTTAATGACCCGTCATAACGTTGACATTACGCTTACTAGCTTTGTCAGTAGCGTGGTAAAAGTACTGCTAATTGTAATGGTTATAATTATTGCACTTGGCAAAATAGGTATCAGCGTTACGCCATTTGTAGCAGCCATTGGTGCTGCATCTTTAGGTGCTGGTTTAGCGCTGCAAGGAATGCTCTCTAACTATGGTGCGGGCCTTGCCATTATAGCCACTCGACCTTTTGTTGTTGGTGATACTATTGAAGTTAAAAATGTAAGCGGCCAAGTTAAAACAATTGAGCTTGGCTACACTATTTTAATCAATGAAGAAAAAGTAGAAATCACCATTCCAAATAAGCATATAGTAGGTGAAATACTTCATAACTCATTTAGTTACTCATTGGTCAAAGGTGAAATAGATATAGCCTATAGTGCTTGCTCTGATAATGCGATTAGCCTTATTGAAGACGTACTTAAAGCACACGAATTAGTCGCACAAAATCCGTTATCACAAGTGGGTATTGAACGTTTTGCTGATAGCGGCGTAACTATTAGTTACAGGTATTGGGTACCTACAACTAAAATTATCGAAACTAAGCTAGCTATTAACGGTGGTGTTTATAAAGCAATTAATAATGCTGATATTGAAATCCCATTCCCTCAACGCGTAGTTACTATAAATAAAAGCGATATAGAGTCATAAAACTCAGTGGGTAACTCAATATTGAATTACCCACATCAATAAACCACTTTTACTGCATAAAACTCTTTATCTGTTTGTTATTTTATCTGTAATATAAAGACTTAGTTAAAAAAGTCGGCAAATCACTCGCTTTAATTACATAATAACAATAATGAGCCATTATGAATCGCAGCCCTTTTTATTTAGGTGATTGGCAAGTCAATCCCCAGTCAAATACTCTTCAGCGTGCAGAAAAAACTAAACAGTTAGAACCAAAAGCCATGGATGTATTAGTCCATCTGTGCTTACAAAAAGGCGAAATTGTTACGAGTGACGAGCTATTAGATCAATGCTGGAAAAATGTTGAGGTGGGCGATAACCCGCTTCATAAAACAATTACACAGTTACGAAAAGCCCTTGGTGATAAAGCAAGTGAACCTACCTACATAGAAACTATTCGAAAGCGTGGTTACCGCGTTATTGCAAAACTTGAGTTTCCTCTAGCTGAAGACATAAAAACAACTGAAAACACATGGCAAGGTGGCTCTCCTTTTTTAGGATTAAGCGCCTACAACCCAAGCGATACACACCTATTTTTTGGCCGTAATCAATCTATAGAAACGTTACTCAATAGAATATCGAGCCAAGTTAAATTTGGTCGTGCTTTTTGCTTAATACTCGGTCCAAGTGGCACAGGTAAATCATCACTTGTAAATGCGGGTATATTGCCTAAATTACTTGATGAGCGAGGCTATAATGGCATTGGGGTGGTTTCCTACGCTCAGCTCGACTTTGCAGACGTCCATCAAAATAGGCTTTTTTTAGATTTAGCTTCCGCACTGCTTGATTGGGATATAAACAACCTGCCTGTGTTTGAAGGATTAAGCGCGCAAACACTTGCAGAACAACTAGAATTGGCAATAGATGACGTAATTAACGCCATACAAGCTGCACTTGGCAAAACCTCTACACAACTTAAAACACCGCAGTTATTTTTATTTATTGACCGCCTAGAAGTGCTACTTTCTTCTCCTTTATTTAGTAGCGAAACACGCAGCCATTTTTTATCGGTTATTGAGCGCTTAGCAACCTCTAAAACAGTGATTGTATTTAGTGCGTGTCGTAACGACTTTTATCCTTTAGTGGTTGAACAACCCAGCCTAATGGCAGGTAAAGCTCATGGCGCACACTACGATTTAACACCACCAAACAGGCACGATCTACAACAAATTATTCGCCTGCCAGCGTTAACCGCTAATTTAACATTCTCGAATGACCCAGAAACCCAAACGCCACTGGATGAAATACTTTGCGCCGATACAGCTAATAACCCCGACGCACTGCCCATGCTGCAATACACACTGCAGGAACTGTATTTACAACGCAGTGATAATAACGAGCTACTACACAGTGTTTATACAAAACTAGGTGGTATTGAGGGCGCAATCGGTAAAAAAGCAGAAGATGTATTTATTAGCCTAAACAGCGAGCAACAGCAACAACTTAATAGCGTGTTATCGCAATTAGTGACCCTAAACCCTGATGGTAAAACTATTACTAGCCGAGCAGCGCGTTGGCAAACATTAAATAATAAAAGCCAAAAAGAATTTGTGCAGGCCATGGTAGAAAGCCGTTTATTTGTATCGCACTTACAAAATGGCGAAGCCTGTTTTAGTCTTGCTCACGAGGCACTGTTACGCCAATGGCCTCGTGCAAAAAACTGGATTAATGACCATAAAGATGCACTGGCAATAAAAAGCCGCTTACAACACCAAGCACAAAACTGGATTAATGAAGGTAAAAGTAATGCTTACCTTTTGGCACCGGGTAAACCACTGCAAGAAGTTATTTCACTACTCAACGATAATGTATTCGAGCTTGACGATAACGAACATGCACTTATTAAAAGATCCATTAAAAGCACTAAAACTAAAACAAACATAAAACGCGGCACAATATTTTCACTCTGTTTACTCACATTTATTGCGTTATTAATGAGTTTCACCAGTTTTAAAGCACAACAGCAGGCGCAGCAAAAACGACTTGAAGCTGAAAGCCTGCTCGGTTTTATGGTCGGCGATTTTGCCGATAAATTACGTAGCGTAAAGCGTATGGACTTACTTGATGGTATTAGTAATAAAGCACTTGAATATTTTACAAATCAAACAGACGAATCAGGTTCACTTTTTAGCTTTAGCGATGATAAAGCACAATTTAACAACCGTTTTCAGTACGCACAAACTCTTGAAGCAATGGGAGAGGTAGCTTATTCTCGCGGTAAAACCGACGAAGCCTTCACCGCCTTTGAAAACGCCCGCACCCGCCTTGAGGCATTATTAAAAATCCAGCCAAACAACTTAGAGCTACTCACACTTGCGGGTGCCAATGCCTTTTGGTTAGGGCAGCTTAGTTATGATAAAAGTGATTATGCTGCTACTGAGCCATTATTTAAAAAGTACCACTCTTACAGTGAAATCATGTATTCGTTAGCACCGAATGATTTCAACTCGATTATGGAGTTATCGTATTCACATAATTCGCTGGGGTCTTTGTATTTAAAGCAATTTAACTACACTGCCGCGAAACAACGCTTTACAGAGTCGCTCGCCCTTAAAAATAAAGCTCTTGAGCTAAAACCAAACAACAAAAATTTATTACGTGATAAAGCAGATACTATTAGTTGGCTTGCTAGTACTGAGGAAAGTTTAGGTAACTTCAATACAGCTATGAGCATGTTTGATAATGCCTCTAATGAATTAACCAACATGCTAGAACGTACCCCAAATGATGCTAGCTTACTCAAAAGCCTTGCGAATACTTATATTCAACAAAGTCACTTACTTAGCTATTTTACAAATAAGCGCCAAGCTTATAAAAAGGCCATACAAGCTACTAATGCGATAAATAAAGCTCGACTTCAAGATCCAAAAAACAATTACTTCCAAATTATGTACAATCAATCACTTACCCTTCAATTAATGCTATCTGATGGTTCTGATATTGATACAAAAACCAATGATATTATTAACTTTATTAATAATAATGACCTTTCAAATATAAAAATTATTAATACACAAATAAACCTGATTCATTATTTTATAAATAGATATTCATTCCTTAAAGCAAAACAACTTTTAAATACGCTTGAAAATAGTAAGCGCTATAAAAACCAACAATGGAAAATGAATGATATTAAGAACAATATAATTTTAGCGAATGTAAATTTAATAAAAGCTAAATTAATTAATGATGAAGCATTGAAAATTAAATTTTGTGAACAAACACTTATGGCGCTCTCTGAAATAAAAAAAGCAACCCAAAGCGTAAAAATAACTTACCCGCTAGTTCAAGCTTATACCTGTTTAAACAGGGAAAACGAAATCTCAGAAATAAAATTAAGCCTAGTTAACTTAGGTATTACTAATTTTCAGCTATAGCAATTAGCAAAAAGGAAATAAGATGAATAACAATCAAGAGCAAATTAACTTTACAGTAAACATTGAGCTAAACAATAATGAAGCTATTTTTAGCTACTCTAGGGGTGGCAAACCAGCAACTGGCGGTGGAATTGTCAGAACAGAAACTGCAGGTATTTATAGCTTAGATAAAGTGGCGATTGAACAAGGTTTTGTTTTCACAGGGGCAACAATTACTAATAAAGTGGGAGCATGTGCAGAAGACTTTAGTTATAAACTAAGCGATAACCGCCAAGCAATCACCATCACAGATACAGCTAAAAACTTCGGTACTGTATGTTTAATTTTTAATGTTGAGTGTAATGGCAAAGCCTATGAAAGCGCCGATCCTCAGGTTGAAAATGATGATATACTCTAACTAACAACGCTTAATTATTGACTTTTAAATTGCACAGAGCTGATTTATCCCTGTGCAATTTTTTATAAACTAACCACCTTTTCGCCCCCTCTAGGCATAATGAAAAACTGAGTAAAGGCACCACCTTACAAAACACAGCAAAATCAACAACTTAAAAAAGAAGGTTACCGAAAGGTTTAAAAAACATAAATTAAATAAACTACTAGACATAAAGTTTCATTAACAATAAAAATGAGCAACACCATGTCTAACAATAATGAAAATAGCAGAGCAAACAACGCCGACAATGCTGTATCTGCATTAATGAGCAGCATTTCTAACACCGTTAACAATGAAAAAATAAGCGCTATTATTAATGTCACGAATGTCATGGCCGATGCTATTTTTATTGTTAATGCAGATGGCGTGTTTGAATCAGTAAACCCCGTTGCAGCACGTTTTTTTAACGTGACGTCAGATTTATTAATAGGTAGAAAATGGCATGATTGCTTACAAGAGCAATATCGCGATGACTATGCTTACATGTTTGAAAGTTGGAAAAATAATTATCAAACACCACTCAATCATGGTCCCAAAGAAGTTAAAATAATAAAAAATAACGGCAACTGTTTAGATATAGAACTTTCAATTTCTTGTATGCCTGCATCAACCACAAACAATACACCTTTATTTATTTGTATTATGCATGACATTTCAAAGCATGTTAAAAAGTATAAAGTACTCGAGAACATAGCCAAAATAGATCACCTCACTGGCGTCGCTAATCGCTGCACCCTAGAGAAAACGATTATTAAAAATTGGCAAGAGTGCATCGTAAACAAACAACCTTTGAGTTTTATTTTAATCGATATTGATTTTTTCAAACTGTTTAATGATAGTTTTGGTCATGTTAAAGGTGATAAATGCTTACAAAAGGTAGCGCAAACTATTGAAGCATGCCTACCCTCCAAGGATAGCTTAGTAGCTCGCTATGGTGGTGAGGAATTTGCTGTTGTATTACCCCGCTCACATATCTCAAATGCAGAAATGATCGCAAAACGTATTCAAGAAAAAATACTCAACATTAATTTTAGAGATATTGGGCTGCCACCAAATGTAAAAATTAGTGTGAGCCAAGGCATTGCGTGTGAATACGATAATCAGTACAGGACATCGGAAGCATTAATATGCGCGGCTGATACGGCGTTATATAGAGCGAAGTCGGAAGGTCGTAATAAATTATGTATAAGGTAATGTACGACCTATATTGATAGAGCCTTTATGTACTGAAATAAAACCGCACTTGGCGGTTTTATTATTTTAGGGATGCCTAAATGTCGATTAACAACCCTTCGTCTTTTTTAATTTTTTCGATCACCATATAAGTATGATGAGTGCCCACGCCAGGTATATCGACTAAGTCACCTAGCACTTGTCTGTACTCTTCCATATTAGAAACACGGATTTTTAATAAATAATCATAGCCACCTGCCACCATGTCACATTCGACTACTTGATCTATCCTTAATATGTGCTCTCTAAAGACTTTAAATACAGCAGTATTTGAAGCAACAAGCGATACTTGAACATGCGCTACTAAGCTCTGATTAAGTTTAGCTTCGCTAAGCTTGGCGTAATAGCCTTCAATATAGCCTTCTTGCTCTAAACGTTTAACCCGGTCTAGGCACGGGCTGGCGCTTAAATTAACCTGCTTTGCGAGGTTAACATTAGAAATTCTGCCGTTCTTTTGAAGAACGTCTAGTATGGCTAAATCAATACGATCTAGCATGCGTAATCTATTTGGAATTGTCATAACAGAATTTTATGCGGATAAGTTAAATTTATACCCTGTAAATTATCGTAAATCGCGAAATTTAACCAGCATATTCTGCTGAATTTTAATTAGAATGCACTCACAATATCACTGGTAATTTATTGGTAATTAATTTTACTATAATTCTTAACACTCCTGAGGGTTGCTTATGTTATTCAACGGCGATTTAACAACGATTTGTCCTATTAGACAAAGAATCCGTGACTTCTACCGCATAGATGAAAATGCGGTTATTGATCATATTTTACCGCTTGCAGAAGTAGGCGTAAAAGCACGAAGTCGTGCCTGGGAAAGAGCCCGCCAAATTGTTTTAAACATTCGTAAAGAGCAAGATGGGCAAGGCGGTGTTGATGCGCTTTTAAATGAATTTTCACTCTCTAGTGAAGAAGGCGTTGTATTAATGTGTTTGGCCGAAGCGCTGCTTCGTGTTCCAGATAAAGCAACTCAAGATGTACTTATTCGCGACAAATTAGCGAAAGGTGATTGGAGCTCTCATTTAGGAAGCAGCGATTCTTTATTTGTAAACGCGTCTTCTTGGGGATTATTAGTTACCGGTAAAATGGTTAACTACACAGACAAAACGAAAGAACAACAGTTCGGCATGCTTAAAAAGACTATTGGTCGTTTAGGTGAGCCAGTTATTCGTAAGTCTGTAAATTTTGCAATGAAAATTATGGGCAAGCAATTCGTTATGGGTCGTACCATTGACGAAGCAATTGAACGTGCTGCCGATACAGAGCAAAAAGGGTATGTATACTCTTACGATATGCTAGGCGAAGGCGCGCGCACAATGAAAGATGCGAAGCGTTACTTTGACAGCTACATGAATGCAATTCATGCTATTGGTAAAGCGGCAAACGGCCGTGGTCCTGTAAAGAGCCCTGGTATTTCAGTGAAGCTTTCTGCTATTCACCCGCGTTATGAGTTCACTCATAAAGACCGCGTGATGGAAGAAATTGTACCAAAGCTAAAAGAACTTGCACTTGCCGCTAAAAAATACGATATCGGCTTTACAGTTGATGCCGAAGAAGCTGACCGTCTAGATATTTCACTAGATGTAATTGAAGCGGTATTCAGTGATGAAGATCTTGGTGATTGGCAAGGTTTTGGTTTAGCAGTTCAAGCGTATCAAAAACGCGCTATTTTTGTAATTGAATGGCTAACGGACCTTGCAAGCCGTGTTGGCCGTAAGATGATGGTACGTTTAGTTAAAGGTGCTTACTGGGATACAGAAATTAAAACCACTCAACAAGATGGTTTAGAGCACTTCCCAGTGTTTACACGTAAAGCGACTACCGATGTTTCTTACAAAGCATGTGCAATCAAAATGCTTGAAGCGCGCGACGTACTTTATCCACAATTTGCAACGCACAACGCTTACACTGCAGCGACTATTTTAGAAGTAGCGAAAGGCGACAACACCGGTTTTGAATTTCAACGTTTGCACGGTATGGGTGAGTCATTATTCGACCAAATCGTAAACGAGGAAAAAATTCAGTGCCGCGTATACGCACCGGTTGGTCAACACGAAGACCTACTTGCATACCTTGTTCGCCGTTTATTAGAAAATGGTGCTAACTCATCATTTGTAAACGCCATTGTAGATACAACAAAACCTGTTGAATCATTGCTACCAGATCCTGTAGAAACACTGCAAGGCCTGCGTAACAAGTACAATACGCAAATTAAAATGCCAATTGATTTATACGGTGAAGAACGTGCTAACTCTAAAGGCATGGACTTAACCGATATTAACGTTATTACCCCTTTCAAAGAGAATCTTGAAACATGGTTTAACGAGCACTTAATTGAGCAAAGCCAAGTACCTGAAGGCTCATTGGCTGTTAAAAACCCAGCGAATCACAAAGAAATCATCGGTCACGTTAAGTTGCAAACCGGCGAAGAAATGAAAGTATTACTGGCTAATGCTGAAGCTGCACTTGAACCATGGTCACAAACACCAGTAAAAGACCGTGCTAATTTACTGCGTCGTGTTGCTGATATTTTAGAGCGTCATCACGATGAGCTCGTTGCTATCTGTATTAAAGAAGCAGGTAAAGTAGCGCAAGACGGTATTGATGAAGTACGTGAAGCAGTTGATTTTTGTCGCTACTACGCAGCGCGCGCTGAAGAGCTATCACAAGATGAGCGTTTTGAAGCCCGTGGTGTTATTTTATGTATTAGCCCGTGGAACTTCCCGCTTGCAATATTCTTAGGCCAAGTTGCAGCAGCCATTGTTACAGGTAATACTGTAATTGCTAAACCGGCTGAGCAAACAAGTTTAATAGCAATTCGTGCAATTGAACTAATGCTCTCTGTTGGTTTACCTGAGCATGTTGTTCAACCTGTTATTGCTCGCGGTTCTGAAGTAGGCAAAACAATTGTTCCTGATGAACGCATTCAAGCAGTTATGTTTACCGGTTCTACTGAAACAGGCACATTAATTTCTCAAACACTTGCTGCACGTAACGATATTCAAGTACCGTTAATTGCAGAAACAGGTGGCCAAAACTGTATGATTGTTGACTCAACGGCGCTTCCTGAGCAAGTAGTTGACGATGTGATCAGTTCTGGTTTTCAAAGTGCTGGGCAACGTTGTTCTGCTCTTCGTGTTTTATTCATTCAAGATGACGTAGCAGATGGCATTATCGAAATGCTTAAAGGCGCTCTAGCTGAGTTACACATTGGCGATCCATCATTACTATCAACTGATGTTGGTCCGGTAATTGATGAAAAAGCACTTAAAAACTTAAACGAACACGTTGAGTACTTAAAAGGTAATTCTATACTTCATTACGAATGTAAAATTCCTGATAATACGCAAAATGGCGCATACTTTTTTGCTCCTCGTTTATACGAAATTAAAGACTTATCAGTACTTAAACGTGAAGTATTTGGCCCATGTGTTCATATTGTTCGCTTTAAATCGAATGACATTGATAACGTAATTGACCAAATTAATAACACTGGTTACGGCCTGACAATGGGTGTTCATTCACGTATTGAAGAGCGTTGTGAGTACCTAGCTAAAATGTCACGTGCCGGTAACGTTTACATTAACCGTAACATGATTGGTGCTATTGTTGGTGTGCAACCATTTGGTGGCCGTGGTTTATCAGGTACTGGCCCTAAAGCCGGTGGCCCTAACTACCTACAACGTTTAGTGAAAGAAAAAGCATCTCCAGATAACGTACAAATGACTAACCTAACGCCTGACGAACTTGATTTACACCACTACAGCGGTGCAAATGAGCAAGTTAAAAAGCTGATGGCTAACTCAATGCGTGATGAAAAAATTTGGCGTGCAACACCATTAAACGACCGTGTTTCGGCTGTACGTCAGTTGCTTGCTAAAATCGCGACGGTAGAAATTATCGACGACTTAGCAGATGATTTAGCATTAACACTTTCAGAAGCACGTGCTCAGCTTAACCGCCTTGAAAAACACATGCGTAAGTTTACTACCCTGCCTGGGCCAACGGGTGAGTCTAATACACTTCATCTAGAAGCGCGTGGTTGTGTGGTGTGTTATGCAGATAAGAGCACATCATTCAACTTTTGGGCATTGTCTATCATTACCGCTATTGCCGCAGGTAATACGGTAATTACTGTAGCGTCTGAGCTGTTTTATGATGAAGCCGTTGCCTTTAGAGATAAGTTTATTTCTACAGGTGTTGCTGAAGGTGTTTTCCAAGTAGCTAAACCTAATCAGTTACAAGCTATTTTGGCTCACCCTCATTTAGCAGGTGCGGTAGTTGCAGCTCGTTCGTCTCGCTTAGGCTACTTTAGCCAGCAGCTTGCACAGCGTAAAGGTGCAATTTTACCAGTAATTAGCTCTGAGTATTACGATACGTTAATCAAGCGCTTAATTACTGAAAAAACAATTAGTATTGATACAACGGCATCTGGTGGTAACACATCACTAATGACACTTGTTGAAGACGATGAATAAACTATTTAATATTTTCAGTTAAATAAGTAAAAAAAGGCACTGAAAAGCTGTCTCTTATACACAAATCCCTGCTAAGAAATTAGCGGGGATTTTTTTGAACTAAATCTCAATGTCATGATCAGATCT
>NZ_WTLB01000015.1 GCF_011378855.1 Pseudoalteromonas sp. Z1A8 | reverse complement strand
GTAATAAAAAACCAAGAAGCGTTTAAGCTCCAAGAAAGTTAAATACGACCTTGAAGCTTAAAATGAGAGATGGTATCTACAGGGAGTTTAATACCAATCTGCTTATATATGGGGTCTATTAAACGTTAAGAAAATTACGCTAGAACTAGGCAAAAGTTTTTATATCTAGTTGTTCTAAATAAAAAACTTTTAACGACGTTATAGTGCAATTTAATTCGTTAAATTGATCAAAGATTTATGCAGGTTGGTATAATTTTGAGTGGTAGGCGAAGAGTTTGCTCATGTGGGAAGGCAGCTTCTAATTTATTTAATACTACCCAAAGGGCTGCTTTGAATACTTTAAGTGAGTAACTTTCAATATGCTTCTCTTGCAAGCTATTTACCTATCAGGCAAGGTAGTGCGATAAAATTCATAAATAAAAATCTTAAATTAATAGCAGGAGCTAAAAATGCCAAAGTTCGATAACGTAAGTGTAGTAAAAAAAGCCAATGTATATTTTGACGGAAAAGTATCAAGCCGTACCGTTATTTTAGGTGATGGCGAAGCGAAAACGTTAGGCTTTATGCAACCAGGTGAGTTTGTTTTTGATACAAACCAAAAAGAATGCATGGAGCTTTTAGCTGGCCAATGGGATATTTTATTACCAGGCGCGAGTGAGTGGAAAACATTTAATGCAGGTGAATCGTTTAATGTAGATGCAAACGTAAGCTTTAAAGTAAAAGTATCTGACTTTGCTGATTACTGTTGTTCGTACACAGATTAATCAATCAGAGCTTAAGTTAAGTAGACGTCTGAAAGCCCATGCAATGTGGGCTTTGCATAAACTTTGCGCAACACATGATTTAAATCACCAAAAGCCGTAAATAATCCTCAAATATCTCTCTTTTTTCCTTGTGTTAATCAAAATAGCCCCCAATACTAATTGTAGGTAACAAATAAAAGGATACCCTATGAAAATTAATCTTTCTGGTCACCATGTTGAAGTTACTGACTCTATTAGAGAGCACATCAACGAAAAATTTTCAAAAATCGAGAGCCATTTCCCATCGCTTATTGCGCTCGATATTATTTTGTCTAAAGAGCATCATAAGATCCAAGCTGAAATTAGCACAAATTACGAAGGCACGCGCATATCGGTAAAAGGGGAAAACGAAGTTATGTACCCAGCTATTGCAAGCGCAGCTAAAAAACTCGATGCGGCACTAAAACATCGAAAAGGGCAAATAAAAGCTAACCTACACGAAAAGCCTGTAAGCACGACACCTGAAATCGCACACGAGATCATCCAAGAGATGGATCTTAAATAAAAATTAGTCACAAAGTATTGTAAAAAAGAGCCGCCTGGCTCTTTTTTATTGCCTGTAATTTCTGTAAGTTAGAGGCTCACACACACACTATTTTTGAGCAGTAAATGAACCAAGCAGTATCGAAATGGAAATCAAGCCTGAACGCGCTTGGCCCTGGGATTCTCATGGCAACAGCCGCTATTGGAGGTTCTCACTTAGTTGCCTCTACACAAGCTGGGGCAATATTTGGCTGGCAATTATTTTGGCTTATCCTCGTTGTTAATGTTTTAAAGTACCCGTTTTTTCGCTTTGGTATGGAATACACTCTCGCTACTAAAAATAGCCTAGTAGAGGGGTATAAAAGTAAAGGTCCGTTTTACTTTTATAGCTTTATTGGTTTAAACATTGTAGCCGCCGTTGTTAATACCGCCGGCGTATTACTGCTTACCGCAAGCTTACTGCATTACGCTCTACCTATTGTTATTGAAGTAACCTTACTTTGTTGGATGCTGCTAGGGGTATGTTTAGTTATATTACTACTTGGGCACTTTAAAGCGCTCGATAACGTTGCCAAAGGCATTATGGGGCTGCTTACACTTGCAACATTAATTGCTCTTGCTATAGCATTTAGTAACGGTCCAATGGCACCTGCTGACTACGTTGGTCCTTCACCGTACGAACTTGCAATGCTGAGTTTTATGGTGGCTTTAATGGGGTGGATGCCAGCGCCTATCGAAATATCTGCATTAAGTTCTTTATGGCTAAAAGAAAAACAAGCGCAGCAAACAGTTTCTAAAAGCCAAGGCTTATTCGATTTTAATGTAGGTTACTGGCTTACAGCTGGCTTAGCATTAGTATTTTTTAGCTTAGGTGTATTAGTGCAATACGGGCAAACCAGCAGTATAGAACTCGGTGGTGTCGCGTTTGCCAAGCAGCTTATTGATATGTACGCATTAACAATAGGGGAGTGGGCAAGGCCGCTTGTATCAGCCATTGCTTTTTTATGTATGTTTGGCACCACATTAACTGTACTAGATGGTTACGCGCGTACTTTAAACGAATCGCATAAATTACTTGGCTTTAAGCAATCAAAACACAGCTTAAATATTTGGCTAATACTACAAGCACTTGCCGGTATGGCGGTTATTTTATTTTTTAAATCAGCCCTTGGCCCCATGCTTACGTTTGCGATGACGCTTTCATTTGTTACAACGCCTATTTTTGCATGGCTTAACTTTAGCCTTGTGCGATCAGAGCCAGCTATTAAGCACAGCGTGTTACTACGTAGTTTAACGTGGTTAGGGCTAGTGTATTTAGTAGGCTTTGCTTTAGCTTTTATAATTTGGAAGTTGGTAGCCTAATTAAAGATCAAAGCCCTATAACGGGCACTCTACTTTGTTATATTTATACTCAATAGGGAAAATCTGACCTTCTGCGGATTTTTTTATACTCTTATCGATACGTAAAATACTATTTTTAAAATCATCGACTAAACGATATCGCATTTCAGTCATTGAGTTTTCGCCTAAAATGTATATTTCTTCTTGGCGGATCTCCCCTCCATCTGCAATAGTAAGTGTAGTGATAGCATTTACAGTATTTCCTCCAAGGCTGTTTAGTACTCCTTCAACAATACCTTCATACCCAACGCTGTATTCAACTGATTGGGAGTAACCTAACTTTGTCCCTGTTACTTTTGTACCGTAAATATCTAATTTTAATTCACGCGTTTCGGTAACGCCTTCTTCACTACCATCATATTTGTAACAAGCAATATTACCAAAATCCAGTTCGTCGTCAGAAATGTCATTCTCTATAGAAAACACAAACAGCTCACCTGTTTTTTTAACCTGGACACCGTAACGCGATGTTTCTGCAGTTGATACTAAGCTTGCTACAGTCACATCTTTGGTTTCTTTGTAAAATATACTTCCTGAGCCAAAACAAATGTTTGCCTCTGTTGTATCACAAGCTTCAATATTTGAATGATTTTCAATCTCTTCTGGAAGAGTGATATCATTCCAATTGTTAGCAAGTTTTTGTGTTGAAGTTTCGGATGCGCTATCTAATACAACTTTTGTCGAGTTGGAAGTGAAATAGTTGTAGCCAAAAAAACCGGCTAAAATGAGTAAAATAACAATAAAAATATTTTTCATAATGGATGAATTACAACCGCTTTAATCAAAAGTGCGTGAATTATAACGGTTTTAATCAAAAGTTCAATTTGGTAAAGATTACCCTTACTCACAATTGAAAACCACGTGTAAATAAGTTATTCAGTAGTGCGAACAAAAAAATACTCGCCCTCTGATTTGGGTAACGATCCGCTTTTTATCAGGTCGCTCATAAAACAAAAATAAACAAGACACCAACAAAACACCCACCCTAAATTTTGTTGTTAAGTATGTTTTATTAAGCATGTTCGCGAGGTAAACTCGCGCCTACAGGATTGGGGTTATATTTGTAGGCGCGGCTTTAAGCCGCGTTTTTGGTTTTTTCTTTTACTACTCGCGAGGTAAAAAAATTAAGACAACACCTATCTTAATTGAGATAGCTTTGTTTGTTTAATTAAGGTGGATGTCTAGTTTGATTTAGCAATAAAACACAGCGTGTTATTACGTAGCTTAACGTGGTTAGGACTAGTGTATTTAGTAGGTTTTGCAGTAGCGTTTATAGTGTGGGAGCTAGCAGCCTAAATATAACCCCTTACTTTAGGGTTTTAATTAAAGCCCTAAAGCCCTCAAGCATTAAATTCTAGGATTAAACGAGGTATAAATGGATATTAGAACAGGTGAACTTTCAAACCCACACGTTATAAAGCTACTACAAGGGCATCATAACGATATGCTAAAGCACTCACCCGTCGAGAGCGTGCATGCACTTGATGTAAGTAAACTCACTCAGCCCGACATAACTTTTTATAGCTTATGGATTGATAATAATTTAGCGGGTGTTGGCGCTTTAAAAGCACTAAATACAACGCATGGCGAAATTAAATCAATGCGCACTTCAAGCAACTATTTACGCCAAGGTATAGCTGCTAAGTTGCTCACCCATATTATTGAGCAATCAACCTTGCGAGGTTACAAAAAACTAAGTTTAGAAACCGGCACCGCAGAGGTATTTTTACCCGCACAAAAGCTTTATGCTCAATTTGCTTTTAAAGAGTGTGAGCCGTTTGGTGATTATGAGCTAGATCCTTATAGCTTGTTTATGAGTAAAGCGCTTTGAGTTGTATGCGTTCACCATTTACAGAAGAACAAAAAAGCAATAAAAAGAGTTTTAGGAGATGATGTAATGAGCAAACGTGATTTATTTTCAGAATTAACTACAACTCTTAGTGATGCTAAAGCGCATTCACAAGGAAAGCTTACGTTACGTACTCATTCAGTAAATGATATTAACGACCTTGCTATCTCACCGGATGAAATAGCAAATATTCGAGAAACATCCAGCATACATCAGCAAGGGGGCTCGGAAATCAAGCACAAAGGGGGAGAGCATCTAATTGACGAGCGGTAAATTACCGAGGTTTTTGTTGTGTCATTCTAAAGCATTGAACTATATAGCTAACACCTATTTTCTGTTTAATTAGTTCTGCTCCTATATCCTAATTTATCCCACATCAACTAAAAGGAAATAAGCTTATGAGTGAGATGAAGGTTCGAAATTACTATGAAAGTATAAAAAGCTCTATAAAAAGTGCACAAAAGTATGTTGAATGTGAAGACCAAGATGATCTAGTTAAAAGTGTGAATATTTTGAGTCGAGACTTTGGATTACCTTTTTTACAAACTGTTTCTTTCTCTGGATACAGATATAAATACATAGATCATAAAAATGGACTATTAAAAAATGAAGAGCTGCTCAGCTTCATTAATAGTTTTGAAGCAGGTATTTTTGACGTGTTTAAAGAGCAAAGTATTTTTTATGGTTTTCAATTAAATTTACTAAAAAGCCTTATTAAGGCTTATGAAAATGGTTTTTTTGAAGCCTGTTTACCAGGAGCTTTTACATTAATAGAGTCTGCATTATCACAATTCGATTATGAAGATGACATCCCTAATGCTAAAGAGAGAGTGCGCTATAACCAAAGAGTAATTAAAGATAAGTTCAAGTCCCTAGAATTTGGTTTAGAATTAAGTGCTTCCTTGAAATCTGTAAGTGGACTTTTAGATTACTACTTTAAACCTGTGGATTTTCAGAAGTTTGAAGAACCCACAGATGTAAACCGCCATTGGTTACAACATGGTAGGCATATTGCTTTAATTGTTGATAAATCAATGGCACTTAAAATATTTGGATTTTTAGCAACCGTAATTCAGACAATAGAATTGTTTCATTACGAATACCCTCCTTATGATGAACTGCATGACTAGTCGGCTTAAAGACTTTTTTATGAAGCTGCGTAAACTAACTCAGCTCTTTTATCGCTCTACTTATTCCATCTAAACTCAGCGCATACATACGGTTGTTCATTAACTCTTTTATAAAACCAATTGATTGATAGTACGGCCAGTGTTCAACGGGTTGTGGGTTAAGCCACGCTACCTTATCAAAATGGTTGGTGATTCGTGATAACCATACACTGCCAGGCTCTTCGTTATAGTGCTCTACCGAGCCGCCAGGGTAGGCTATTTCGTATGGGCCCATAGTGGCATCGCCTACAAATATTACTTTGTAGTCGCTGGTAAACTTGTTTATGAGCGTCATGGTGTCTATTACGTTTGAATGGCGGCGCGCGTTGTCTTGCCAAACGTTCTCGTACAAGCAGTTATGAAAGTAGTAAAACTCTAAATGTTTAAATTCGCTGTGGGCGGCGCTAAATAGCTCTTCGCAGGTATGAATGTAGTCATCCATTGAGCCGCCAATATCAAACAGCATCAATACTTTTACGGCATTGTGACGCTCAGGTGCCATTTTTACATCAAGCATGCCACCCTGTTTTGCAGTAGCGCGAATAGTCTCGTTTAAATCTAGCGTGTCGCTTGCGCCAGTGCGGGCAAATTTACGCAGCTTTTTAAGGGCGAGTTTAATAGTACGCGAGCCAATTTCGCGATCGGTATCAAGATTTTTATATTCTCGTTTATCCCACACTTTTACCGCTTGGCGGTTACGGTTACCGTCTTGCCCTATACGCACGCCTTCTGGGTTGTAGCCATACGCACCAAAAGGTGATGTACCGCCAGTGCCCACCCATTTATTGCCGCCAGCGTGGCGTTTTTGTTGCTCTTCTAAACGCTCTTTTAGGGTTTTCATAAGCTCGTCGAGTCCGCCCATAGCTTTAAGTTGGGCTTTTTCTTCATCGCTTAGGTTTTTTTCAAACTCTTTACGTAGCCAGTCTTCAGGTAAGTTGTGCTGTTGCTTTAAACTCTCGAGTAAATCAAGGTCGGCAATACCGCTAAAGTAGTCGCTAAAAGCTTTGTCGAATCGATCAAAGTGCGTTTCGTCTTTTACCATTATGGTGCGTGCTAAATAGTAAAAGGCGTCTACGTCGGCAAATATAACGCCTTTTTTTAAGGCGTTAATTAAATCGAGTAGCTCGCGCAGGCTTACCGGTAAGCGGTATTTACGCAGCGTGAAAAAAAACTGTACTAACATGTTTGGGCCTGTTTATCTTTCGAGGTTAAATTTGCAGCAGTGTGTTTGGTATTTAGGCAAGGCAGAGCCTATGTAGTGTGGTTATTCCCCATAAATAGGCGATAACACAGCATAAATACCAAACACGCGCTGCCCGAAGGTTCGTCCTAGGGACGATTAACTCTTTGTTGCTCGGCTTTTACTTAGCCCACTAGGTTACAAACCTCGCGCCACGATTAAATCGTCCCTAGTTAGAACAAATTTTAATCCTGAAAGGTCAACAGGCCCTAGCGGCTCATAAAAGCAAGTTTTTCGATTAGGCTTATATCTTGCTCATTTTTAAGTAATGCGCCAAACATTGGCATTAAACCGCCTTTTTTAGCTTTGTCGTGCAGTGTTTTAGCGTCTATGTCTTCTGCCATAAGCAGTTTAAGCCAGTCGAGTAATTCGCTGGTGGAAGGTTTCTTTTTAAGGCCGTTTGCTTCGCGCAGGTTAAAAAATACTTCAAGTGCTTGGCGTACTAAATCTTGTTTAACGTTAGGGTAGTGCACGTCAATAATTTGCTGCATTTCGTCGCTGGTAGGAAAATCAATATAATGAAAAAAGCAGCGGCGTAAAAATGCGTCCGGTAATTCTTTTTCGTTGTTAGAAGTGATGATCACAATAGGGCGCTCTTTGGCTACAATGCGCTCGTTAGTTTCGTAAACATGAAACTCCATTTTATCAAGCTCAAGTAATAAGTCGTTTGGAAACTCTATGTCGGCTTTATCTATTTCATCAATTAATAGTACTGGGCGTTTACCGTGTAATTCTGCATGAGTAAATGCTTGCCAAAGCTTACCTTTAACAATGTAGTTACCAATATTGTGTACACGCTCGTCACCTAATTGACTGTCGCGCAGGCGCGAAACCGCATCGTACTCGTACAAGCCTTGCTGCGCTTTAGTAGTCGATTTTATATGCCACTGAATAAGTACTGTATCTAAGCTTTTAGCTAACTCCTCAGCCAGCATAGTTTTACCTGTGCCGGGTTCGCCTTTAATTAAAAGTGGTTTTTCAAGCATAATGGCCGCATTTACTGCCTGTTTTAGCGAGCTGCTTGCGATGTAATTGTCAGTAGAATTAAATTGCACGGTGTACCCTTGTCTGGTCTGAGGAGTAAGTTATTTCGTTATAATGCCATAGTTAAACGGCAGGTCCAAGGTAGGCAAAACGCGGTATGACCTCACCGTCTTTTTCAACGGTTTCTAAAAACATACTAAGTGGACGTGCCCAGATTCCAAATTCACCATAGAGTGCTTGGTAAATCACAAGTTGTTCCTCGGTTTCGCTATGGGTGGCAACGTGAATAACTTTGTATTGCGGCCCTTTGTAGTGTTGGTACATACCTGGTTTGAGGGAAAGTGGTTTTATTGCTGTAGTCATGTTTTGATCTCTTGTATAATTTGGCTTTGCACTTTTAATGTTAACTAATTTGCCAACACTATGAACTATATTTCTTTAGATGATTACAAAAAGGCGTGGGTTTTTCGCCACAAAGATTTACCTGTATCTGATGAAGACGCAGCAAAAATAAAGCCTATGGGCGATGAGCGTGCAGCCGTACTTTGGACAACCATGGTGAGCCGTGAGTTTGATCACCCAGATTTTTTTGAAGACACCGATTGGTGTGGACAAGAAAAAAGCTTTAGCCAAGAAGTAGATTGGCAAGATGCGTGGGAAAATGGCGATGCGCAACCACCAGAAGCAATCTTAACTTTTTTAGATTGGGAAGCTAATACCACGGTTTATTTTTGTATGGCGCGCGATAATATTATCGAAACGACGTTTGATGTATTTAAACGCAATTGGCAAAACTTTATGTTTTTAGCCGATGGCAGTTTGCTGATTGGTAAAAAGCGTAATACGGTTGTGCAATTTTTAGAATCAGGTAAAGCAAAATTAGGTGAAAAGCCAAGCGCTTAATTAGTGCGCTGCGCTTAAAAAACATTCAATACTGTGTTATAAAACATTTACCTGAATATTTTTGAGTACAGCTATTGGTCGCTAAAAATCAGTCACTTGGTGCTCAGCAGCAAGTTGAAATTTGGCAAACTGATACACAAAAAGTGTTGTATGCACAATTGTGCAATGCGTTTTATCAGCGTGAGGTTCAGCGATTAGTTGCAGAGCCTAATGCCGATAAACTGCGCCGTCAGTTAAAAAGCCTACCTTATTATATTGAGCGAGCTGCAACGTTAGTTGCCAATGGTGACACGCCTTTTACGCTTGATGCCCAAAATGGGACGTGGCTTGAAAAGCAAAAACCGACCCCACCCGATGTGAATGTTCACGCTAATGAACTTTTTTATCAAACGTATGCCAAAGTGGGGCTTATAGTGCCCGTTATATTACATGGTTACGATCAGGTGCGCCTTAGAATAGACAGCATTGATCAGTTAGGCGAAAATAAGCTGCATTGCAACGAGCTAGGTTGGTTTGATTTTTTAGGAAATGGGCTAGAGCAGCAAAATGCTCAGTTAATAAAGCCAAGTAAAGTGAGTTTAACCGCTGCATGTTGCGGGCATCAGTGGCAATTTTCGAAGCGTTGTATGCCACGGGTTTTATCACTACGTGAAATGCTTTTAGCGGGTAGTATTAATTGGCGCAATTTAAAGCGCCCCTTAGCGTATGAAAGTTAAGGTATTTGGAATTTAAAATAAGGAGTGTTAAATGCGTATTTTTCAAGTTGGCTTACTGTGCTTAGCACTGTTTGTACAATACAGATTATGGTTTGGTCATAATGGCTTACAAGACTACACACGGCTAAAAGGTGCTGTAGCGTCGCATCAAGAAACCAACGAAAAGCTCATTAAACGAAATAAAGTGCTTAAAGCAGATATTGAAGATTTAAAGCTTGGCCAAGAAGGCATTGAAGAGCGTGCACGCAACGAATTGGGAATGATTAAACCGGACGAAACATTTATTCGTGTTTTACCGGGCAAACAATATGACAAATAAACAGACTATTGCTGCAATTGTTCCTGCAGCGGGTGTTGGCAGTAGAATGCAGCACAGTGCGCCTAAGCAATACATACAATTAGCGGGTAAAACTATTTTAGAACATACCTTAGCTAAACTTTCTCAATTACCCCAATTAAACTCTATTGTTGTTGCCCTTAGCGACAGCGACCCCTATTTTGACGAACTCCCACTGCTTGATAATCGCATTGTGCGAGCCAGTGGTGGAAAAGAGCGAGCAGATTCAGTACTCAATAGCTTACTTTTTTTAGCACCTAACCCGCCTACGTGGGTATTAGTACATGATGCTGCGCGCCCATTAGTTAATATTAGTGATATAGAGCGTTTAATTGATGAATGTATACGCGCTGATGAAGGCGGTATTTTAGCGACTAAAGTAAAAGACACCATAAAACGCGGACACGAGTACAGCGAACAAACGGTACCTCGCGATGATTTATGGCAAGCACTTACCCCGCAGTTTTTTAAATATGACGAGCTTAAAAATGCACTTCAAGGCGCATTAGCAAGTGGGGCAACTATTACAGACGAAGCCAGTGCTATTGAATGGGCGGGTAAGCCAGTAAAGCTTGTAGCAGGTCGCAGCGATAATATTAAAATAACCACGCCAGAGGATTTAGACTTGGCTGGGTTTTTGTTACATAAACAACAAAACGAGAGTGCATTATGATACGAATTGGCCATGGTTTTGACGTACATAAATTTGGCGGCGAAGGCCCGTTAACTATTTGTGGTGAAAAAATTGATTATCCACAAGGCTTTTTAGCGCACTCAGATGGCGATGTGGCTATTCATGCATTATGCGATGCTATTTTAGGCTCGCTTGCAATGGGTGATATTGGTAAGCACTTTCCAGATACGGCAAGCGAGTATGAAAATATCGACAGCCGTATTTTACTTCGCCATGTAGTTGGCTTGGCTAAAGAGCAAGGTTATGTACTTGGCAATGGCGATGTAACTATTGTTGCACAGGCGCCTAAAATGCTGCCACACATTCAAGCTATGCGCGCTAATTTAGCCTGCGATTTAAATTGTGACCTTTCGCAAATTAACGTTAAAGCCACTACTACCGAAAAGCTAGGCTTTGAAGGGCGTAAAGAGGGTATTTCGAGCCATGCAGTGGTTATTATGAGTAAAGAGTTTACGAGTACAAAAAACGCATGAGCGATTTAAATTATTTATACGGTGCACCGCTTTCTAAGGCTGATTTTAAAACCACTGCTGAAGACTTTATGGTTGATGAAGACCTAGGTATAGAATTTACCGGCAGTGGCGAACACGTGTGTTTGCAGGTGGTTAAAAAAGGCGAAAATACGCAATACGTTGCAAAGCTAATTGCACAACGTGCGGGTGTGTCACCACGAGACGTAAGTTACGCAGGTATGAAAGATCGCCACGGAGTGTGCTCGCAGTGGTTTAGCGTAAAAGTACCGATTAAAAAGCCTATCGATTTTAGCGATTTAAATAGCGAGAGTATTTTTATTGTGTCGCAACAGCGTCACGACCGTAAATTACGTACGGGTTGCCACAAAGGTAATAAATTTACTATTACGCTGCGTAATGTAACCAAGCCCCTTGATATTTTATGCCGTATTAATGCAGTACGCGCAGGTGTGCCAAATTACTTTGGCGAACAACGTTTTGGGCATGGCGGTCATAACTTAGTCATGGCTGAAAAAATGTTTGCCGGTGAGCGTATTCGCGATAAAAAACTGCGCGGTATCATTATTTCAGCAGCGCGCTCACATGTGTTTAATCAGTTAGTAAGCCTACGTGTAAAAGAACATGGTTTAGCTAAAACAATGCACCGTGAAGTATTTATGCTTAGCGGCAGTAACGCATTTTTTGAAGACGCAATTAACGACGAAAACATAGAGCGATTAGCCACTGGCGATATTATGATGTCGGCACCTATGGTAGGTAAAAGTGAAAAAGGCTTAACCGAGCAAGAGAAAGTATGGCTCGAACCATATCAAGCATGGTGTGATGGCTTAGGTGAGCTAGGCCTTAAAAATGAGCGCAGGATGCTGCGTTTAATTCCGCAAAACTTAACGGTTGAGACCATAGATGAAACCAGTTTAAAACTGAGTTTTGGTTTGCCTAAAGGGTGTTTTGCAACCGCATTATTACGCGAGCTGGTGGATTACACGGATGCAAGCCCACGAGAGCGTAAAGAAAAGGATAATGGCATAAATGAAGATACTGTTAAGTAACGATGATGGCGTAAATGCTAAAGGCATTGCAGTTTTATATCAGGCGCTTATACAAATTGCAGAGGTAACCCTTGTTGCACCTGATCGCAACTGTAGTGGCGCAAGTAATTCTTTAACGTTAATGAACCCGCTGCGAGCTACAACGCTTGAAAATGGTTTTATGTCGGTTAATGGCACACCTACTGATTGTGTACATTTAGGTGTAAATCAGTTAGCTGATGAAAAACCAGACCTTGTTGTTGCTGGTATTAACCATGGTGCCAATTTAGGCGATGATACGCTTTACTCTGGCACTGTTGCCGCTGCAACTGAAGGTCGCCACTTGGGCTTACCTGCAATTGCGGTATCGCTTTGCTCACATAAGGGCGAGCATTTTGAAACAGCCGCCGCGGTTACCGTAAATATTATTAAAGGCTTGGCTTCGCACCCGCTGCCAAAAGATCAAATAATAAATATTAATGTGCCAGATATTCCATTAAGTGAATTAAAAGGGGTGCAAGTAACACGCCTAGGCGCTCGCCATAAAGCCGAAACCATGACCAAACAAACAGATCCTTGGGGTCGTGATATTTATTGGTATGGATCGCTAGGGACTGAAAGCGATGCAGGAGAGGGGACCGATTTTCACGCTATTAACAATGGCTATGCATCGGTGACGCCATTGAGTGTTGATATGACAGCAAAAGATAGCTTAAAAGCCGTAGGAGACTGGTTAGCCGATTTGGAGATTAATCGTGCTCGCTAATTATACTCGCAGTGCAAAAGCGTTATCTGACTTACTAAAGCGTGAAGGCGTTGAAGATACACAAGTACTCAGTGCTATAGCTGACATTCCTCGCCATATTTTTATAGATGATGTGTTAAAACACAAAGCCTATGAAAATACAGCGTTACCTATTGGGCAAGGGCAAACTATTTCTCAGCCTTATATAGTAGCGCGCATGACAGAGCTACTTCGCTTAGCTGGTGTGCGCGATAAAGTATTGGAGATTGGCACTGGGTCTGGCTATCAAACTGCAATATTAGCTAAAACGTTTACTAAGGTTTACTCGGTAGAACGTATTAAAACACTTCAGTGGCAGGCAAAACGCAGGTTGCAGCAACTCGATTTATATAATGTAACCATGAAGCATGGCGATGGTTGGCAAGGCTGGCAATCACAAGCACCGTTTGATGGTATTATAGTGACTGCAGCGGCCTCTAAAGTACCGCAAGACTTACTTGATCAGTTAGCCGATGGTGGCGTGTTATTAGCCCCAATTGGTGAGAGTGATCAAAAATTAATAATGGTTATCCGCAAAGGCGATAATTATAAAGAGCATGTTATTGCTCCCGTTAGATTTGTGCCGCTAGTACCTGGCGATATTGAATAGGAATTCATTTTGAAGTTGTTTACCAAATTATACGATATGGCCCTAGTGTGGGCAAAACACCGTCATGCGGAACGTTATTTAGCTGCAATGAGCTTTGCAGAGTCAGTTTTTTTTCCAATACCACCCGATGTAATGCTTGCACCTATGTCGCTTGCGCAACCTAAAAAAGCATGGCGCTTTGCAAGCTTTGCCACAATAGCGTCGGTTGTTGGTGGCATAATTGGCTACTTACTCGGTTTTTGGTTATTCGAACCTGTTGTTGAGCCATTAATGGCACAAATGCACTGGCAAGAAAAGTTTGATATCGCATTAAATTGGTTTAAAGATTACGGTGTTTGGGTTGTGTTTTTAGCTGGTTTTTCGCCGATACCATATAAAGTATTTACGATTGGCGCAGGTGTTTTGCAAATGGCATTTTTGCCATTTTTACTCGCATCAGCTATTGGGCGCGGTGCACGGTTCTTTTTAGTTTCAGCTTTAATGAAGTGGGGCGGGGCTAAAATGGAAGCAAAATTACGTCAGTATATTGAAATACTTGGTTGGGGATTAGTGGTATTAATTGCACTAGCGTACATTTTATTGCGTTAAGCGTTAAAAATATCAATTGTCTAATTTGGGAGAAAAATACAATGAATAAACAGTTTTTACTGTATGTGACTATATTTATTAGTATTTTTCTCTTTGGTTGTTCTTCTCGCCATATTCCTGCGCCTGTTAGCAGCCTAAATAATAATGTTAACGATTTAGGTCATACTATTAACATTAATGGAAGTAACTATAAAGTACAAAGAGGAGATACGCTTTATTCTATCGCTTTTAGTGCCGGGCAGGATTTTAGGTTACTAGCAAAAAACAACTCAATTCCATCACCTTACACCATTTTTCCAGGGCAAAACATCTCCTTAATCCCCAAGCCTAAAAAAATTAAAAGGGATGAGAAATATACGAATTCGAGTAAAAAGTCTACAAAAAAAATACAAAAAAATAACATAATATTAAAGAAAGAGCTTGATCCCCCAAAACAACGAGAGTATGTTCAGAAACAAGCCAGTAACAAAGTTAGTAATACTAAACGTTTGTCGAGCAGTAAAGTTAAATGGTCTTGGCCTGCAAAGGGCAAAATTACCAAACGCTTTTCTAATAAGGAAAACGGTTATAAAGGTTTACAGATTACTAATCGCAAAGGGGCTTCAGTCTTAGCCGCGGCACAAGGAACGGTGGTGTACGCGGGTAACGCTCTTCGAGGGTACGGTAGTTTAATCATATTGAAACATAATGATGATTACCTAAGTGCTTACGCACATAACTCGAAATTACTTGTTAAAGAAAAGCAGAAGGTTAAGGCAGGACAAAAAATAGCAGAAATTGGTAATTCAGAATCTCCGGTCACCGCGCTTCGTTTTGAAATTCGCTACCGAGGGCAAGCTGTCAATCCTGCTAAATACCTACCCTAATTTTTAGGTATTGATAATTGCTCGGGAGAAGGCTTATGGCTAGCGCAGCAAAACTTGACAAAAATAACACGACTGACGAAAATTTTGATGACACCGCCACAGATGGAAGCACTACTCTACTTGATAAAGTAGAAGACGATGAAATATTTGCAAAAGAAGAAGTCACTAAAAACCTTGATGCAACTCAATTATATTTAGGCGAAATTGGTTTTTCTCCTTTGCTTAGCGCTGAAGAGGAAGTGTTTTTTTCTCGTAAATCACTTAGAGGTTGTGAGGCCTCACGCAAACGTATGATTGAAAGTAACCTACGTTTAGTTGTTAAAATAGCACGCCGTTACAACAATCGCGGCCTGGCTCTACTCGATTTAATTGAAGAAGGTAACTTAGGTTTAATCCGCGCAGTTGAAAAATTTGACCCTGAGCGCGGCTTTAGATTTTCAACTTACGCTACATGGTGGATACGTCAAACAATTGAACGTGCCATTATGAATCAAACTCGCACCATTCGCTTACCTATTCATGTAGTTAAAGAACTTAACGTTTATTTACGTACAGCGCGTGAATTAACTCAAAAGCTTGACCATGAACCAACAGCTGACGAAATTGCAGCTTGCCTAGACAGACCCGTTGAAGACGTAACTAAAATGCTACGTTTAAACGAGAGAATAGCATCGGTTGATATGCCTATTGGTGGTGAAAACGACAGTGTTTTACTTGATATCATCCCAGATGAAAAAAGTGCTGGCCCTGAAGGCGAAGTACAAAACAATGATATTAATAAGCACATTGTAGATTGGTTAGGTGAATTGAACCCTAAACAACGCGAAGTGTTAGCACGTCGATTTGGATTGCTTGGCTACGAGCCATCTACACTTGAAGATGTAGGCCGCGAAATAGGCTTAACACGTGAACGTGTAAGACAAATTCAGGTAGAAGCATTACGTCGTCTAAAAGACATTTTGCAACAAGAAGGTTTAAGTACAGATAGCTTGTTTAATCAGTTTTCGTAACAGCTTAAATAATTTAAAAGACTATGTGTGTTAAAAAGCCGAAGAATTTATTCTTCGGCTTTTTTTATGCTTGTAAATCAGATGATATAAATTATACCAATCTGCTTATATACGGGGTCTATTTAACGTTAAGGAAATTACGCTAGAACTAGGCAAAAATTTTTGTATCTAGTTGTTCTAAATAAAAAATTTCTAACGACGTTATAGTGCAATTTAATTCGTTAAATTGATCAAAGATTTATGCAGGTTGGTATTACAACAATGCTTTTAGTTTATATAATAAATCGTGTGCTTGGCGTGGCGATAAGTTATCAGGGTCAATAGCACTTAACTGCTCTTCTACTTCAGAAGGGGCACTTTGTGTAACTTCGTTATTAAAAGTAAATGCTTGTTGCTCTGTATTTGGTGCAGTAACGCTTTGATGATTTTCGAGTAACTTAAGTTTTTGCTTTGCTTGTGCAATAACAGCTTTTGGCACACCCGCAAGAGCAGCTACCTGTAAGCCAAAGCTCTTACTTGCTGCGCCATCAAGTACTGTATGCATAAAGGCGATTGTATCGTTATGTTCTATTGCATCAAGATGCACGTTTACAAGGCCCGTTGTTTGCTCAGCAAGCTCTGTAAGCTCAAAATAGTGTGTAGCAAACAATGTTTTTGCAGATATTTTAGACGCTAAATGATTCGCTGTAGCATATGCAAGCGATAAACCATCGTAGGTACTTGTACCGCGACCAATTTCATCCATTAACACTAAAGACTGCGCTGTCGCATTATTTAAAATAGTGGCTGTTTCGGTCATTTCTACCATGAAGGTTGAGCGGCCTGATGCTAAATCGTCGCTTGCACCAATACGTGTAAATATGCGGTCGATATTACCAATTTTAGCGCTGTCTGCAGGTACATAACTGCCAATGTGAGCCATGAGAACAATAAGTGCTGTTTGGCGCATATAGGTTGATTTACCGCCCATGTTTGGACCGGTAATAATTAGCATTTTACGTTGGCTGTTTAACTCTACAGGGTTGGCAATAAACGGTTCTTTCATTACTTGCTCAACCACAGGGTGACGACCTTGTTTAATGCTAATATTGTCGTCATCGCACAGTTCTGGCTTTGCGTAATTAAGTGCAAATGCACGCTCAGCTAAATTGTTTAACACGTCTAAATCAGCCAGTGCTGCTGCCATTATTTGCAGTTGCTCTATATGTGGAGCAATAAATCTAAACAACTCTTCGTATAGTTGTTTTTCAAGCGCTAGGGCTTTTGATTGACTGCCAAGTACTTTATCTTCGTGCTCTTTTAGCTCTGGAATAATATAGCGTTCGTTATTTTTAAGTGTTTGACGACGAATATAGTCGGCGGGTACTAGGTGAGCATTGGCGCGGCTTACTTCTATAAAAAAGCCATGTACGCGGTTATAACCAATTTTAAGCGTACTTATCCCTGTGCGCTCGCGTTCACGCAGCTCTAGTTGATCAAGTACATCGGTTGCACCTTTACTTAAGTTACGCCATTCATCAAGTTCGCTATTATAACCAGGGGCAATAACGCCACCGTCACGAATAAGTACAGGAGGGTTATCAATAACAGCGCGCTCTAATAACTCCTGTAAATCAGGGAGTTCAGGTGAGTTTTTGATAATACCCGCTATACGAGGATCGTTAGCATCACCTAATAAGGTATGCAGTGGTGCAAGTGCTTGTAATGCACTGCGCAGGCGAGTTAAATCGCGCGGGCGAGCAGTACATAAAGCTAAGCGTGCAATAACACGCTCTACATCACCAATGTCTTTTAATGACTCATGTAATTCACCACAAAGCTGTACATCTAAAATAGCGCTAATTGCATTTAAACGAGAATTTAGCTCATCTTTGTTACGCACCGGAGTATGAATACGGCGCTTAAGTAAGCGAGAACCCATAGGTGTTGCTGTTTTATCAAGTACTTGAGCAAGGGTGTTTTCAAATCCGCCTGATAAATTAACGGTAAGCTCTAAATTTTTACGCGTTGCGGCATCTAAAATAACAGCGTGTTCGTTATGCTCAAGCGTAATTGCACGAATATGTGGCAGTGCAATACGTTGTGTATCTTTTACGTATTGCATTAAACAACCTGCGGCAACAAGTGCGCTGTGGGCTTTATCTACGCCAAAACCCACTAAATCCTTAGTACCAAATTGATCGCATAATAAGTGCTGAGCCGTATCTAAGTCGAACTCCCACTCTGGGCGACGACGAGCGCCTTTTATATGCTCAATTAAATGAAAATTTTCAAAGCTTTCGCTATACAAAAGTTCTGCTGGCGATAGGCGTTGAATAGTTGAGCTAAAGGCTTCGTCGGTATTTACTTCAACAATGTTAAAGCGACCTGAGTTAATATCAAGGTATGCAATGCCATATAGGCCTTTTTTACTTTGCCAAACGCTAGTAAGTAAGTTGTCTTGTCGTTCTTGTAAAAGCGCTTCGTCAGAAATTGTACCGGGTGTAACTATACGAACAACTTTTCGATCGACAGGGCCTTTACTGGTTGCGGGATCCCCAACTTGTTCGCAAATAGCGACTGATTCACCCATTTGAACTAGGCGTGCTAAGTAGTTTTCTACGGCATGATAAGGCACGCCCGCCATTGGGATAGGATCGCCGCCGGCTTTACCGCGATGTGTTTGCGAAATATCGAGTAATTGAGCGGCGCGTTTTGCGTCATCAAAAAAAAGTTCGTAAAAATCGCCCATACGATAAAACAATAAAATATCGCGATGCTCTGATTTTATTTTTAGATACTGCTGCATCATAGGGGTTTGTTGTTTTATAGTGTGTGGTGCATAAAGATCAAACGACATGTATTTACCCAAAGGCTGAATATGGAATTACATCAAGAGATTAAAACACTTGCTGCGCAATTAGGCGCTATTTTAACGGATAAATGCTTATGGATCACTAGTGCTGAGTCATGTACTGGCGGCGGAGTGAGTTATGCGCTTACCGATACCCCTGGAAGCTCGGCTTATATTGACCGTGCATTTGTCACTTACAGCAATCAAGCAAAGCAAGATTTACTAAATGTGAGTGCAGGCACATTAGCGCAATATGGCGCAGTGAGCGAGCAAACTGTACGTGAAATGGCAATCGGTGCTACTAAGGCAACAAATGCAAATATATCTATAGCTGTATCTGGCATTGCGGGGCCTGGAGGTGCAACCGATGGTAAACCTGTGGGACTTGTATGGTTTGGTATACAAATTAATGACAAAGTACTGACCTTTAAACAAGTATTTACTGGTGATAGAGCTCAAGTTAGGTTGCAAGCTATTGTATTTTCATTGAAAAGTGTAATAGATGAGATAAAATGAAAAAATTAGCTTGATACTGTGATTTCATACAGTATACTTGTTCGCATTAGCTGGATTGGAGAACAAAATGAACGATAACAAACAAAAAGCGTTGGACGCAGCACTATCACAAATTGAACGTCAATTTGGTAAAGGCTCAATTATGAAATTGGGTGATAACAAAGCGTTAAACATTGAATCTGTATCTACAGGCTCACTAGGTATTGATATTGCCTTAGGCATAGGTGGTTTACCTATGGGGCGTATTGTTGAAGTATACGGTCCTGAATCATCTGGTAAAACAACGCTTACTTTACAAGTTATCGCTGAAGCGCAAAAAGAAGGCAAAACATGTGCCTTTATCGATGCTGAGCATGCTCTTGATCCAGTTTATGCACAAAAGCTTGGTGTTAACATTGATGAGCTTTTTGTTTCTCAACCAGATACCGGTGAACAAGCGCTAGAAATTTGTGACATGTTAGTACGCTCAAGTGCTGTAGACGTAGTTATTATTGACTCGGTTGCTGCACTTACACCAAAAGCTGAAATTGAAGGCGACATGGGCGACTCGCACATGGGCTTACAAGCACGTTTAATGTCACAAGCATTACGTAAGCTTACAGGTAATATTAAACGCTCTAACACGTTATGTATTTTCATTAACCAAATCCGTATGAAAATTGGTGTTATGTTTGGTAACCCAGAAACAACAACGGGTGGTAACGCACTTAAGTTTTACGCATCAGTACGTATAGATATTCGTCGTATTGGTTCTGTAAAAGAAGGCGATGAAGTTGTTGGTAATGAAACACGCGTTAAAATTGTTAAAAACAAAGTTGCGCCGCCGTTTAAACAAGCTGAATTTATCATCATGTATGGTGAAGGTATTTCTAAGCAAGGCGAGCTAATTGACTTAGGTGTTAAGCACAAAATTGTTGAAAAAGCAGGTGCTTGGTATAGCTACTGTGGTAACAAAGTTGGCCAAGGTAAATCTAACTCAATTAAGTTTTTGAAAGAAAACCCAGAAATTGCAGATGAGATTGAAGGCAAGTTACGCGAAATGCTTTTACTAAAAGCAACTATTGAGCCAGAAGACGGTGAAGATAAGTTAGGCGATGACGCTGACCTTTAAACTGTATCAAAATGAGTTATTAAGCTTGATTTGACCCGAGCTTTAAAGAGCGTTAACCAGTAATGGTTAGCGCTTTTTTGTTGTTCAAAACTTATAACAATCCGCAATAACACTTAATCAATTTGAGGGGTTAAATCTGACGCTAACTACGTTAAAAATTTCTGATATAGAACAACTAAATAACGAAATTTTTGCCTTGTTATCGACACGATTTTCTTACCTCAAAATAGATTACTTAATTAAGCGAATTGGTTTTAAAGCAGATAAAAATAAAAACGACATATTTTAATGTGTCGTTTTTTAATTTAACCTGCAAAAATCTACAGCCTTTAATTAATCAAATATACTTATAACTGCCAATTTACAGATAGAGCGTAGTTACGAGGTGCACCGTAATAACCTTGTTCCCAGTATAGGCTGTGCAAGTATTTTTCACCTGTAGTGTTATTAACGTTGAAAGTGACTCCTACGTTATCTGTAATTTTGTAAGTGGCCATTAAATCAAGTAACCCGTATGCATCTTGATTGGTCGTTACGCTTGCAATACCATTAGCATCGCTAACTTGTACTCGACTAGTTGAATCCTGCCAGCGGTAATTTGCACCAAACGATAAACCATCAACTAAAGGAACTTGGTAAGTTGCTGCTATTTTAAGTTGGTTTTCTGGTGTGTAATCTTTTACTAAATCATCACCATCAATATTTAAATTACTAAAGCTAATACTTGCACTTAAATCATCTGTAAATTTACCACTTAACTCTACTTCAAAACCATTACTACTAATGCCATCAGCTGCATAATAACGCGTATCACTTGGTAATGAGTTAGCTATAGCAACAGCAAGGCCATCTTGTTTTGCATCAAAATAAGCAAACGTTACAAATAACTGGTCGTCTAGAAGCTGTGCTTTGACACCTATTTCGCTACTTTTACCAGTAACAGCAGGTAGTTGATTGGCATTTATATCTAGTTCTTTTTGCGGTACAAATGTTTCTGTATAGCTTGCATAAGCCGATAGAGATTCGTTAAAGTCGTACACTGTACCAATATACGGTATTAGCTCAGAGTCATTACGTGTTTGAGCAACACCGTACGCTGTACCTTTTGTTTTCCAATCTGTATAACGCACGCCAGCAAGTACACTTAAAGGTTCACTTAATCTGATACGAGTTGATATGTAAGCTGATTTTTGCTCATTTGTTATATTGCTTCCATTTACGCCATCAGCAAGTGTTGATTGTGGCATTACCCCATCCCACGTTTTAAGTGATGGCATTGCCGGAAAGCCATTGCCTGTGGTGTAATCGTAAAGAGACTGCTCGGTGTAATCCATTTTTGCTTGGCTAACACCAAATGATAGATCGTGCTCTTGACCAAATAAATCAAATTTACCACTGGCATATAGATCAAATAAATCATGCTTATCTTCGTAATCATAACGGCTTGCATAACCGGTTAAACCAAGCTCAGTGTCTTTATTTGGTGTACCGTATACGTAGAACAGCTCTGAGTCTTGCTCGTTTTCAATGTGAGCATAGCGCGCTCTAGCCACCCATGTTGCTGATAAGTTTTGTTCAAGCGTTACATATACTTGCTCTGCACTGTTATCCCAGTAAGACCAATCAGCAGCAGTACTGGTTGATTCGTCATAGTCGGTTGGTGAGCCGTCGGTGTAATAAAGAGGTAGTGCCCCCCAAAGTGGGCTATCAGCATCTTTTTGTTGGTTAACGTAGTTAACGCTTAATAATGTGTTGTCGGTTAATTTGCCTTCGTAGGCTAAGTAAATAATTGTTTTATCTGTTTCGTAACGATCTAAGTATGAATCCGCTTTTTGTTTTGTAAATACAGCTCTTACAGCGTGTTCTTCATTAATAGGGGTCGATACATCTAAATCTAATCGTTTTTTATTCCACGAACCGTATGACACAGACGCATTAGCTTGTGTGTTATATGTTGGTTTTTTTAAAACCATATTTACAGTAGCAGAAGGATTACCCGCGCCGGTCATTAAGCCATTAGCGCCACGCACAATTTCAACGCGGTCGTAAATTGATGTATCAAGACTTCCTTGAATAGAGCCTGAGCTTTGTGGAATACCTAATCCATCAACTTGAAAGTTAGTAATTTCAAAACCACGAGCTTTAAAGTAAGTACGGTCGGTTTCTATTTGCTCTACTGTTACGCCTGGCGTGCTTTCAAGTACTGAGTTTATATCGTCTAGTGAAAAGTCGTCCATTAGTGCGCGTGATACAACAGAGATTGACTGTGGTGTTTCTTTAATTGTTAAACCTAATTTAGTGGCTGATTGCGCTTCTTCTGTTATGTAGTTTTTATGATGCTGACCATACACTGCAATTTTTTCTAGAGGTTCATCTTTTGTATTTGCTTCATCGGCAAATGCATAGCCAGATAAAATTAAAGAAGTAGCAAAGCTTAGTTTAGATAAACGCAAAACTTGAGGGGACGACATAAGTTTTTCCAGTTAGTTCAAAAAGAAGTGCGCAATTTAATCTAAATGATATTGATTTGCAATCGTGTTTCTGGGTTTTTATCTATAATTATTCTGTTTTATTGAATTTTAAGGTCATATATAAAGATTATAGGTACGGATTAACGAATTATATAGAACGGCGCTTAATTTCACTTATAAAAAAAGCGGCCTAGGCCGCTTTATAAATTAATTAGGTTTTTACTATTAAAAAGAGTATTTAACGGAAAATTGTAAACGGTCTAAATCGCCATCTACGCCATTTTCGGTTTCACGTTCAGCATGCTTTAGTTCAGCACCAAACGTTAAACGTTTAACGGGTGAGTATAGAATATTTGCGCTGTAGCTTTGGCTTGATTCTGTCGGTTCGCCAGAAATAGCTAATAAATCAGTGTTGTTATCAGCGCTAAAGAATGAGTATAAGAACGTGGAGCGCCATTTACTTGTCCATTTGTGCTGGTAAGCAACAAAACCAGAAGTTGAGTCAATCGCATCTAGTTCATCGCCATTAAGTACTGCGCCGTGAGCAACGTTTAAGCCTACGTAACGGCCTAAGCCTTTACCTTGCGTAAGCATAAATTTAAGGTTGTCTTCACCAAGGTTTATTTTACCTGAAGCACTTACACCAAACGATGTTTCATCGGCATCAACACCGCCTACCTTGTAAGTAAGTTGACGTGCAAGTGCGGCAACAACAACATTACCCCAATCTGCTTTGTGCGTATAACGAGCTGTAAAATCAGGTAATGATGCATCATCAGTAACTACCATACCGCCAGCCGTAGAAATTGTACTTTCTGGATTTTCTAATGAGAAAGACCATGCGCCAGTGGTATATTTAATTTGCGATTGACGGACAAACACAGTGCCTTCAGCTGGGCCTACAAAATCAAGTGTTTCAGCAAGTGCGCCTACATTTTGGAAGTTAGACCACGTTTGACCAAATAACCAACCATCGTAAGTAACAAACGCGTGGCGAATACGTGGTGCATAAGAGTTTGATACACGTTCATTTCCGCCAGTTGCAGAGGCTAGAAAGTCAATTTCAATTTTAGTTTTTACGGTCTTACCGTTATCCATTAACGTTGAAGTACCAAAGTTAAAACGTGATTCACGTGCATGCATGTCAAATACAGCATCTGAGCTGTTATCGTCGCCAACTGTTAGTGTACTTGGTACGTAAAAGTCGCGGCCTACGTTTGAGCCTGCAGGCGCACCCGCTGAATAATCACTCCACATAGAGTCGAGTTTAATGTATCCACCGTAAGTAAATTCGGTATCACCAATTTTTGCAGCAGTTGCCGCGTATGCAGTACTTGATAGTGCACATAGTACAGCGCTTGCTGCCAATGTTTTTAATGGGGTAAATTTCATTGTGGTGTCCTTTATAGGCTACTTGTTGTTTGTTACTTTTTTTTTCATGTAAGGTTGTATTACTTGCTACGAGTATTACTTACGAATAAAAAGGGTGTTAATTTAGCTTTTCAATACACATATTGTTTTCATTCGTTAAATAAAGATTTTAGTAAGTACTACAGTAAATACGTTTATTACAGTACCGAACACTGTTGAATATGTGCAATATTTACTCAATTACCTATTGGTCTATAAGACTAAGGTTTTAGAGTAGATAAGTTTGTATTTACTTACATTTAACGCGTTGTATTATTTATGTAAAAAAATTGAAAGCAGAAGGATTATAAACTACAAATGAGCAAAATGAAGAGGAATACAACTAAGGTCTAATACTTAATAAGGCACTGCTGAGTAATCCTTGATAAGAGCCTAAGGCAAGTAATTTAATGGAGACGAAGATGTCACAAAGTATCTATCCAGTTCCGACGCATATTAAAGATGCGACTCTTGTAGATAAAAATAAATATAATACGCTTTATAAGCAATCTATTGATGACCCTGAAGGTTTTTGGGGTGAGCATGGCAAACGCCTCGATTGGTCTACTCCTTACACTAAAGTTAAAAACACATCATTCGACAAAGGTCACATAAATATTAAATGGTATGAAGATGGCTATTTAAATGCTTCGTACAATTGTATTGACCGCCATCTAAAAACCAAAGCCGATAAGGTTGCGCTTATTTGGGAAGGTGATAGTCCATCTCAAAGCGAGAATATTACTTATCAGCAGCTGCATGATGAAGTTGCTAAGTTTGCTAATGGCTTAAAAAAGTTAGGTGTGCAAAAAGGTGATCGCGTAGCGATTTATATGCCTATGACGCCACAGGCTGTGTATGCAATGCAAGCCTGTGCACGTATTGGTGCTATTCATTCTGTTGTATTTGGTGGCTTTTCACCTTCAGCGATTGCCGACCGTATTAGAGATTCGGGTGCTAAGGTTGTTATTACGTCAGATGAAGGGCGCAGAGCGGGTAATTGTGTACCACTAAAAGCAAACGTTGATGAAGCTGTTGCACAAGATACTGTGACTTCAATTGAACACGTTATAGTACATCAATTAACAGGCGGCGAAGTTGATTGGAATGAACATGACATTTGGTGGCATGACCTAGTTGCTGATTTACCAGCGCAGTGTGAGCCAGAGCCAATGAATGCTGAAGATCCGCTCTTTATTTTATATACGTCAGGATCGACCGGACAGCCAAAAGGTGTTGTGCATACCACAGGTGGTTACTTAGTTTACTCATCAATGACACACGAGTACGTATTTGATTTAAAAGAAGACGATGTGTATTGGTGTAGTGCCGATGTAGGTTGGATCACAGGCCACAGCTACATTGCATACGGACCACTGGTAAACGGTTGTACGCAAGTTTTATTTGAAGGTGTACCTACGTACCCAACAGCTGGGCGCATGGGTGAAATTGTTGATAAACACGGCGTTACTATTTTATATACTGCGCCTACAGCAATCCGTGCATTAATGGCGAAAGGTGATGAGCCAATTGCCTCGTCAAATCGCGATAGTTTACGTATTTTAGGTTCGGTTGGTGAGCCAATTAATCCTGAAGCGTGGACGTGGTATTACGAGAGTATTGGTAAATCTAATTGCCCGATTGTTGATACGTGGTGGCAAACAGAAACCGGTGGCATTATGATCACGCCATTACCAGGTGCTACTGATACAAAACCAGGTTCTGCAACACATCCATTTTTTGGTATTGCTCCTGCATTATTTGATGCTGAAGGTAATACACTTGAAGGTGCTGTAGATGGTAACTTAGTTATTTTAGATAGCTGGCCATCACAAGCGAGAACGGTTTATAACGATCATGAGCGTTTTGAGCAAACTTACTTTAGTGCCTACCCAGGTGTGTATTTTACAGGTGATGGTTGTCGTCGTGATGAAGATGGTTATTACTGGATCACAGGTCGTGTAGATGATGTGCTTAATGTATCTGGTCATCGATTAGGTACTGCAGAGATTGAAAGTGCTCTTGTATCACACCCAGCAGTTGCAGAAGCTGCAGTTGTAGGTTACCCGCATGACATTAAAGGCCAAGGTATTTATGTTTACATTACGCCAAATGAAGGCGTAACAGTCAGTGATGAGTTAACCAAAGAGGTACGTAACTGGGTTCGTAAAGAGCTTAGTCCAATAGCATCACCAGATATGATTCAATGGTCTCCAGGTTTACCTAAAACGCGTTCAGGCAAGATTATGCGTCGTATTTTACGTAAAATCGCTGCAAATGAGCACCAACAACTAGGAGATACATCAACGCTTGCCGATCCTTCTGTTGTCGATGAACTAATCGAGAACAGATTAAATCGCTAAATGTGCGTTAAAAACTTGATTACAAGTTGATTCTAAACGTAGTATATCGGCTGTTAGTAATGGTTTTATACCTAACTGGCAGCCGAATTTATTAGGAGTGAACCATGAGTCAGTTTTTAATAGCGGACGATCATCCGTTATTTCGTGAAGCACTAAAGGGCGCATTGAGCGCAAAGTTTGAAGGTTTAGACGTTTTTGAATCCTCCGATTTTGACAGCACACTGCAAGTGTTAAGCGAGCAAGAGGATCTTGATATATTACTGCTAGACCTTCACATGCCAGGTAATGGTGATTTATATGGTCTTATTCGTATTCGAGAAGAATACCCAAGCTTACCTATTGCTGTAGTTTCAGGTAGTGAAGACGCTAATATAGTTTCAAAAGTAATGGGTTATGGCGCGATGGGTTTTATTCCTAAATCGTCATCGTCTGATGATATTGCCAGCGCAATAAACCAAATACTTGAAGGCGATACATGGCTACCAAAAGAGTTAAAAAACAAAGTAGCTGAAATAGAAGGTGAAGACCGAGAAATAGCAGCGCAAGTTGCCTCATTAACACCCCAGCAATACCGAGTGCTGCAATATCTGCACGAAGGTTTACTTAACAAGCAAATTGCCTATGAGCTACACATATCAGAAGCGACAGTAAAAGCACACATTACAGCCATATTTAGAAAACTCGGCGTGTACAATCGTACCCAGGCCGTTTTAATTGCCGCAAAATTAAAACTAGAACCGATAGAGCAGGCATAATTTATATTTTAAAAGTCACTTGCTTATTTATGAGCAAAAAAATGCCAGCAACAATGCTGGCATATTTTTATGTATAAAATAATTAATGCTAAGAAAACACCACGGTTTTATTTCCATTAATAAATAGCTTGTGTTCAGAGGCGAGTTGTAGTGCTTTGCTAAATACGGTTTTCTCTACGTCTTTACCCATTTTTGCCATCATTTCTGCAGTATTAGCGTGCGTTACGCTTGTTACGTCTTGAAGAATGATAGGTCCTTCATCCAGCTCATTGTTTACAAAATGAGCCGTTGCGCCAATAATTTTTACACCGCGCTCAAATGCCTGATGATAAGGCTTTGCACCAATAAATGCAGGTAAAAATGAGTGGTGGATATTAATAATTTTATTATCGAATCGGCCAACAAACTCAGGGCTTAAAATACGCATGTATTTGGCAAGACCAATAATGTCAGGGTTATAGCTGGCAATTAAGTCACCTACTTTTTCATCGTGCTCGCTACGAGTAAGCCCTACGTGCGATACCACATGAAATGGCACATCAAACCCTTTTGCTAATGGCTCTAAGTCAGGGTAGTTAGCAATAACGGCTAATACTTCAATGTTGAGGGCTTGCTCGAACTGTTTGAGTAATACAGTACCTAAACAATGTGCTTCTTTAGTGGCAAGTAAAACCACTTTTGTTTTTGCGCCGCAATGTAGCGCAAGCTTTGCGCCTTGTGGTAACAATTGTCGTAGTTTATCTAAAAAGTCGCTTTGTGGCTCGCCTGTAAGCTCTGTACGCATAAAAAAGCGCTGTGCATCTTTATCTACAAATTCATTGTTACGCGTAATATTCAAATTGTTTTTATGACAAAGTCCTGTGATTTTAGCTATTAAGCCTACATCATCAGCACATTGGGTGGTTAGTATATAGCTCATTGTCCTCATTCTTACCCTGTGATTAATACTTCATTATTTGTGTTTTGGCACATAAAGCAAGGGCTTTGTGGACTAATCCAATATTAATCATGTTGTTGAGTATAAAAGAGGTAGTAAAGTTAAAATGTATTGAATAGAGGTTAATAAAGGATAAAAAAATGCCACCTAATTTAACAAGGTGGCATTAATAATAAAGGAGTTAGGCTTTAGGTTCAGGAGATAAGTTTTCTTCTTGTCTTAAATAGCCTGCTGCTTCTTCGTCATCTTTAGTAATCGCTTGCTGAGTAGGTATAGCACGCGTTTGCTGGTTTAATTGATGTATTTGCGACGCATTACCTAAATCACGCTCACTGGTGATTGAGGCGATAGATTCACGGTCTTTCAAGAATGCGATAACGTCTTTTTTGATTGCTTGCAATTGTCCTTCGTCTTTATGCATTTCCATAATATGGCGAGGGTGCTCAAGGTTTTTCATACCCGTTGCTGCAAACGTAGTAGAAATAACACGAGATACAATAATCCAAGGCGTTATGCTACTGCGTACTAACGTATTTTCTGAGCGGGTACTATCATGAATCCCCGTACCAGTTGATATTTTAGACTCAGTAAATGTGCCTTCACATTTAAAATATACCAATAGTGATTCAAACTGCATTTCAGCAAAAAATAAATGAGCTGTATTTGTTAGCAATTGCGCGAATGCTTTAATGAGAATACAAATTAGTAATAAGTGAAAGCTTGTCATTAATAGCTCACTAAATTGAACAACATGTTGGTTACTAAATGCTTGTTTAAAGCTATTAATATTTGCCGCGTCAACATAATGGTAAATGTTGATAAGCGAATACGCTAAAAATACAGTAAACGCCAACGCTACAATATAAAGTAAGTTACCGCTCACTAAAGAAATTAGCCTTGCTAACGAGAAGTTTTTACCTAAATCCATTGAGTGCAGTTTAGGTTGAATTTCTTGAATCATTTCACCTTTAAAACCGCCTTTTCCTTCAATTTGTTCTTGAAGCTTAGGATCTAATTCGCGATAAACTCTGTTAGGTACTTCTTTATAACGGCGGTTAGCCATTACTAGGTTATCTAGGTTTATAAAGATTTCGTCTGGATGAACGGATTCTTGCCAGTTTTCACGTAGCTCTGATACTTCAGCTGAAGGTGTCACTGAATTTAAACGTGCTTTAATCATAATGAAAGCAAGCGCACAGCTTAGAGTCGCTAATATAATAATTGCAATTAAGTACATTCCAGCATGAAGGCTTGGCAATTGTTCAAGCCAGCTATCTATTTCTTGTTTACTAATGCGTTGCTCTTTCATTAACCATGACATAGAAAGGCCAATAGCGATTGGTAGAATAAAAGATAAAGAAATAATTTTAGCGAGTGCGCCAGTGCCAAGTGCTTCAATGTTTTTTTCAGCATTTCGAGAGATAGGTTTACCCGTAGAGCGCCATGAAAAAAGCACGTAAAACATTAATATTGCGCTATAAACAGGAAATGCTAATTCGCCAGCTTCACCGGTAAAACCCGATAAAGATACAAATGCCACAAGGCCATAAGCAATAAGGGCAACAAGTGTACTTACCCATGAGCCAAATAAGCGCTGGGCAACATTACGAATCGGATAAGGTAGGAATAATAACTTAGGAATTAAGCTGTGAAGCAAACGTGATAAAAAACCATTAGGTTCTTTAAACGTACTGTTTTTACGACCAACCAGCATTTCTTCAAGTGATTGCGCGCTGTAGGCTACTTCTTTTTTCTCTTCTTGGGCGGTTGATGCTTGTGATTTGCTGTAGTTATAAGCAAGTGAAGTAGGGTGGTTTCTGCCTACAAAATATTTAAGCGTTGCATAAATACCACTTGAAAGTGAGCGAATGCCGAATGCTAAAATAAGCATGCCAAACACCATTAAAATCCATCCAGCGGTTGTATCTTCTTTTACTGAGCCCGCAGCAATAACAAGTAAACTAATACCCGCTATAGACTCAATGAGTCCTCTTACAGCTGTTACTTTACCTTCAAGTTTGAAGGGGTTTTTTAGTCCAAGATCAATCGATCCATAATCAAAAGCCATTGAATGCTCCTTTTAAACAGCATGCCCAATTAAGGGAGAATATAAGCATAGTTATAATAACCATTATATATATCGTATTTTTGTTTTTGCTCAATTTTTGATTATATATCAATAAAGTCGTTCAGTTTAAGGTTATTTTAAAGTGATACATTCTATGTTTTGAAATATAGATTTGGGGAAGTTAATACAAAGTATTATTAACGATGTTTAGTTTTGAAAATTTGAGCTCAATTAGGTAAAACTAAGCGAAAGTAAGGCAAGTATTATTATTTTAGCTTCTCCCCAGACAAGGTTAGTTTTATTACGTTTACTGCGTAAGTCTTTTTTCTTTTAAGCTAAGGCGCTTATGTGAGCTATATACGTATTGTATATCAGTACCATTTACAAGATATGCATCAATTTCTACAGAAATTAGCCCTGATAAAGGCTTTATTTCAAGAATGCCAATATCATCAAGATTTGCAGATAGCAGAGCTTTATTGCTAATAGCAAAAAGTGTTTTATCAAAATCACGCAAGTCACCATTTACATATAACTTAATACCACCAAACCAAAAATTTATTATTTTAATTTTTTTTGATTTGAGCGTGAATTCAAACGATTTTTTCATTAAAAGCTCCTACGATAATAAACATTGAATAATTTTATCCTACGTCAATTACAAACGATGCGTTTTTTAAGATAAAGGCTGCAGTTTGCAGCCTTTATCTTGTACTTTTATAACCTGCTATTGCAGCATAAATGTTTCGTATTCTAAATCTTCAAATTGTTTTGAAAGCCAAAATAATCCTACTACCGAGGTAATAATAGTTGCTAATGCAAAGCCGTAACCATAAAACTGCGGCCCAAACGCGATAGATAGTAAAGTTAAAACAACATTTATTACTAAAAACAACCCTGCTAAAAATAGTACTGTTGAGCGTTTATCTAAATAAAATAAAATATTTAAAATAGATAAAAATATAACTTGTACGCCTACACCAACTACATCAATAAACAAAAGCGTTTTATAGTTTGGATCAATGCCTATAAAGGTCAGTATTTGCTCACCCCATAATAATAAGCATGCAACGGTAATACCTTGAATTTTAAATATATCGTATAAACCGGCACGTGCAGTTTGGATCATATTGTCTTTCAATATATAGATCTCCTCAAGAGGTGACCCTTTACGGATAGCAGTGTAAAAACGGTCGTACTCTTCTACAAAGTCTGTTTCCATTTTTACTAAAAACACTGCCATACCAGGAATAATAGACAAATAGGCCAAAAATATAGGTAAGTCGTAAATAGGGCTGGCTCTCAAGGTGCCAATAATTTGAATTGATGTGCTCGGAGAATACCAAAAAATGATTTTATCAGCCCACACGCCAATATTATAAAATAGACCACAGAAAAACAGGCTGTAATACACTTTTTTATTACTTAAAAAGTCAAAACTAATGAGCTTTTCACCCGGGTAGCGGCGAATAATCATGAATAAAAAGCTAAAAAAGAGTAGGGCTTCACCTGCAAAAAAAGCAAAAAACAAACCGTCTAGTTGCCAGTCTCTCAGTAAATATGCGAGTAACACCATAAAGGCGTAACCACTTAACATGGTAATTAAAATCAGTCGGTATTCTTTCATGCCCGATAGAAAAATAGCACCAAGCCATTGGTTACATAGGCTTACAAAGGCACCTAAAATTATTATCTTAGTGACTACGGGTATAGGAAGCATAGGCCAAACGGCTAAGCCGACTAATAGCGCGGCTATTGTTGTTACAAGTTGTGCCCCGAGTAGGTTAGGGAGTACTTTTGCCTCTTCTTTTTGAAAAAATAAATCGGCAATAAATCGAGTTAGTAATAACTGCAAACCCCCCGTTAAAATAAGTGAGGCGGCCATCATGTAGGTAACGAGTGTTAAAAACTGAATGATAAGTACTTTAGGTAATACAATGCCTAAACTTAAAATACCAATGAGCATGAGCGCTACAATAGAGAGCAACCAAGGGCCCGAGCCTATTAAGCCCGCGTAGCCGTAAGCTTCAAAAACTGAGAGCAGGGTATTTTTTTTGAGAATCTTTCGTATCTCAAAACCTATTCCGGCCATGCCATTGTATCCTTATAAAGTTTATCGTAACGGGCAAACATGTGGCTCTCGTCATAAAATTTTTGTACGCGGTCTAAACCACTTTTTTGATACTCAAGCCAGGCTTGCTCATTGGTTAGCATGTTTGATATTTGTTGTGCTGTTTCACTTGGTGAAGCAATAGAGACAACTTCACCGGCTTTACCTAATGCTTTATCTTCATCGGTGCCGCCTTCTATTATTTCGCGGCACGAGCCCACATCACTAGCAAGTACTGGTACACCTGCTGCCATTGCTTCTAAAAGCACTAAAGGTTGCGCTTCCGAAATAGAGGTTAAAGCTACAATCCCAAGTTTTGGTAAGATTTTGGTAATATCTTGCATACCTAAAAATTTAACATTATTTTGTAAATCAAGACTGGCTACAAGTAATTCACATTCTTTGTAATATTGTGGATCTTCTTCAAAGGGGCCGATGATCCAACCTTCTACTTCTGGCAGTACCGACTGCGCTTCTTTAATCGCACGTATAAAGGTTTTAATATCTTTTATAGGCACTACACGTCCAATTAATCCAACAATAGGTGGGATGTGTTTTGGGCGCTGCTCAAGTGCTTCAATAAAGCGTACTGTTTTAATGCCGTTAGGAACCACGAATGCTTTTTCTGGTGCGGCACCATCTTTTATTTGGCGTTGCCTATTACCGTCGTATAGCGAAATGATTTTATCAGCTTCTTGATATGTTGTTCGGCCAATTTGCTCAAAAAAGTTAATCCACATACGGCGAATAAAGCCCATTTCTGTATTTAAGTTTTTACCTAGGCTTTGTTCTGATTCTTTGATCCAACTGGCTTGAATAAGATCTATTTTTCTCTCTTTGGTATAAATTCCATGTTCGGTCAACAAAAAGGGAGTGTCGCTTATTACACTGGCACCAGAGCCTAAAATACCAGCATATCCGGTAGATATTGAGTGAATAAGTTTAACTTTAGGAAGCCCTCGTGCAATTTCGGCTATTTTGAATAGTGGTTTATATAAATTGCGATACGACCAAAAAAAGTCAATAAAAGAGGATTCATCACAATAAGTTGAATAGTATTTAGTGAGTACTTGCCATGACGATTCACTATACAAAAAGTCGGCTTCGTTAATACCATCTTTTTTAGCTAAGGTTTCAAATGCAAATTTTAATAATTCAGTGGGTATCGGCTCATTACAATCTCTAAAATAATTTTGTAGTTGCTGCCAAAAATCAAAGAGTTCTTTTTTATATTTAACCCCATGCTTAGCTTTTATTTCAGAGGTGTCATTTTCAACTAAATAATGAACATGCAGTTTTGTAACGTTTTTAGGCAAAGTATATTGAATCTCGCCATAATGCTCTGGCGCACCACCTATAAAAACAAGCTCAAAGTTATAATGAGGTAACCCCTCAATTATTTGATGAACCCAACTAGATACTCCACCACGCACATAAGGGTAAGTACCTTCTAAAAGCAGTAAAATATCTGCATTTTTATTACTCATGCCAATACTCCTGTAAATGACGTAATTCACTGCCCTTTGGTTGTTCTGGGAGTTCTTTTAAGTAGCGTTTACAGTCGTCAAACTTGTTCATACAAAAGGCAACTTCGGCTTTATAGGGCAGTACATGGCGCCTTGCCATACCCAATTCGGTCGCTTTAATTAAGTACTCGTGAGCTATTTCATATTTACCTAAGGCTAAAGATATACGGCCTAAAAATATAAAGGTTGCAGGTATTTTTACGTGTTCAATACTTTGCTGTGCAAGTGCTTCGGCCTTTTCTAAAACGTATTTTTGCAGTGCACCTTGCGCTAAACCTAAATAACTCAGTTCCCAATAAAGTTCGGCTAGTTGTTTTTGTAAATTACTTAACTTTGGTTGCTTAGTCGTAACGGCTATTTCTTGCTGGTATAAACTGATTTTTTCGTTAAGTTTGGTTTCTTTACCATCAAGAGTTGAGTAGGCGAGTAGCCGAATGTCATCTTCTAAGTCTTTAAGTGCTAACTTTAAAATAGGAATTGCTTGTGAGTCACTCATGTGACGAGCTGCCATTACTGCACTTAGACGCTTATTTGGCTCACTAGCATGCTTTAAAATAGCTTTTAGCCCGCCAATAGAATAAGTTGGATTTGCAGATATTGCTCTAGCTTCAAAAGGAAGCTCAGGTATTTTATGCTCTTCAATTTCTATATCATCGTTTTTGAGAGGCTTACAAAGAGCAAAAGTAAGCGCTACTACAACGCCAATAATTCCAAGTACAGGTAATGTAAATAATAATAAAAACATGAGCAAAAAAGAGCTATAAGGAGTGGTTTTGTATTTTTTAGGTATAAAAACATAGCTAACAATAGCAAAAAAGATGCTAGCAAAAGCGTGTAATAATATAGCTAAAAACCAGTTAGGTGTTTCCAATACTTCTATCAGTGCAAAGTACTGACAAATACACCCTAATATAGCTGCTACAATAATTATAATCATGAAAGTGAAACCAATCTCTTTATGTCATCTGAGCTTATAGGCAGAGCGAGTTGCTGTTCAATAACAATGTCGATTTCAGCTAAGGTGTTACCCGTACGCTCTTTGCACCAAGTGTTCACTCGGGCAATAAATCCTGCTTTTTCAAGTTCATCAGCCAATGGCATTAATAGCAGTAATATTTGATTTTTATCATCATATAAGTAAATGTCTAAACCTCTGCGGGCTTCACTTAAATAACTCATAAGTTGAGTTGATTTATCCGTAATATTCTCGGCTTTGATTTTCAGTAGCTGCGATGGAATGTTGTATCGTTTGGCTTCTTTATTCGCGCGCTTAATTTGACGAATAAAGTACGGAGATTCCTCATAGGTCATTACTGGATTTGTTATTTCATGGCGCAGCAGGTCGCCAATATGCCCAGCCATTACAGCAAGTAATGTAAGAGTCGTATTTTTGAGCGCAAAAAATTGTATTCTTTCAACCAAAATAACGCCGTAAATAGTATTGTTTACGTCGATAAGTGGGATTGCCATATGGTACTTGCTTGTACCCGATGCTGCTTTTTCGTCTTTTACCGATACTAATTCTTTTTCTTCAATCATCGCTAATATAAGAGGATCATCTACAGTTACTTGACTCATGTTGCCGAGAGAGGCAAGTGGTGGTTCTAAAACGGTATCGTTTTCAACTTTATATAACCCCGCTCTTTCTAGTGAACCGTACTCAACAAATAAATCGATTATTTTTTGTGCTGCACTATCGAGTCTTCTTTCTTTTAATAGCCCGATAGAGGTTCTTACTGCTTGTAGTGATTCACGCAAGCTTAACGTATGGCCAGCTAGCATTTGCTCTATTCTATCGTGAGATGAATTAATTAAATGATATTGACGAGTAAAGGTTTCAAGGCGGTCGGTTACGTACTCCAGCTGAATACTTTGCTGTTGATTAGTACGCTCCCACACATCCCTAAATTCGCCAGTGATCATAATTACAATAATGTAACCAATCATGGCGTTAATATTAAAGTCGCTTTGCGGTGATAAAATATTTGCTTGAAGTAAAAAAAGTTGGCCAACAAGCAAACATAAAATACTAATAAAGCCTTTTGAAAAGCCATAACGTAGAGAAACTAAAAGTGGGCCAAGTACAGGCCACGAAAACCCTCCCTCAGTCCAAAATGGGTCCTCTGCGTTAAATAATACAGGCAGCCCTAAAGCAAGCGCGGTAAATATAAATACCTCAGCCCATATTTGTAGCTCAGGAACGTCTCTTGGTCTAAGGAAATGTGTTTTCACTCACTAACCTCTATATAAGAAATTAAATCGGCAATCACATCTTGTGCTGTTGCTGCAATGCTATCGCGACCCCAACCACTTTTAGCAATAGTACCCGTCCAAATCGGCGTTGTTTGCCCGTTTACAGTAAGTGATAATGTCAGTGCAACAACTGGTTCTCCATCAAGGCCTGCTTTATAGCGCCACTCTTCAATGCTGCCTGTTAGTACATAGTCAGCTTGTTGAGTGCTTAACCATTGCATAGCATTGTCTAAACGGTATTGATCGTCCAGTGGTGGAAGCTCTTTGCTGTTTACGCGAGGAGCGCGTATAAGAGTTGGCAATTTATTTTGCTGCCAAATACTGGCTAAAATATCTTCAGCACGTTCACCAGCAAGCGGTGTTTGAGCATGGTTAACTAGTGGCATAAGTGCCACTGTTTTTGAAGGGCTAAGCTCTACATCATCAGCAACTCTACTGGTGGTACAAGCAGATAATAGTAATACCAAACACGGTATAATTAAACGAAACATACTCTCTCCTAACATTAAAAATGTACGTAATAACCTAATTGTAATTGTGTATCTGAGTTACCCACTTTATTACTACTTTGGTAACCCAGCTGTAATTTAAATAAATCATCGCCTAGTACAGACCAACCAGCACCACTTGAAACAGATACATCTACTGTATCGTTAAGTGTTTGATAGCCAGTACTTATATCAAATAACCACGAAGGGTTTGCGCCTAAATAAGGCGGCTCTAATGAACCCGTTGAGGCAAATGAGGTGCCTAGTGCAAAGCGTCTAAATGGCTGAATATCTATAGCCAAAGGGTTAGTGCTTGCGGTATTGATAAGTGCATTTACGTGCTCAAAGTCTTGCCATTGCGCACTAAAGTAAGCGTTCCAAATTGGGCGATCTTTTAAAATGCTGTACTGATAACGCGCGTTATATTCTTGGCCATTAATGAGTGAACTACCATCGTCTCTTCGAGAAAAAGACATAGCGGCTGCCGAAAGCTGCACATTTTGTCTATTATCAATGTTGTAGTTAACATAGGCCGTGGCTTTATCTAGCTGAGCATAACTAAGTAGCGCTTCTGATTGGCGGTTTTCAACATTATATTCAAGTTTTAAACCTACCTGAGTACGAGAATCCCATTGATAACGAGAATCAAGACTAAGACCTTGGCGGCTGACTAAGCTGCCTTGGTGAGAATCTATTTTTGCATCAAAATACCAACGACCAAATGTCATTTTATCTTCTATCGCAAACAGCAACCCGTTGTTATCAAGATTTTGCTGATTACTTAAACTTAATTTCCATTGCCCACTAGCATAAGGAAAATAAACGTTCACATCGTACTGGCTGCTGTTTAAACCAGCCTCTGGCGATAGGTTTATTTCAAGCGCTCTAAAGTAGGATGCGCGTGCATTTCTGAGTAAACTCAGTTGTGATTCGTCAAGCTCACCAGTCAGCTCTTCATACCAACGCTGCATTGTTGCGTATGGCTGCTTCAAATAGAGTAGAGCGTTTAGCTCATCTAATTTGCTTAGTGAACCTTCGGCTATTAGTTGTTTCGCTTTATTGAATTCGCCGTTGGTCATATAAAGTTGTAGTTTTTGCCAAGGTTCTAACTTTTGTGCAGCTCGGCGTGCTAACCACCAGTTTGCTTGAGGCTCACCAATAGTGTCGGGCGCAAGCTCATCCATGATGTTTAACTGCATTAAATGAGGAACTGCCATTGCACCTGCCCAGCGGTACATTAGGCCTCTGTATGCGTATTTATCTTTAGGTAAATACTGTAATAAATAGTGATTTAGCTCGGCAGCATTCGCATAATAACCAAGCTGCTTCATTACATCGGCTAAGTTAACCAGTGTTGTTAAGTCACTAGGATCTGCAACAGCTAGTTTTCGTAAATAAAAGTAAGCACTGTTATATGATTTTTCATAAATAGATAGGCTAGCTAATAATTGCGTCCACGCATAGGTAGGATCGCTGTCCGAATAGCGAGTTAAAATACGGCTAATCATTACGGTGTCGTGCATTTGCAGCGCTAACCAACCTTGTGCAAGTACTACATCAGGATTGTACTCACTTAGTTTTGCTGCACGATTTAATGTGGTGTAAGTCGCATTTAGATCACTCTGATTTTGATACCAATTTGAAAGAATTAGCCAAGCAGGGTAGAGGGCTTTATTGTAGCGTTGCTTTTCAAGCTCTTTATGAATGCGCGCAACCGATTTAGCATCATTTACTTGTGTGCTTAGTAGTGCAATTTTAATAAGTTGCCTAGGCTGAAGTGGTGATTGTTGCCATAAATAGTTTAGTAAGCCCTTAGGATCATCTTCAAACTTTAATTGTTGATAGTGAAGCATATCGCCAACGCTTAGTGTGCTGATTTCTTTTAATTGTTCAAAAGCATAAAGTTCATCTTTTTTATCTTGAACACGCATCGCCATATCTACTCGTGCGGTCCAAAATTCTCCATCAGTACTTTGTTGTTTGTTTTTTAAAATAGACAATGCCGTTTTAAAGTCATCTTTAAGCCAAAAAGCACGAGCCATCCAAAGTAAGTCTTCTTCATTTTTAGGTCCTTTATATTTAGGCCATAAAGCTCTTAGTGCTTTTAAATTTCCGGAATCGTGAAGTACTTTCGCTTTCCAATATTGTGATAATGCACTCTTACCATTTATTTGTTCAAAACGGTCAATATTACTAAGTTCTTGTTTTGTGTTGCCTATAAATTCGTTTGTTTGCATCCACTTAGCAAAGCCGTTGCCTTTTAATTGTCGGTTTTGTGCTTTGTATGCATATATATCGTTGGCGTCTTGGTATAAATATAATGCCGCAGCGTCATTAACACTGTCAGTAAGCATTGCTGGGGTTACAGCTCTGTTCGACATTAGCCATTTAAACTCTTTAAGCGCTTCTTTAGGCTTGTTCTGCCAGCGCTTTATTTTCCAATTTAGTAAGTGTAGCTCTTTGTCATTTGGGGTTTGTAGTAATAGTTTGGCGAGTAATTGCTCTGCCCCTTTTGCATTTCCATTAGCTAAACGCAGGTGCATGGCTTTTGTTAAGTAGTCGGTGTTATTTGGATCGCTCTTTAATAAGTTTTCAATTGCTTGAGCTGCATCCTCTGTGTTGCCAGCTAAGTTAGCTAAATAAAGCGTACGCTTAATATTGGTTTTATCACCATAGGTTTTCCACCAGGCGTAAGCTTGTATCGGATTATTTGCACCAAGTGCCGTTTTAATCGCTTTGACTGCAATGTCAGCATTTATGTTTGCTTTATAAATATCGAGTGCTTTGGCTGGTTCGCCTGCGCTTAACCAGTAATCGGCTGCAAGGAGAGGTTGCTTATTTTTTTGATAATACTGAGCAATTTTGGCGTTTAACCCAACGGCTTTTGCAATAGTTAGTATTTGTTCGTTCCAGTTTTTATGGGCACCTATTTTTAAAGATAACTCTTCAAAGCGATCGTCAACTTTAGCGCCGCTTGCTAGCCATAATGAGTAAAGCAGCTTTATTTCAAGAGTTGCTTTGCGCTCACCTCTTGGTAGTTTTTCAAGCTCGTTAGTCGCTTGTGAATACTCGCTAAGTCCTATATGTAGTTCAACCAATTTTGCGCGTAGCTTTTCGTTATTTGGCTCTGTGTTAAGCGCTGCATTAAGATACGATTTTTCAAAAGTATAATCTTGTGAAAGTGCATCATCTTCAAAAAATAAGGTATGAGGAAATAACGCATATAGTGCAAAACAACTTACAGCTAATATCGCTAATATTGTTTTTACAGAAATTAACTGAGGGCGCTTTTTAGCATTCATTATCGAGCGACTCCATTGCAGTTAAGATAGCCATAAAATTGACCTTTTGGCAGATTAAAGTGCGTCACATTAGCGCGTGTAATACCTTTAAAGCGCTCTCCCAAACTAGATACAAACTCGCAAGAACGTGCATTTATTAAATCAAGTGAAGCAGGTACCCACGCTTTAAAGCTAACAGGTCCGTTAACTTGCCAGTTATCAATAACAACATTTGCAGACGCTAAATAAGGTTTTTTACTATTTTGACTGTGATCAAAGCTAAGACGAGCTACGTTATTAATAATGTGTATGTAGTCACCTTTTTTGGTGACGCCTGAGATACCTTCACTTTGGGCAATATTTGGCCTGTCAAAATCAGTAGGAATTCGTAAAGTACGAATGTATTTTGAGCTAAATAACCATTCATTATTACTGTTTTTTGCTAGCGCAGAAAAGTAAAAGTCTTTTGCTACTTTTGCGTAATGGCTCAGATGTACCGGTGTATTTGGTCTTGCTAAAACATAATCTATATTATGTTTTAGTGCGTCTAGTCCCGCAGGGATTTCACCTGAGTAAAAATGAAAATAAATAGTGTATGGTTTTAATCTATATGGTTTTTCTGTTATTTCAAACGTTTCGGTTAAGCGCCTAAAACCGTAATAAGGCCCATGCCATAAGTCTGTATATACGTTTTCATTTAATATGGGGGCATAAATTTGATACAGCAAATCGCGCTCCGGTCTGCCTATTGGAGATACATGCGTAAGGCTTGGGTTATCGGCATTTACATCTGTATTACCACCGTTGACGTTTAACACACCAGCATCGCGAGCCAATTCAAGCGCTTTAGGGCCAGGAGTTGCATCTCCTGACCACAACATCATCACTGTTTTTTTATTTTTTGGTGTCAGGTTTTCATCAATATACTTTATTGAATCGGTGATTTCTTTTTTTAAGCTTATTTTGTTGTAGCCAGGTACATCAAGATGAAAGCCATAATCTACTTCATCTTTATCTACTATTCTAAGGCCAGATAACGCAGTCCAAAAATAAGGGTGACTATAAGTATGTGAAGCAATTTCTACATAAGGCAAATTAAAAATACTGCGCGCTATACCTTCAAGCTTGGCACTTTGTTTTGAATGTAAGCCACTTTTTTCAATATCAGCTTGAATAACCGATGAAGTCAAAGGGAGTTTGTAGCGTTTAATTATTTCATCGCGAATCACTTCTGCAGAATAGGGTTTACCTGCGTAATGTGCTGGGCTTGTGAAACCATCGCCATCTATATGCAGCGTTAGCATACGCCTACCGCTTTCAGTTGTGGTATCAGGCACTAGAATCGGAGGTAGTCCCATTGCTTTGGTGAGTAGTGTACGTGGGTCAATAACCCATTTACTACCTTCCATTGGCAAGGTATCTATAAGCCAAGGTGCAACAACAACCGCGCCATATTTTGTTTTAGTACTCTGCACTATTATAGTTCCATCAGCCGCTTTTATATTGATAAGCGGGGTGGCATCAGTTGCTAATTTCAGTAAGTAGGGCTTAATTATCGCAGGCGATGTTGTCGCTTCGCCTTTTAGCCATGTAGTAAAATGATTAAGTTCATAAGGGCCTGGAGGCAATACGCTAAGCGCTTCAATACCAAGGTTAAGTAATAGTTTCGTTGATTGCGGTAGCTCACCCATAATGAGCTCAGGTACAACGCCTAAGTTACTTTCCAACCAATTAGTAATAGTTGGGGTGTAAAAAGCATCGCTGTTTGTCCATGAAATAATACCAGCATGTAAACTTGGATCTACTAACGGTAAATCTCGTTTAGCTACATCAACATAATCAGGAATATATCCTAAATACTCAATCATGGTCGCAAGCTTTAAATGTACGGTAGTGTAAATGAGTGGTTTTACATTACTATTGTACGGAATTAGGATGCGCCTTGGTACTGGGGATATGGTTGATGTACCCCATGTTTGTAAGTGCCCATCTGTTACCCAAGGAGTAAAGCCAGCTTGTTTTATTTTTTGTGCCATCACAAGGCGGTTGTCAGGCTGTGCATAATCAATAACTTGTACTTTAAAACCTAAGTTTTGTGCTGTTTTTAATTGTGCGCTTAGCCAAGCTTGATCGTTCTCTGTGGTTAATTTATAGCTATTATCGGTTGGGCTATAGTGGCTAAATAAGCCCTCAGCAACTAAGTCGTTAGCTAGACCCGTTAACTTTGGTAATAACTCAAAGCCTCGGTTAAGAATAAGATGCTTATTAAATGTACCAGAGAGGTTTTTTATAATCGCGACTAAGCCACCTTGTTGATCTGATTTACTGTGCTTGTCATCTAAAAGTTGATAGCTGTCTAGCGTATCTAAAAATAAACCACTGAAACCACGTGCTTTTAAAGTAGCTGCGCTATCTTGCATTTGTTGTTGCCAATGCGTAGATGTTAAATCGGCAATATGGCTATTCCAGTTAGGATTGACTGAAAGTGAAGACTCACTTTTATTAAACGATTCACCCACACTTAAATAAGCGTAAACGGCAATGTTTCGTTTTTTAAACCAATTAAGCTCGTGCTCGGTGACAAGTTCAGGCTGGACGACAACGCGAGAGTAAAAAGTCATTTCGGCTAATGGCATAGGTGCCGAGTAGTAAAAAGCAATACTATTATTTACAGGCGTTGCGAGAACGTGTGCAGATACTAAAAATACAAGGTATAAAATATATTTCATTAATAATTCATTTTTATAAGATTATAACTGTGATTCAAAGTGATGCGTTCCGATTTTATTCTAGTTATTTTGTGTTAGTGATATAGGCTTATTATATGTTAATAAAATATTAATATCTATATGTTCATTATTTATATGAACCTAAAATCTATACTAACATGAGTAATGCGCTAACTCATTACATAGGGATTAATTAGCCGCTTTAATACGCGATCAAATGAAGTTTAGATCAATCCAGTCATTAGAATTTTAAATCTCTTATGAAAGGGCGGCAAATTATACATTAATTAATACGAAGGTCTCTGTGTTTTTAGTGTCAAAATACCTACCTTGCGACTATAATATCTGCCAATTGAGCATGATACGAGTTTACTCCCACTAATTTTGTTTTTATTACTATGCTTTTAAACCCCAATAAAACGATGTAAACAGTCGTAATTTATTTTTTGGCTATTGTCGCTATATGTGCATTTATACACCCCGGAGAAACAATGAGTAATTTAAGCTTGAAAAACAAACTGTTGTTGTTAGCTATTTTGCCCTTAATGCTACTTTTGATCAGTTTAATGCTGAGCTCTTATTATTTAGAGAATAAAAATCAGCAGCAAAATTTTGAAGCATTTCAAACTAAGTTAATAAGTGACAAACAAACGCTATTAAGCACCGAAATTGAAATTGCTAGCAAAATTGTTCGCTATCAATTAGCGAGTGGCTCTGAGCAGGATGCTAAAAACGCTTTAAGAGACTTGACGTTTGGCCAAGGTGGTTACTTTTTTATATATGATACAAATGGCGTTAGTGTTTTTCATGCATTATTAGGTGATGCTATTGAAGGGCAAAACAAAATAGGGATGACAGACCCTAACGGTAAAAAAATCATAGTAGGTTTACTGGAGCAAGCAAGAAAAGGCGGCGGGGCTTTTAACTATCATTTTCAAAAACCAAACACGACAGGTCTAGTTGAAAAAATGGGCTACGCAGCAATGATCCCCGGCACAAACTGGATGATTGGCACTGGCGCATATATGGATGATATAGACGCCGAATTAGTTAAATACCAAACGACAATGCAAGAACACATGAATGATAAAGTAATGACATTATTATTAATTGCTTTATTTTGGGTTGTTTTAACAATTATATGTGCGTTAATTGCCGCAAATACAATGGTAAAACCAATACAGCGTATGGCGCAAAGCCTTGACGATATTGCCAAAGGCGAAGGCGATTTAACTAAGCGTTTAGATATTGATACTAACGATGAAATAGGCCAACTTGGCGAAGCATTCAATATGTTCGTAAGTAAGTTACATGGCATTATTGCTAATGTGGTTGATGTAACACACGATGTGAAAACAGCTTCTGGTGATATAAATACACAAACACGATTAATTGAAGACAAACTACTTAATCATAATCACGAAACAGACTTGGTCGCGACAGCAATTACCGAAATGTCGGCTACTTCTCATGAGGTGGCACAAAATACGAACCAAGTGGCAGAGTCAACCCAAGCGGCAACGCAAGAAGTTGCTAAAGCGCAAGAGTGTGTTGATATTTCACTCAGTGAAGTATCTAACTTAATGGGCGAGATAAACTTAGCCGCTAAACAAGTTGATTCACTAAGTGATCAATCTAAAAAAATTAATAGCGTACTAAGTGTAATAGGCGGAATTGCTGAGCAAACAAACTTACTTGCACTCAATGCTGCAATAGAGGCTGCGCGAGCGGGCGAACAAGGCCGGGGGTTTGCAGTTGTTGCTGATGAAGTAAGAAGTTTAGCTAGTCGTACTCAAGTTAGTACGCTAGAGATTAGTGAAATGTTGAGCGAGCTACATAATTTAGTATCAGATGCAGTAGCCGCAATGCAAGCGAGTCAAAATAGCTGTAACCGCTCAGTTGAATCGTCTCGTGCTATTTCAGAAAGTTTAGGTGCAGTAACAAGCTCGGTTAGATCAATTAACGATATGAGTACGCAAATTGCGACTGCAGCACTGGAACAAAGTAGCGTTACAGAAGAAATAAACCGTAATGTATTCGCCATTCAAGAAATAGTTAATGAGTTAACTATTTCAAGCAAAACCACCTCTACAGTAGGTCAGCATTTGGCTGCTCGTGGCGAGAACTTAGGCCAGCTTGTTGGGCAGTTTAAAATTTAACAAAGCTTAAAGCTATATAAAATAAAGCCGCAGATTGCGGCTTTATTTTTTGGCTTAGTTTTAGCTGTTTAATTTTTATAAAAATTATTGAATTTTTTGTATTTGCTAAGGTCTATCTGCATGCAAATATATCTACTATAGTGAAATAGCCATGAAAAATATGCCATCAATTAAACACTGCACTCGAGAAGAACTGGCACCAGAGCAAGACTTGGGGCGTTTAGTGTCTTTTTTACGTTCGAGATTAGCCACTCATGTCGATGCTAAATTACTCCCTATGGATTTAACGTCAGCGCAATATATTGTGGTAGTACTACTTGCGAGAAAGTCGGTTAATACGCTTGCTGGATTATGTGAGTATATGGTTTACGATCGTGGCGCTATGAGCCGTTTACTAAATAGGCTTGAAGAAAAGGGGCTCATTATTAAAACACAATGTGAGCTTGATAAGCGCTCAACTATTTTGTGTTTAAGTGAAAAAGGTAAAGTCCTTTGTCCAGAAATAATGCCAGTAGTAAATGAAGTATATGCTCAAGCATTAAGTGGTTTTTCAGAACCTGAAAAAAACCAAATAATAGACTTACTCTTCAAAGCTATAAATAACCTCGATTCATTACCCGAAGTAGCCCCTCACAAATAGATTATCAATAAAATAGCGATACTGTTTCAATAGAAAGTTAGCGTGCAAATTAGCTGATCTGATTGTGCGTAGAATCTAATTTTGGTAATATAGTTGCCTAGGCAATTAGTGTTATCATCTTGTTAGGTTTGTTATGATTGAAAATAATTTGTTAGTACAATTACAGCAGCAATATCCAGAACATACTTTTATGCAACATCACTTAAGTGTTGTTCATAAGGGGCGTTTTGCTAACGCGATTGTGTATCGATATAAAGATGATGAATTTGATTTAATCGTTAAAGATTTTAGCCAAAGCCCGTGGCTTATTCGCAAAACATTTGCGCGACTATCTGTAAATCAAGAATATAAAGGATTGAGCCGATTAGCTGAGCTTGACGCTGTTGCTAATCGCTTTTGTAGGTTATCGCCGATAGCTGTGGCTTATAACTATATTGAAGGCACGCCACTGCGCTCTTTAATTCATGAAGACAAAACACTACCTGTTAACTTTTTTAGCGAGCTTGAGCGCCAAGTAGCAAAAATGCACCGCAAAGGCATCGTGCATTTAGACTTACGTAATATGGGTAATATTTTATGCGGCGCAGACGGTAAACCTTATTTTATTGATTTTCAGTCAACCATTAGCTTTTCGCGTTTTCCGCGTTGGTTGCAACGCTTTATGCGAGGCTCTGATATGTCGGGCGTATATAAAGCATGGAATAAACTAGGCGATCAACCTTTGCCACAATCTAAACAAGACTACCTAGAACATTTTAATCACGTGCGTAAGCGCTGGATTTTTAAAGGCTACCCAATACAGCGTGGCTATGCGTGGGGCGCTGCACTTATTACTCAATTTGTAGATTCTGACTTAGTACGAAATATTACTGACAGACTTTAATTTAAAGCACAAACCGTAATTTAAAAACACCTAGTTCATTGTGTGATTTTGCCCATATTAGCCTGGCTAATATGGGATTTTTTTTGATTGTCATTAATCCATTTGGTTTGCTTATTTGTTGTTTAATCCCTCAAAAACAATTCCTTTTACTGTTTTTTTAATTTTTTAAAATAAATATTAGTACTGCATTTAGTTTGCCCATACAATGCGCAAAAATAGCCTGCGTATGCTTAATAAGTTCACGTTTTTTCTGCAATTTTTTATTGTTCAAGTAAACTATAAGTAATGTGCGCTTTTAAATTTTAAGGTTTTAAGATGATTGAGTATCCGGTAGACCAACTTCCACAGCTCATAAATGATTTACTGCAATGCGATACAACAGAACGTAAAAATAAGTTATTAGCAGATGCGCAGTTAACGCTTTCTACAGAGCACTTGTCATTACTTTTTGAGGCGATACCAAAAGAGCAACGACTAGAAATATGGCAACTGCTTGACGAAGACACACAACACGAAATCTTTGTTAATTTAAGTGATGACAGCTGTTTGTGGTTACTGCAAACACTAGAGGACACTGATGCCTTTAAGCTTCTTGACGAAGTTAATGTAGAAGAGTTACTGGAACTTGAAGAAGTTATACCAGAGCGATTTGTTGAGTATGCAAAAAAACAACTCGATGAAGCGCAAACCAAGCAATACGACTTGGCGCAGCAATATCCGCCAGAGCAGCTTGGTCACTGGTTAGGTTTTGATTTTTTAAAAGTATCGGAAAAGCTAACCGCAGGTGGCGCTAAAAAGCTTTTACACAAAGGTTTGCCACAATACAGTGAGGTTATTTATTTAGTAAGCCGTAAGGGCAGCTTAATAGGTGAGGTTGCGGTTAACGATTTAATTAAAGCGAGCGATACCGACAGCTTAATGACATTGGCGAATCATGACTTTTCATCGCTCCATGCTGATGATGATTTATATGAAGCAGCAGAAGTGGTGATCCACAGTGAAAAAATGGCACTGCCAGTGGTTAACTCTGACAATAAATTACTCGGACGATTAACCATTGCCTCTGCGTACGAATTACGCCAAGAGATTGCTGACGAAGCAGCCGCTAAAGCCGGTGGTTTACGTGAAGACGAAGACTTGTTCGCAAGTGTGCGAAAAAGTGCTAAAAACCGGGGTATATGGTTAGGTATTAATTTAGCGACTGCGTTTTTGGCGTCGTGGTTTATTGGTTTATTTGGCGCAACTATAGAGCAAGTTGTAGCACTCGCTGTATTAATGCCAGTGGTTGCTTCTATGGGCGGCATTGCAGGAAGCCAAACATTAACAGTTATTGTGCGTGGTTTAGCGCTTGGACAGGTTACAGATTCAAACCGCAATGCGTTACTAAAAAAAGAGCTACGTGTTGGCGCTGTAAATGGTTTGGTGTGGGCATTTGTAATAGGCCTACTTACCTTCTTATGGTTTAACGATTTAATGCTCAGTATTACGATTACGGTAGCCATATTATTGAATTTAGTGGCCGCGTCACTAGCAGGTGTTGTTATTCCGTCTATTTTAGACAAAATGAAAATTGATCCTGCGTTATCTGGTTCGGTAATTTTAACTACCGTTACCGATATTGTTGGGTTTGTCACCTTTTTAGGTTTAGGCAGTTTATTGCTTTTATAAGCCTTATACCAATTCGCTTAATTAAGTGAATTGGTATTACTAACAGGAAAATACAATGACCTTTGAAGTCATGATTTGGTGTGCAATTGCTTTGTGTATTTCACAATCGGCAATATTTTCGGGCTTAAACTTAGCATTTTTTTCACTAAGTAGACTCCAGCTCGAAATGGAAAGTACAAAAGGGAACGAAGCGGCCATAAAAGTGATGGCTCTTCGAAACGACTCTAACTTTTTATTATCGACTATTTTATGGGGTAACGTAGGTATTAATGTACTGCTTACGCTACTTTCTGATTCGGTATTAATGGGCGCTAGTTCGTTTTTATTCTCAACCATTGCGATTACTATTATTGGTGAAATAACGCCGCAAGCTTATTTTTCTCGTAATGCACTTAAAATGGCGAGCCTGCTTTCGCCGCTAATTAAGTTTTATCAGATTCTGTTTTATGTAGTTGCGAAACCAACCGCTTTAATACTTGATGCATGGTTAGGTAAAGAGGGGATTACGTACTTTGCTGAAAGTGAGCTCAGAGGTATTATTCGCAAACACATAGAAGCAGAAGAAGCTGATGTTCAACATGTTGAGGGTATAGGCGCGCTTAACTTTTTTAGTTTAGATGAAATAAGCGTAACTAAAGAAGGGGAGATAATTGATCCTGATTCTATTATTGCACTGCCGACTAAACTCGATTTACCTATTTTCCCAGACCTTACATTAACGACTGATAATGAGTTTTTACGAAAACTACATAAGTCTGGTTACAACTGGGTGATCATTACTAATGAAGATGGTTGGCCTTTATTGGTTGTTGATGCAGACGGCTTTTTACGCTCAGCGTTGTTTGAGCCAGATACATTTGACCCGTATCATTATTGTCACAGACCTATAATTGTTGCTGACGAAGCGATGCGATTGAGTGAAGTGATTTTAAAAATACGGGCTAGTCATTCTTTAGATAAATCGTTTGATGGGGCCATTGATCACGATGTGGTATTGGTGTGGAGTGATGTAAAGCGCATTATTACTGGCGCTGATATATTTGGTCGATTGCTCAAAGGTATGAGCGCACCAAAGCTCGAATTGCATGAAAATACAGAGAACAAAAAGCCGCAATAGCGGCTTTTTGTATTTAACGGATATATGGAAGGCTTACGCCCAACCTTCGTAGCGCTTACGACGCGACAGCACTATCGTTAAAATAATACCTAAAAACAGGCCTAAAAATGCAATAGCACCACCGTAAGTAAGTAGCTGGCGTTTCTCTTTTGAACTCGCTGCTTCTTTTTGAGTACGCTCTTGCTCTAGCGTTGTTTTAAGTTTAGTGATTTGAGCAGATAACTGTAGGTTTTTATCAGTTAAGGTTTGGTTTTGCTCTTGCAGTTGCGGAAGTTCTACCTGAGCTTGGCGTAGCTTTTCTTGCATGGTGCTCATTTCACTGCTTAGTGTTTTGTACTGTTGGTGTAAGCCTGCCGTTTTAGATATAAACTTAGTTTCTATCCAACCTTCACGGTCTTTATCATCTTTAATTTTTATAAAGCCGTTTTCTTCGTTTGATAACAAGGTTAACTTTGTTCCCGCATCTACAGAGCCGAGTAGTCGATAATTTTTACTCGCACCAGATCGCATAAAAGTATATAGATTATCGATAATATAAGCGGTGTTTGCATTAGTTGAACTTGCAGGTTGTGCTTCTTGTGCATAACTCATAAATGTGGCGGCTGTTAAAAGTAGCCCTAATAAACAATGTTTTAGCATTTATCTACCTTGTTGATCTAGCTGTGTCCGTTATGAACGTGGTTTTATTTCACATAAGTAGCTAGATAGTATGGATTATATAGCTCAATAGCAAGACTGATATTGTAACCCAGCTAAGGCTTAGGTATTAGGGCCTGTTTATTTTTCGAGGTTGAATTTGCAGCAGACTGTTTGGTATTTAGGCAAGGCAGGGCCTATGTAGTGTGGTTATTCCCCATAAATAGGCGATAACGTAGCATAAATACCAAACATGCGCTGCCCGAAGGGTTCTACCTAGGGACAATTTACTCTTTGTTGCTCGGTTTTTACTTAGCCCACTAGGTTACAAACCTCGCGCCGAGATTAAACCGCCCCTAGATTGAACAAATTTTAATCCTGAAAGGTCAACAGGCCCTAAATAAGGCTAAAAAATTTGCATTGTTAAGGCGCTTTGTTTATTTTGAGCACTTATTTATTTTAAAGGTAATCCGCAAACCGAATGGATACTGAGATAGAACTGAAATTTTTGGTATCAGATGCCGTTATTCCACTGATCCCCTCATTAATTACTCAATTTGCAAAAACGGTGAAGAATAAACCGTCACGCAGTTTACAAAATGCATACTATGACACGCCAAGCCGAGAGCTTAGAGCGCTTGATATTGGGTTTAGAACGCGTTGTTCTGACAGCGAATGTGAGCAAACTATAAAGCTTGCCGGTGAAGTTGTAGGTGGTTTGCATCAGCGTCCTGAGTACAATTTACCAATTGAATCAAGTCGCCCTAATTTAATGGCGTTTGATGCTGATATTTGGCCTCATGGTATGCAAATAAGTGCGATTTCAAAAAACTTGTATCCAATATTTAGTACTAACTTTATTCGTCGTACTTGGTTAATTGAAACCGAAAGTGGCGCTAAAATTGAAGTCGTACTCGATAAAGGTGAAATTGCAGCTTCGGGTAAAATTGAAATTATTAGCGAGCTTGAAATTGAGCTTGTTGAGGGCAGTCGTAATGAGTTATTTGCATTTGCGGACGTACTTGTTAGCCAAAACTGTATTCGTTTAGGTTTATATTCTAAGGCTGCTCGTGGTTATCGTCTTGCTGATGAAACACCTTTAACGCCGAGTAAGTCTATTGGTTTTGTTCAATTACCAAAGTCGACGACTCAAGAACGCGCTTTAATTGAGGCCATGAACTTTGGTATTCGTTTTGTACAAAAACACGAACAATGCTATTTCGATAAGCCAAGCTTAAAAACGCTTAAACGCGTAACTGACGGCATTAGTTTAATTCGTCATACTTTTTGGTTGTACGACGATATAGTATCCAAAGAAAGCACAGATCACTTACGTACAGAGCTTAAATGGTTATTAAGCGAATTAGCGTGGGTAGAAAACGCGATTCAATTAAAAACGTACACGTCTAAACGTCATGCTTTTTATAAAAAAATTAATGCAGCGCCAGCACTTACTCAAGTAATTGGTGATTTAAAAGAGTTACAGCCAAGTATTGACGATATAAATGCACTGTTTCATAGTGCGCGTTATAATCGTTTATTACTGTCGTTAACTACCTGGTTAATCGATAAGCAATGGCGTAAAGACTGGGGGCAAACAGAGCTTCAAGCAGCTGAGCAAAATGTGTCGTCGATTGCGAGTAGGCTTTTTAATAAAGACTGGAAAAATCTACACGAATTACTTCCAAAAGAGCAAACGCTCGATGTCGCTTCGTATTTAAACCTGCGCACTCAACTTGAAAATAGTTTACTGAGTGGTAACTGTTTAGGATCGTTATTTGATAAAGAAGAACGCCTAGAGTTTAGATTACCATGGCTTGATATTTCCCATGGTATTTATGAGTTAAGCACGCTTGAGTATTTAAAACAGTTATGCGCTGGGCAAGAAGATGAGCAGCTTGCTAAAATCCAATCATGGCTTGAGCAAAAGTCTGAATATTTGGTTAGTGCCATGGAGCAAAGCCGTTTGGCTTCATTGGACATAGAACCTTACTGGCAAAAATAAATGATGCACTTTTGTAATAAAATTCAGTTGCAAAAGTGCTTATTCGTTATTCTTTTATTAGTTAGTTTTAACACTTACGCTGAGCCAACATGGCATTTGTATAAAAACAAAAATGGCGTAAGTGTGTATTATCAAAGCCACAGTGATAATACCTTTGAAGTAAAAGCGCAGATGAGCGTGAAAGATGTATCTACCAATGAGTTTTTAGAGTTACTTAGCGATACCGATGCTGCACCCCAATGGCTCGAAAATGTATCTCAGGTAAAGATTATTAAGCACATAAGCCCATCAGAAAATTTAGTGTACAGTTATTTTAATTCTCCTTGGCCTGTTAGAGATAGCATTACTCATTCTTGCTATTCACAGTTAACTGCAAATAAGAGCCAATTGCTTATTAATGCTCGCCCTAATGAGCTGCCCCAAAATGATGGTGTTATAAGAATTACTACTTTAAATGCACGCTGGCTACTCAGTGAGGACAAAGGCCGCCTTGATATTGAATACCAAATATATGCTTTGCCTGATGGGGCAATACCTACTTGGCTAAGCAATAAGGTTGGATTGAAAAGTACTTACAACACATTTATGAATTTGCACCATATGCTCACACATAAAAAATACACTCCAAAACTACCTGTAATCAAAGCCGGTCAGTGCTAAATATAGAATACATAATAATTTTATGGTGTGTTTAGTAGTCTTTAACTACGCTTAAGCAATAATGACACGCTATTAATTGGAGAATTGATGAAGTATTTAGTGGCTATATTATGTTTTATGCACAGTTCACTCTTATTTGCTCAAGAGTATACCTTTGGTGTAGTGCCGCAATATGAGCCGCAAAAGTTAAACGCGATTTGGCAACCTTTGTTAGAGCAAGTAAGTAAGCAAACAGGGGTATCAATAAAACTAATTACAGTTGAGTCCATTCCAGTATTTGAAAAAGCCTTTGCTAACGGCGAGTACGACTTTGCATATATGAACCCATGGCACAGTGTTATAGCATATGAGCAGCAGGGATATTTGCCACTAATAAAAGATGCAGGGCGAAAGCTGCAAGGTATTTTGGTAGTAAATAAAGACAGTGGTATTGATAATTTAAGTCAGCTTGAAGGCGCCGAAATAGCATTCCCTGCACCTAATGCATTAGGTGCGTCATTATTAATGAGAGCTGACTTAGCATTGTTATACGACTTGAGCATAAAGCCTGTATATGTCCAAACCCACCCATCGGTATATTTAAATGTAGCACTGCACTCAACAATGGCAGGTGGTGGCGTAATGGGTACGTTTAAGCAACAGCCTGAAAGTTTACAAAGTAAGCTTAAAATTCTTTATAAAACACGTGAAATTAGTCGTCATCCAATTGTAGCCCACCCAAGGGTTGACCCTCCAATACAGTTAAAAGTACAACAAGCTATTTTAGACATTGGGCAAAGCCCAGAACATAAGCATTTACTTGAGGGTATCCCGATTATTAACCCTAGTATTGCAAATTTAGCTGAATATCAGCAGCTAACACAATGGGGGCTGCGCTCATTTTATGTTGAAAATTAGAGGGTTTCGTAGCTTAAGGGCACAAAGCTTTATTGTTGTATTGATATGTGGCTTGCTTATGGCCTGTCTTTTCATATTTTATGCACTGCCTGAGCAAGCTAGATGGGTGAACGATGACTTGTCGAAGGCTGCTCAGCGCTCTTTAGCTCAACTATCAACGTCTATAACTACGCCCTTATTAACTAGGCAGTATGCAGAATTGTATGAAGAAATAGACAGTCAACTACAAACTCGGCCTAATTGGAAAAGTATTAAAGTTGTTGATATTGATTCAAAAAACCAGCTCTACCCACTTGATAATTGGGTTGGAGCAAATGAAAACGGCGATATGTTGTTATCTCAGCAAGTGATTTTTTTAGATAAACCGCTGGCTAATATTAGCTTGGTTGTTAATTTTACGAATGAAATAAACGAATCTTCAAAACTTCATTACACCCTAATATATATACAATTTATTATTTTAGTTATTGTTTTTATTGGCTTAGCTTGGCTGGTGGATTACAGGGTTACATCGCCTTTGAGGACGCTAAAACAGGGGTTTTCACGCTTAGCAAAAGGCGACTTTGATTGCCATATAGATAAACAGCAACAAAACGAAGTGGGCAGTGTAATAAGTGCATTTAATAACATGGTTGATGAGGTTGCTAATAACCATCAAAAATTGAATGTATTACGTATTCAAGCAGAGTCGGCAAGTAAAGCTAAATCAGACTTTATGGCCAGTATGAGCCACGAATTAAGAACCCCATTAAATGCAATTTTGGGCTTAGCCCAGCTGTATGGATATGATGAAAGTGCAAACAAAGTACAAAAAGAAAACGCGAAAAGCATTTATCAAGCCGGGGAACATCTATTATTACTTATAGACGATGTACTTGATTTAACGGCTATTGAGTCGGGTAATATGCAGTTTAGTTTTTCTTATGTGCCTATTAAAAGCGTATTAGAGGAGTCTGTAGAGCTCGTCACTGAGCTTATTAAAGGACAATCAATAACGTTGAAAACACAAGGGTTTGAGTCCTTAGAAGGGCTAAGGGTTTATATTGACCAGCGCCGCTTTAAACAAGTGATGCTTAACTTGCTTTCAAATGCGATTAAATACAACAAACCAAACGGCAGTATTAATATTAATTGCCGGGTATTAAGTAATAAACAGTGCGAAATAGATGTAATAGATACAGGATGTGGATTTGCTCCAGATGATATTTCTCGCTTATTTAAACCCTTTGACCGTTTAGGAGCTGAAACCAGTAAGGTAAATGGTACAGGTATTGGTTTAGTAATAACTAAGCAACTGGTAGAGCGGATGCAGGGGTCTTTAAATGCACAAAGTGAGCAGCACAAAGGCTCTTGTTTTACACTAAACTTTAACAGCTTCGATCAAGCGGACTTGCCAGCACAAGTGCAAGCTCCTCAAATAACACAGCAAAGCTTAGATACAGTCACTCTTCCTACGCTTGAGGTTTTAGTGGCAGAAGATCAGGTTACAAATCAGCAAGTATTAAAACAGCAATTAACCATGCTTGGAGTGTGTTCTACTTTTGTAAGTAATGGGGAACAAGCCTGGGAAACTCTGCAAAATAAACACTTCGATATTTTACTAACCGATATTCAAATGCCTTTACTCGATGGGTTAGGGTTAGCTAAAAAAATACGCGAAGACACCCGTTTTGATGAACTTATCATAATTGCAATTACTGCCAACATTACCAAAAACAATATAGATAATTGTTATAGTTGCGGAATGAACGGCTTTTTAACCAAACCCATTGAGCTTGTTAAATTAAAGTCGTTATTGATGGAACATTCGCAAACAATAGTTAATACATGCTCAGAAAAGCCAGATACTGAAAGTATAGCTTCAGATAGTTTTGACCAACTCGATATTACGCTGCTAAAAGCAATGCTTGGTGATGACCCAACAGTCCACTGCATGGTATTTAATGCGTTTTTACAAACAGCAGGAGAGCAAATTAAATTGGCTAATGCGTATGCCAAGAGCAAAAACTATGTTGACTTAGCTTTTCAGGCACATGCCTTAAAGTCGTCGTCAAAATCGGTAGGGGCTATTAAACTGGCTGATATATGTCAGCAGATTGAAACGCATGCAGAAAATGAATCTATTGATAACAATGAAATGCAAAGTCTCGAGACCTGCTTTAACGATGTTGTTACTCAGCTTAAAAGTTACTGCTTAAGATATGAAAAACGCACATAAAAAATGGCTCATAAAGAGCCATTTTATTTATCAATATTTTAATATTTAGCCGCTTGCCCTTCTTTAGGTAAAGCGTGCTCTATAAAGTTACGTAAATCATTGTTAGAGCTTTCTAAATCAGCATGGCGAAGGTACATCATGTGTCCACTTCTGTAGCCTTTAAAGCTCAAACGATCTTTCATCTTACCGCTTGGATCTAATTGCCATAACGTATATTTAGCGTCAAAGTAATTGGTTGCACCATCAAAGTATCCTGATTGAATCATCACGTTTAAGTAAGGGTTTTGCGCCATTGCTAAGCGCAGGTTTTCGCCCGTATTGTTACCGGTTCTATCCCACGGATGAACATTACCAAATAAATTATATTTTACGTCTGTTTTATAGTTTAGCTCTTCACGCAAATAATGATTAATTGCAGGAGTAAAAGAGTGTAACCATGAGGTAAGTTCAGCCCAGTAGTCAGGAGATTCACCTGCGTCGCGTTTATCCATTCCTAAATAACGAGAATCTAAGCGACCCACAGTTTGACCACGTTCACGTAGTAGCTCTTTCCAGAAAAATTGAGTTGGAACATCTAAGTTATTTTGCTCAACAAATTTTTCTGATAAGCCTGCGTAGTGCGCCATCTTTGTAATTATGCGACGTTTTTCATCAGCGTTAATAAAACCACCTTTAGCAAGCGCTGGAATTAACTCATTTACAGTAAACTCTTCAACTTCAGGTAATAACTCGTCTAGGTCTTTAGCTTGTAAGTCGGCTTTAAGTGCTTTGTGATACCAAGCAGTCGCTGCAAAGTAAGGTAGGCGGTTAGCTGCTTTAATTGGGCCGTCGCGCTTAATACCAATATCGGTAGGTGATACCAGTACAACACCGTTTATATACATCCACTGACTATTTTGAAGCTCATGAGCAAGGCCTGATACGCGTGTTGTACCGTAGCTTTCACCAATTAAAAACTTAGGTGAGCGCCAGCGCTCTGCTCTATTTACAAAGGTATTTAGCCACTCAGCAAGGTATTTAATATCGGCATTAACACCAAAAAATAGCTCTTTTTGTTTTGCTTTGGAAGGAAGTTCGCCTTTGTCGTTTTCAAGTACGCGAGAGTAGCCTGTATTTACTGGGTTTACGTAAACAATATCGGCAATATCAAGCACAGAGTATGGATTGTCTTTTACACCATAAGGTTGAATAGGATAGCCTTCGTCATCAATTTTTAATACGCGAGGGCCAGTATAGGCAAGGTGCATCCATACGGAGGCCGAACCAGGCCCGCCATTAAACGAAATAAGTAATGGACGAGTTGTTCTGTCGTCAACTTTGTCGCGGGTATAATAGGTGTATTGCAGCGTCGCAACTGCGTCGCCTTTATCATCCCATACAGGTTGTGTGCCTGTGGCTACGGTATAATTAAAGCGTTGGCCATTAATTTTAGCTTTATGTTGGGTAACTACTTTGCTATCTACATCAATACGACGCTGGTTATCGGCAAGTGTGCTTGTACTAATTATTAATGCAATAACGGTTATCGGTAAACTGATAATACGACTAAGCTTCATTAGGTGTCCTTATTATTGTTGATACACCATTAAAGACATTAATGAGTTAAATAACAAAAGTATTGAGACTAGTTGCCGATAATACTAGTTAAGTAAAATATAAATGCGCTTAGAGACGGGCATTTATCACTTTCATAGTTATTTTGAATTTGGTTTCTTTATTTAGTTAATTACAAAATTCAGGTATATTGCGGGCCTGCTTGTATTGATTTTATATACAAGCTATCACTAATAAAATCTAATGGATTACGCTTTCAAGCACATCAGTGCACTCTACACCGGATGTTTATAGACAAATGCTATTACCGTAATAGCGTTGTATTTATTGTTTTGTTACTAAATTAATTAAAGGTAAAGAGAAGCTTTATGCAAAGAGTATTAGTGGTTGAAGACAGTAAAGTAGTCCAGCAGGTACTTCGACACTTAACTGCACAATACCTTGATGTAGCAATTGATTTTGCCTGGTCTTTAGCTGAATGCGCAACCTATGTAGAAAAGCACGATTATACGCTTGCGTTAGTTGATTTAACTCTGCCCGATGCTCCGCACGGTGAAGTTGCAAAATATACTTTATCTAAAAAAATTCCGACGGTCGTTTTAACCTCCAAAATAGATGAATACAAGCGCCAACAAATGCTTGAATTAGGTGTTGTTGATTATGTTATTAAAGATAATCGTGATTCTTACCACTACGCTGTAAAACTCGTTGCTCAATTACTAAGAAACCAAGGCTGTAAGGCATTAATAGCGGATGATTCAATGCTGAGTCGCTCGTTAATGAAGCAAATGCTTGAAAAGCAATTGTTCGATGTAACAGATGCTCACGACGGCCAACAAGCACTCGAAATATTAAAAGCTAATCCTGATATAAAGCTACTTATGACCGACTACGCTATGCCCTCTATGGATGGCTTTGAGCTGGTTAAAGCGGTGCGTAATTTTAGAGGCCGAGACGACTTAGCGATTATTGGCTTGTCGGGTGCCGGGAAACATGGCCTATCAGCGCGATTTATTAAATACGGCGCTAATGACTTTTTAACAAAGCCATTTATGAATGAGGAGTTTCATTGTCGAGTACTTCAAACAATGGAGCAGCTGTCGCTGATTTCAGATATTAAGGAAAGTGCACATAGGGATCATTTAACAGGGCTTCATAACCGACGCTATTTTTATCAATATGCAGAAAAGCTTCTTAAAGGTAAAAATCAGAAAAATACTCTTGCATTGCTTGATATCGATTTTTTCAAAAATATTAATGATACGTTCGGCCATGAAGGCGGCGACCAAGCCTTAAAGCAGGTTGGTTCTTTAATACGATCTACATTTTCAAACTTTACGGTTGCACGCGTTGGCGGAGAAGAGTTTGCCATAATATTACCTGAAATAGAGCTAGAACGCGGTCGCGAATATTTTGAAGTATTTAGAAAAAAGTTGGCTAGTTACGATTTTTCTATTAGCGATAAATCAATTAAAATTACTACAAGTATAGGCTTGGCAGACTTTCAAGACACTAGCTTAACGCAGGCAATGCGTGTTGCTGACAAAGCATTATACGAAGCTAAAAGCCAAGGTAGAAACTGCGTGGTATAGCCTTTCTTAATAAAGCGAGGTACGCGATAAATATATATAGATATATCACGCACCAATGTAGCTGACTTGTTAAATTAACGCACCTAATTGGTGCGTTTTTTTTGTTGTTGAGTTTATGACTTATACTAACTTATTGTTTTTAAATGTATAAAAATAGTGGCACAAAGGTTGGATTGTTTAACCCAACAGGATAACAATAAAGAGTCCGAGGGGGCCGCTATGAAAATGATTAGTGCAATCATAAAACCATTTAAATTAGATGACGTGCGTGAAGCACTCGCTGATTTAGGAATTGAGGGGATGACAGTAGTTGATGTCAAAGGTTTTGGACGTCAACGAGGTCATACTGAGTTATATCGTGGTGCAGAATACCAAGTAGATTTTATTCCTAAGATCAAACTTGAAATTGCAACGCGTACTGAAAACTGTCAACGCGTTGTGGAAGCAATCACTAAAATTGCATCAACGGGTAAAATTGGTGACGGTAAAATTTTCGTATACGACTTAGATCAAATTGTTCGTATCCGTACTGGCGAACTTGACGAAGAAGCAATTTAAGGGGGTCTCATGGAAAATACAATAATAGAACTAAAATTTTCACTCGATACCTTCTATTTTTTAATATCAGGTATATTAGTAATGTGGATGGCAGCAGGTTTTGCCATGTTAGAAGCGGGTTTAGTTCGCTCTAAAAACACAGCTGAAATTTTAACTAAAAATGTCGCGCTGTATTCAATTGCATGTACGATGTTTTTATTAGTTGGCTACAACATTATGTATGTAGACAATGCCGAAGGTGGTTTTATTCCTTCAATAGGCGCTTTAATTGGCACACAAGCTGCTGATGCTGACCATTCTTTAGAATCTGACTTTTTCTTCCAGGTAGTATTTGTTGCAACGGCTATGTCGATTGTATCGGGTGCTGTTGCTGAGCGTATGAAATTGTGGGCTTTCCTAGGCTTTGCTGTAATCCTAACTGGTTTTATTTACCCTATTGAAGGTTACTGGACATGGGGTGGTGGTTTCTTATCTGAAATGGGCTTTGTTGATTTTGCAGGTTCTGCAATTGTACATGGCGCAGGTGCAGCCGCAGCATTAGCAGGTGTATTAATCCTAGGTGCTCGTAAAGGTAAATATGGTAAGAACGGTGAAATATACCCAATTCCAGGTTCAAACTTACCACTTGCTACACTAGGCACATTTATTTTATGGATGGGTTGGTTTGGCTTTAACGGTGGCTCTCAATTACTACTTTCTGATAAAGAAAATGCCACTGCGGTAGGTCAAATATTACTTAACACCAACGCTGCTGCTGCAATGGGTGCTATTGCTGCACTGTTTGTATGTAAAGTACTTTGGGGTAAATCAGATTTAACTATGGTATTAAATGGTGCATTAGCTGGCTTAGTTGTTATAACAGCAGACCCACTTTCGCCTTCACCATTAATGGCATGTTTACTTGGTCTACTTGGTGGTGCACTTGTTATATTTAGCATCATAGCACTTGATAAAGTTAAGATTGACGATCCAGTGGGTGCTATCTCTGTTCACGGTTCATGTGGCGCATTAGGTATTATGTTAGTACCACTAACCAACGGTGATGCAAGCTTTGTTAATCAGTTAATTGGTCTACTTTGTATTGTTGGCTTTGTATTTGTAGCATCATTTATTGTTTGGACTGTGCTAAACAAAACAATGGGCATACGAGTAACCGAAGAGGAAGAGCTAAACGGTATGGATCAACACGATTGTGGTATTGAAGCCTACCCAGAGTTTGTTTCTGTTCGAAACAGCTAATAGTTTTTAAATAATAGTGTGTTTACATAAAGCTCTATTTCGGTAGAGCTTTTTTTGTTTCAGGGGGGGTTAACTTTTCGGATGTTAGGCTATGCCCTATATGCTAAGCTCACTCTCGTGAATAACCCTTGGAATAAATTACACTTAAATGGCCGATAATAAAAAAACACCTACCAGCAAACCTGCAGCTAAACGTGCAAGTAAATCGTCAAGCACGACAAAAAAAAGCACATCAAAGGGCAGTAAAAAAACAGTTAAAACCACTGTTAAACGCTCTTTTATGAGAAAAACATGGTCGGTTTTTTGGAAGTTGAGCTTAGCCGTTTTTATTGCTATGGCGATGTACTTTATTTATTTAGACTCAAAAACAACACGTATATTTGAAGGCAATAAATGGCAGCTTCCAGCGCAAGTGTATGCTCGTTCTATGGCGTTTTATCCGGGGCAGTTTTTATCAAGCCAAGAGGTTGTATTTGAACTTGAGCGTTTAAATTATTCATCCGTTAATAGATTGAGCCGAACAGGGCAGTTTGTTAAAACAGCAGATAGCATTAAAATTTACCGTCGTGATTTTGAATTTTATGATGGCCTTGAAAAATCACATATTATTGAACTTCGCTTTGCAGGGCAAAAAGTTGCAACCATTAAAGATAAGTTTGGTAGGCGCTTAAACTCTGCTCGCCTAGAGCCTGTGCAAATAGCGCGTATTGGTAACGACTCTAAACAAGATAGAGAATTTGTACCGCTAGATAAGTTTCCTGCAATGCTAAAAGATACCCTGCTGGTGGTTGAAGACCGTAATTTTTATGAGCATCATGGTGTGTCGGTGTTTTCTATTTTACGCGCGCTTTATTCAAATATTAAAGCGGGGCGCACCGTTCAAGGTGGCAGCACACTTACTCAGCAACTAGCTAAAAACATTTACCTAACGCGTGAGCGTTCTTTAGTACGAAAAATAAATGAAGCCTTTATTGCCCTTATTTTAGATTACCGTTATTCAAAAGATCAAATATTAGAAGCTTACTTAAATGAAGTATACCTAGGGCAGTCATACAACCAAGGTGTGCACGGCATGGGCCTTGCGTCTGAGTTTTATTTTTCAAAGCCGGTAGACGAGCTTGAATACGACCAAATTGCGTTGCTGGTGGCTATGGTTAAAGGTCCATCTTATTACAACCCACGTCGTTATAAAGAGCGCACAATGGAGCGCCGAGACTTAGTGCTTCGCCTTATGGTTGAAAACAAGCTACTTAGCACAAAAGAGTACCGTGCATCGCTTAATCGCCCAATTGATATTGCGCCAATGAAAGCGAGTTTACAAAAATCATATCCAGGTTATTTAGAGTTAGTAAACAGAGAACTAAATGAATTATTGCCAGATCAGCAAACACTTGATGCAGGCGTAAGAGTATTTACTTATTTTGACTTACAAAAGCAAACAGCAATGGAGGAGTCTATTGAAAAGAGCTTACCGTACCTGGAGAATCGTCCTAGAACCGAAAAACTAGAAGCAGCCATGATATCTGTTAATGTAGAAAAGGGCGGTGTATCTGCACTTGTTGCAGGGCGCGATGTTCGTTATTCAGGGTTTAACCGTGTTTTAGATACAAAACGTAATATCGGCTCGCTGGTTAAACCAGCTGTGTATTTAACCGCCTTGCAATTACCACATTATAATTTAGCTACTTTGCTTGATGACTCGCCAGTACAGGTTACAAATGAGCAGGGAAAAGTGTGGCAACCAGAAAATTTTGATCATAAATACCGTGGAGCAATCCCTCTTTATAAAGCATTTAGTAACAGTATTAATATTCCAGCGGTTAATTTAGGCCTCGATGTAGGTGTTGATAAAGTCGCGAAAACACTAAAAGGATTAGGCGCTAAAGGGGCGATAAACGAATACCCATCGTTGCTTTTAGGGGCTGTTGAAATGTCGAGTTTTGAAGTTGCTCAGCTTTATACGACAATTGCTGCAGATGGCGAATATAAAAAGCTCACTGCAATTTCGGCATTAACTGACTCGGTTGGTAAAGTACTTTATAAGCATAAAGTAAATGCAGAGCCTCGTTTTGATAAATCTGCAATGTATATGACTAAATACGCGATGAAACGCGTAACGAAAGACGGCACTGCTAAACGCTTAAATTTACACTTCCCGTCAATCCAACTAGCAGGTAAAACAGGGACTAGTAACGATTTACGTGATAGTTGGTTTGCAGGCTTTGATCAAAATACAGTGACTGTTGCGTGGCTTGGTCGAGACGACAACAAAAGCACGGGGTTAACAGGCAGCGTAGGCGCATTAGAAGCGTATATTCGTTACTTAAAGCCACTTAACCCACAAGCAATAGCTGATACGCGTCCACCATCAATTCGCTGGGCATTTGTAAATGAACAAACGGGTAAGCAGGCACCACCAGGATGTGGCAAGGTGATTCAGCTACCGCTTAGAGCGAGTGAGTTCGAGCCAAGACCACAATGTATTCGTTAATTTAAGATTACTTTAAACAACAAAGCCGCTTATTTAGCGGCTTTGTTGTTTAAAGTATAGTTAGCGTAATTATACCAATCCGTAATAATACTTAATCAATTTGAGGGGTTAAATCTGACGTTAACTACGTTAAAAATTTCTGATATAGAACAACTAAATAACGAAATTTTTGCCTTGTTATCGACACGATTTTCTTCCCTCAAAATAGATCACTTAATTAAGCGTATTGGTATTAAGATTTAAAAAACTGCATCGATTTAGTTAAATCATCGGATAAGCGACTTAGCTGTTGTGCATCTTGCAGCGTTGATTGAGCTGATGTTAGCGTTTGATCTGCTAAATTACTCACCTCTTGCGAATCATTCAATGCTTGTGTTGTCGCATTTGACTGCTGTTTAACACGCTCTGCAATAACTTCACCCTGATGTTTAATATCACCCATGCTTTGTTCTGCACTTTGCAATACATCATTAGTTTGGTTGGCTGCTTTTACTGATTGCTCCATTTTTTCAACACTTGAGCGCATTTTTTGCTGAGTGTCGTCAGATGCCTGTTGTAAGGAACTAATAATTTGGTGAATTTCTTGGGTTTGCGTTTGTGTACGCTGAGCAAGTGTTCTTACCTCATCAGCTACAACGGCAAATCCACGACCATGCTCGCCAGCGCGTGCGGCTTCAATAGCGGCATTAAGTGCAAGCAAGTTTGTTTGATCGGCTATTTCACTGATCCCTTTGCTAACTTTGCTAATTTCTTGGCTATCTTGCGCTAGCTTATCGAGTGCTTGCTGGCTTTCTGCAAATTCAATCTGTAGGTCTTGCATGTATTTAGCAAGCTCCATTGTATTGTCTGAACCTTGTTTTACATGCATTGCAGCATCTTGCGCGGTAAGTGTTGCTTGGTGCGCTGATTCTTCAACTGCAAGTGCGTTTTGAGCCATTTCACTTAAAGCATTATAAATAGCGTTTACTCGGATTTGCTGTTTTGAAACATCATTACTTGTTTGGCTACTCGCATGTGATAGCGATTTAGTTGCACCACATAGCTCTTCTGTACTTGCTTTAACATCAAATAATAAATGTGAAAATGCGTTAAGTAATGCGTTGTAGCGCGATGCAATAATTCCCATTTCATCATTAGTGCTCGAATCGATAGTTGCATTTAAGTCACCATTCGCGGCTCTATTCGCTGCATCAGCAAAGCGATTAATGGTATCAACAACTGCAAAATAAAAACCAATCATCAAATAAAATGCAAATAACAAACTGATCAATGAAGCGGCTAAAACAAGGTTTCGTGTCCACTGTTGAGTTTGCAGTTTTGCTTCAATAAGGCTCTCAAGTGTTGGAATGCTCTTACTAACAAGTTGATTAATACTACTGTGAACGTTGCTTGTTAGCTTAGTAAACTCTGCTTGAGTTAATAGGATATCGTCCGGCTCAAGTAGTTTTTCATCTATCGCTTTTTTGAATGCACCAACAGCACTGTGTAAATTAGTTAACGAAGGCATGAGCGCTTTATTTACTGATTTATCTGCATTGGTGGCTACATTAAGTATTTTATCGAGTTGTTTTTCGTATAAAGGAAGTGACTTACTAAAATTTGAAAGTGCTATAAATGTATCTGGCGTAAAACGATTACTTGCCAAAACAGTGTTTGCGCTTTGCGCTGTCGAGTTTATTTGCATTATAAGTGCAGGAATTGGGGTAACTAAAGAGCGGTTTACATAAGCACTAGCTAACTGACTATCTAAGGCTAGGTTTGACTGAATAGAAACAAGTTCGAGTACTTCATTTTCTTGATCGTTTTTTATATCAAAACCGAGTGAGCGGGCTATTTTTATATTTTGATTTATATCACCTTGCATCAAGTTTGAAAGTATAGGTCTGTAGCCTTTTAAGCCTTGTTGCTGCATTTTTGAAACAGTAATACTGTCACTTAATAATGAGACTAAAAAAAACAAACTAAGTGCAAGAGGAACGAGTAAAATTCCAAACATTAAGCTGATTTTAGTTTTGTATTTTAAATTTGCCATTAGCTGGATAGCGGGAAAAGAAAATTGACGTAATCCTGACATAAGGCTCTCTTGTATTTTTGTAATTAGGGTAAAGGTGAATAGACCTTGTTATGCTTAATTATCATTCATTTATAGTACATTACAAATAAAAAAAGCCCTTTCGGGCTTTTTTCAATCTTTAGTCTTAATTACGCACCGTAAAACAATTGCTTATAAAATATAATAAGTAATTTTAACTTAAAGTTTAGCAAACGAGCGTTCTGCTGCCGCTATTGTTTCTTTTACTTCTTGCTCAGTATGCGCAGCACATACAAAACCAGCTTCAAATGCTGATGGAGCAAGGTACACACCTTCTTCAAGCATAAGGTGGAAAAAACGTTTGAAGCGCTCTAGATCGCATTCAGTAGCTTGTTTGTATGTCGTTACTTTTTCAGCATCAGTAAAAAAGAATCCATACATGCCGCCAGCATAATTAGTTGTTAATGCAATGCCTGCTTTTTTAGCGCCAGCTTCAAAGCCTTCACAAATTGCTTTAGACGTCGCTTCTAACTTATCGTGTAAACCAGGCTCACATAATAGCTCAAGTGATTTTAAACCTGCAGCCATCGCAATAGGGTTACCAGAAAGAGTACCCGCTTGGTAAACAGGACCCACAGGCGCAATGTAATCCATTATTTCGGTTTTACCACCAAATGCGCCAACAGGCATGCCGCCGCCAATGACTTTACCTAAACACGTAAGGTCTGGTTTAATGTTGTAATAAGCTTGTGCGCCGCCAAGAGCAACACGAAAGCCCGTCATTACTTCATCAAAAATAAGCACAGACTTGTATTCATCACATACTGCGCGTAAACCTTCTAAAAAGCCTGGCACTGGTGGAATGCAGTTCATGTTACCGGCTACTGGCTCTACAATAATACAGGCAATTTCGTCAGCGTATTTTGCAAAAATAGCTTTTACTTCATCTAGGTTATTAAACGATACCGTAAGTGTATGCTTAGCAAAGTCCTCAGGAATACCTGGAGAATTAGGTACGCCCATTGTTAGTGCACCAGAGCCTGCCTTAACTAATAACGAGTCAGCATGGCCGTGGTAACAACCTTCAAATTTTAATATTTTATCGCGGCCGGTAAAGCCACGTGCTAAACGAATTGCACTCATAGTCGCTTCAGTGCCTGAGCTAACCATACGTACTTTTTCGATTGATGGAACCAGCTCTTTTACTTTTTCAGCCATTAATATTTCGGCTTCAGTTGGTGCACCATAGCTAAGGCCATTTTCTACAGCTTCGTGCACGGCTTGTTTAATTGCAGGGTGGTTATGGCCCATGATCATAGGCCCCCAAGAGCCAACATAATCAATATAACGATTACCGTCGGCATCAAATGTAAACGCGCCTTCTGCTTTTGTAATAAATAGCGGCGTACCGCCTACACCATTAAAAGCACGTACTGGCGAGTTTACGCCACCAGGAATAGAAGCTTGAGCGCGTTCAAATAAGTCTTGGCTAATTGTCATGAAAAATCCTATAAATTATTACTAAAAAGGGGTTTAGCTATCGCGTTTGCGGCTAAACCAAGGTACGTCTACTTCATACTTATCGACTTTGTTTTCTACGCCGAGTGTTAAAGCAAACAGTGCCATACGAATTAATACGCCATTTTGTACTTGGCGGAATATTGCTAAATTGTCGTTACTGTTTAAGTCGTTATCAAGCTCGTTAGCTTCTAAGCGACTATCGCGTGGAAGAGGATGCATTAATACTGAGTTAGGTTTGCAGTGAGCGCTGTAAATAGATTGGCTAATTCTAAAGCCGCCACGGTATTTATTTGCTTCTTCTTGTGAAGGAAAACGCTCTTCTTGAATACGTGTTTGGTAAACAATATCGGCTGCTAAGTTGCCTTCCATCTTGTTTACTAGCTCAATTTTGTGGCCTGCATTTTCTACGGCATCTAAAATGCTCGTTGGCATTTGTAGGCCGTCTGGCGCTACCATCGAAAACTTTACGTTTTTGTAATGGCACAATAGTTTTGATAAAGAATGCACTGTGCGGCCATATTTTAAATCACCCACAAGTGCTATATGCATACCATCAATATTTTGATCAAAGCGATTTAGTTCACGCTCAATGGTTAATAAATCAAGTAAGGCTTGAGTAGGGTGCTCATTTGGGCCGTCACCACCGTTAATTACTGGTACGGTACAACCGTCAGCAAATTCACTTACTGAGCCAGCGTCAGGGTGGCGCATAGCTACGGCATCAGCGTAAGCTGAAATAACTCGAGCAGTATCGTAAAGTGACTCACCTTTTGCAAGGGCAGAGCTTTGCATACCTGTAGTTTCACGTACACCACCGCCGAGTAAGTTAAAGGCGGTACCAAAACTAACCCGTGTACGAGTGCTTGGTTCAAAAAACAAATTAGCTAAAATAGCGCCTTTAAGCACCGTTGTTTGCTTTTGCTTTTTAGCATAAGGCTCCATTTTTTTAGCTACTGCAAAAATACGTTCAATGCAGTCTCTGTCTAGCTGATTTACAGACAGTATATGTTCGCCTTGGAAACTTAACATGGGGTTATTCCTAATCAATCAAATGGGCGCGATAATCCATAAATGGGGCACGCAATCGCGCGTGTTATAACAAGTATTGTAAATTGCGGCGCAGTTTAACATGCACCGAAACGCTTATAAATTAGGTTTTATTACAGCAAGTGCCACTATGATAAGCAGCGCAATAACGGGAAGCTCATTAAAAATACGGTAAAAGCGGTCTGTTTTAGTGTTTCGGTCATGTTTAAAGTCATTCAATAACTTAAAACAGTAGCCGTGGTATACGTATAAAATAATTACTAGTACAAGTTTGTAATGTAGCCACATACTGTATCTAAACCAATCACGACCATATTCAACAATGGTTAATACACCAAATACAGCCGTTAAAACAGCAAATGGGGTTACGAAATAAAGTAGTCTGCGCTCCATAACTTTAAGCATAGAGTTACATGCCCTTTCTTCGCTCATTGCGTGATATACAAATAACCGTGGTAAGTAAAAAATACCGGCAAACCACGCAATCATAAAAAATATGTGGAGTGTTTTATAAATCAATAATGCGCTCATACTAGTCCTTATTACTTAAAGTAAGCTGTTACGAATGGTTAAAATATGATGAATTTGATCCCAGCGTAATAGCCCCATAATTTGTTGATTATCTAAAAGGTTATAAACGTAAAGTGCGCCACTTCTTTTATCTTTTAGTATATCGAATGCATCGGCTAGAGTGGCTTGGCTGCTGATGCCCTGCAAACTAATGTAGTTTATATTTATTGTTTCATCAGACATTAGCGTTAAATCGTACTCAGCGAGGCGGTAGCCATTTTCTTCGTCAAAAACAATTAACGGGGTTTGACTATCCATCGCATCTAGCGTGTTTTTTATTTGCTCTTTATCGTCTGAGTAAAGTAATTTAAAGTCTTCATCCATGTCATCCATTATTCCCACTTTTTGCAGTGCTTCGGTAGCAGGGGACACATGGTACGGCAAACCTTGAAAATCTAATTGCTGTAAAAATATGGAACGATTTCCAAAAAACTGTAAGGCAGTAACATAGGCTGTGGTTATAACTATCATCGCAGGAACGATTATTTCCGGTGACGATGTAAGCTCCATTACTGTTGTTAATGCAGCAAGTGGTGCATGCAGTGTTGCTGCCAATAACCCCGCCATGCCCAAAACTCCGTATGTACCGGCTATATCTGTACCAGGGCTAATATATTGAGCAAAAAAGGCCATTAATGTACCAATTAATACGCCAAGTCCAATAACAGGGCCAATTAAACCACCCGGAATACCTAAGCCAATAGCAAATAATGTTGCAAGCAATTTAGCGATTAATATAGTGGTAAGCAGTTTTACGTTATCAGGGGATTCAACCGCGATAGTAATTGCACTCATACCAGAGCCCATAGCATGTGGTACCGCGTAAGCTATTAAGCTGGCAATACAGCCCGCAATTAATAAACGAGGGAACATACTTAAAGGTTTAAATGTTTTAATAATTAGCATTAAATTTTGATTAAAGCTAAATGCAATAGCGCCCAGTGCCATACCGCATAGTATTAAATAAGGATAATGCCAGCCACTCAGTGGCGCTATGGTTATAAGTGCAAGCTCAGAGCCTTCACCAAATACAAACTGTGTAGCTAGTGCGCCAGTAACAGCAGCAAGCATGATAGGCACAAATATGTGTACTTTATATTCACGAAGTACCACTTCCATTACAAAAATAACGGCTGCAAGCGGGGTGTTAAATGAAGCGGCTATACCAGCTGCAACGCCGCAACCACTTAAAGTACGCATGGCGTTATGCGGTAAATGCAGTTTATCCGCTAAAATACTCGCACCCGTAGCGCCCATATGTACGGAAGGCCCTTCTCGACCAACCGAAAAACCGCTAATGAGTGCAAGTGCGCCACCAACAAATTGATTAACCGTATTATATAAAGGCATTTGCCCATAATGGCGTTTAATTCTGTGTATAACAAAAGGGATACCTAAACGGTAATGTTTAAAGCCAGTAAAAGCAGCAAACGTGGCTATTAGTAATGCAGCAACTAAAGGCATTAGCACACGTTCAAGTGTTGGTAGGGTCGTAAAGTCGTCAGGCGTTTCTAGAAATAAGCTTTGGAAAAATAAAATAGTTAAGCGGAATAAAATAATAAAAAATGCAGCAATTAGTCCGGCAACTACGCCTAATAAGCATAATTGTACAGATGTTTTAGGTTTTGCCAGTCGACGTCTGAGTTGCTCAAGCCACATGCATTATTTCCTCGCCGCATTTTTCAGCAGCATTTTAGCAAAAGAGTTCAGCTAAGTCGTTGTGATTTTGAATTTTTCGTAACTTATATTAACAATTTGCAGTAAAGTTTAAGCCCTATTATTTATAACTAAAATTTTTAATGAACTTATAGCTTACAAGGGTCGCTTTTAGTTTGCTTAAGTATTATTTTAGTGAGCTAATGTTTAGCCGTTTTTTTACTAATTTATAGGTATAACTTAGAGTAAAGAGTTGTTTTACTATACTTGATTAAAACACTCGGGTATTAGATAATCACGCCATTGCGATATTGAGGGTTTTAGAATGTCTGAAGAATTACCAATTAAGTTCAGCGATGCAGCTGCTGTTCGTGTTAAACAGTTAATCGACGAAGAAGAAAACCCAGATTTAAAACTGCGTGTTTACGTAACAGGTGGTGGTTGTTCGGGTTTCCAATATGGTTTTACTTTTGATGAAAAAGCGAATCCTGGCGATTTAGAAATTGTAAAAAATGGTGTAACGCTAGTTATCGATCCAATGAGCATTCAATATTTAGTTGACGGTGAAGTTGACTACACTGAAGGATTAGAAGGTGCACGCTTTTTTGTATCTAATCCTAATGCAACAACAACCTGTGGTTGTGGTGCAAGCTTTAGCGTTTAATAACTAAACGCTAAAAGAATAAAGCCGCTTTTGCGGCTTTTTTAATGCCTACAAATCGCTTGGTGCATATTCGGTTATTTGCATTATTAATACAAAAAAGCCAAGTACAAATGCAGAAAACGCTAAAATGTATATAAATCCTTTCTTGCCTTGTTTAATCGGCACGCCGTTATTGCGCAAAAAAAAGTACCAACCTAAGCATAATACAATAGGTAATAAAAAAAGAAGTCTGAACATTATTCGGCCTTTTTGGTGCTAATTATTGCTTAATCATAAACATGTGACGATAAATTGGAACAAAATTGTTATAAAAATTCATTTTAATTTTTTATAGCCAAGAGTTAATTTATTAATACTTTTTGAGTACTTAGGTGAATATTCAGCGTTTATAAATATTCACTCGTGTTCATATTTGTACCGAGTATGTAATTAGTTATTTAACCAAAGTGTTAATAGTATATAATGTATCCAAGAATGAGACGGGCAAAATTTCATTCTCAATAAAAATAAATCTTTACCACATTATTAGCGTAGTGCTTTTAGCTATATTGGTGGAGTGAGTAGCAACACATGCTTTGTTAAGCAATAGCTTGCTATTGAATGTAAGTATGACTGCTTACTTGCCTACAGCTATTGATAGAGACTACTGCTTTAATAGGTACGTCAAATCATCTAGTAGGAGATGTAAAATGATGGGCAAAACAGTTTCTTCTGAAGAAAATGCAAAGCTAACAAAGTGGCTTAAAAGTAAGCGCCACGAAAAGGGTCATACAATGCGAAGCCTAGCACAAGTGCTTGGAACGCCTCATTCGTTTATCGGCAAGATTGAAAATCAAGAACGCCGTTTAGATGTAATTGAGTTTGTTCGCTATTGTACAGCTCTTGAAGTTGATCCACATGAAGCACTTAGCTTGCTAAAAGTAGATTAACTCAAAAATTGCTTAGTACACTTTAAGGGGCACTTGATAGTGCTAAGCAATATGTTAATGCAGGGATGCATTAAATATTTTGATGATAATTCCTCTCAAGCTCATATAATTTATGCCTAATTAGATATAAAAACACTAGCGAAGGTATAACCATTAAAGCTGTTAAAATAAAGAACAGCGACCAATTCCCCATTAACCAATCATCAATCACTACACCGCTGTAGCTCGAAAGTAATGTTCGTCCTAAATTCCCTAATGATGCTAGTAATGCATAGTGTGTTGCACTAAATGCTCTGTCGCATAGCATTGATATAAAGGCCACCATAGCGACCAGCGACCATGCTTGCGTAAACCCATCAATAACAATAGCAAAGGCATATAGCCTTAAATCAGGGCCAACTAAAGCAATCCATGAAAAGGCTAAGTTTGAGGCCGCCATCGCAATGCCACTAACAAATAAACCCTTAACAATGCCATATTTTTGATTAAATAAACTGCCAACAAAGGTGAATATGATTGTAAGTACGGCAGTACCTACCTTTGAAAATGTAGCTATATCGCTATTGCTAAAACCAATTTCTTTATAAAAAACAATCGACATTCGCCCTAAAAACGCTTCGCCTATTTTAAATAAGAAAATAAACGCAAGTAATGCCAGTGCCGTTTTAACGCCATTTTTAGTAAAAAAAGCTCTAAAGGGATCAATAACGGTTACCGCGAGCCACGCAACAGTTTTTGTAAGAGGGGTTTGTTTTGTAGAGGACAGTTTTTCAAGGTACACACGTTCAAGCTCTGCATGTACGGCTTCGCGATTTGATTCAGGCTCTTTAGCAAACAATGCTCCACTCATTAGCAGCAGCATTACGGCTGCTAAAAAGTAATAAATTTGTGGCCAGTCGAGCGAGGGGATATCAGCCATATAAAATGGAATTGCGCCCAAAAGTGCATAACCTGTCCACCAACCAGATGTTGCCATCGCGGCCGCTGCGGTTGCTTTGTGTGATTCTTTCTCGCTTAGGGTGTCTATTCTAAATGCGTCAATTGCAATGTCTTGCGTGGCAGAAGCAATGGCGATTAACAAACAAATTGCAGCAACAAGTGCCAAATTAGCTTTTAAATCAAGCCCTGCTAGTAACAAGGTGCCAATAAAAATAAAGCTTTGGCAAAATAGTATCCAACTGCGGCGTTGACCTAGCCATTTATATAAAATAGGGAGTTTTGTACGATCGATTAAAGGCGACCATAAAAAGTTGATACTGTAAGCGCCAAATACAATGCCGAATAGGCCAATCATACTGCGACTTAGTCCTTCATCTTTTAACCAAGCCGACATTACAGAGCCAATTAGTACCCACGGAAAACCGCTACTCATACCAAATATAAAAATATTGATTAAGCGTTTGTCTTTAAAATAAGAAAAATATTCGCTAACAGAGAGAGATTTACTCATAGGGCCTTCATTGGCTTTGATGCAGAGCAGCTAAGCTGCTCTTAAAAAAGTTATAGTGGGACTTGCTCAAGCATTTTTATATTTAAAATAACCACTGGTTTTACAGGTACAAAATCGTAACCAATTTTTTCATTAAAGCCTGTTTCTACGGCCATAATTTTATCTAGTGTTTCGTAGCCTTCCATCACATTACCAAAAACGGCAAAACCCCAATCTTTACCTGGGTTTAAGTGATCGTTGTTATCCATATTAAAAAAGAACTGACGAGTACCAGAGTGAGGTTCACGGTCCTGATACGCCATAGCAATGCTATACATATCGTTTTTCATACCGTTACCGCTTTCATTAAAAATAGGATCGTTTTCGTGTAGGCCGTCGTAATCTTTATCGTAGCCACCACCTTGAATAACAAAGTCGCGGTCATTTTCTACATCACGTTCTATGCGATGAAAAACACTACCTTGATAGCTTTTATCTGACACGTAAGTTAAAAAGTTATTGACCGTAATAGGCGCTCTCGAACGGTCCAGTTCAACAACAATACTACCCATAGTCGTTACAATTTCGACGCGCGGGAAAATATTATCTTTTTGAACAAAGCGGCCTTCTTGGGCTGCAAAGCTACTTACACTCACAAATAAGCTTAAGCAGATTAAAAAAAGTCGTTTCATGGTTAACCTTCTAAAAATTCTATTAATTCAGGATCAGATACAATGCGGGTAATAATTTGCTCAGTCAACTTATTGAGCTGACCTTCTATTTTAGCGCGCTCGTGGCTAAATGGGCCTTCTAAATTAGCACTGCCTCTATACACTTTACTAAAGTTGCTTGAAGCGCGAATAACTCTTACACCAAGCTCTATATGCGCTTCGCTGGTATGGCTCACTAGTTTTTCGGTTACTACCGCTTGCAGTGCATGAATATCTACTTCAAAGCGCACAGTCGCTAAGTTAGAAATGCTGGCACCATTGCGGCTAAGGGCGCTGTCTAAAACACTTTTAACTGATTCAGTAAGACCTTGGCTTGCAAAGGTTTTAGTTTTGTCTGACTCAATAAGTTTAAGTGTTGATGTATCGCCCCGTAAATCAATTACACTGGTGCTTAAGCTACTATTTATAGTGCTTATCTGACCGCTTTTATAAACAGGATTGAGTATTACTTGGCTAGGCTGATTAGCGCAGCCACCAAGTATTAGTAATACACAACACCCAATTATAATGTTTGTTAATTTCATTTATAGCATTCCACTATTTTTAGTTGCGCTTAAAACGACAAACTTTTTGTTTGAACCTAGCAGTTTACAGTTACCGAACATACGATTTAACTTATCATGATAATCTAAATGACGATTACCAATAATACGCAGTTCGCCGCCTTCTTTTAATGTATCTTTTGCTTGTTTAAACATTTGCCAAGCAATGTGATCGGTAACCGCTTGAGCTTGGTGAAATGGAGGATTACAAAGCACCATATCTACACTGTCTCTTTCAAAGCCCGTTAAACAGTCATTTTCGATAAATTCACAGTTATCAAACTTATCGCCTAGGTTAATTTCTACATTTAACCGAGCCGATTCTACTGCCATGTAAGACTCATCAACAAACGTCACTGATGCATTAGGACACTGAGCAAGCGTCATTAATCCAACAACACCGTTACCACAGCCCAAATCAATAATACTTTTAGCTTTTGGCGTTTCTGGTAAGTAGTTAAAAAAGAAGCGCGCACCAATATCTAACGAATCACGCGAAAACACATTTGCATGGTTTGTTATATTAAACTCTGTGCCTTCAAGCTCCCACGTTATGGGGAAGTCTGCTGCTTTATATCCGCCTTTAGCTGTGCTTAAAATAAGGCGAGACTTTTTAACTGCTAGGCTTGTTGTTGTTTCACCAATAAATTGTTCAAATGATTTTATTGTTGAATTATGAATTTCTTTTGTTTTACCTGCCGCAATTACTGGTGTACCAGGCGCGAGTACTTCACTAAGTTCACTTAATTGGAACTGTAAAAAACCCACATTACGAGGGATTTTAATAAGTACTAAATCAACGTCTTCTGGTAATGCCGACAAACTATCTACTTGTGTAAAATCTGTAGTAGGCAATTTGTTTTCTTGTAAGTTATAAGCCGCAGCTTGGTGGCTAATATAAGAATCATTAACTGAACAAACCGTTAACTTATTAAAATAACAAGCAAGTGCACCAAAGCTATCGTTTAGAATAAGCAATGAGCGACAATCAGGGTGATGTTCGTTAACATAATTGATAAGGTACTCATCTGCCGAATCCCACGCTTGTAAGCTGCGGTTTTTTTGATCCAATGGAAAGCGTTCAAGAGTAAAGGTTTTATCGCCTAGCTGGGCTTGCGTCGTCATAATGGTTCGTTGATCAGTAATCTAATGTAGGTAAATTCTAACATGCAACGGCAAAACGCCAACCCCCAACAGTTACCAAATGGCTTTTCTTATCAAAGTAGGGCACTTAGTGCGCAAAAAAGCCTCGATCTGTTTTATTATTTGCAGAAAAACCTTCATTGGCAGCAACCCGATGTAACTGTTTATGGCAAAACTGGACCCATTCCACGGCTGCAATGTTTCATGAGCGATTTAAATATTGAATACGGCTATTCAAGTAGTAAGCAAATAGTAGAACCATGGGATGAATTGTTACTTAATATGCGAAAGCGTTTAGAAGCACATTTAAACCAGCCTCTAAACTCACTACTGGTTAATTATTACCGAGATGGTAATGATACGATGGGATGGCACAGTGATGATGAAATAGAGCTTGGTGATAAACCAACAATTGTGTGTGTGTCGCTAGGAGCTGATCGGGTTTTAAAGTTAAAGCACAAAGCGAGTAATAAAGTGACTGACTTAAAGTTACAAAGCGGTAGTTGCCTAATAATGAATGGAGATAGTCAACGAGATTATCAACATGCACTACCCAAGCAAACAACGCTTGCGCACCCGCGAATAAGTTTAACTTACCGATTTATTAAGCACATTAAGCAAAAGCAATTTAGTTAGTTAATTTAACTTGTTATAGTAAGCCTATAAATTAGCTAATTAAAATGGTCTTTTATGTCAATGCAGCAACAGATCCAAGAAAAAATAAGCAGCGCCATTGCGTGTAAACATTTAAACGTAATCAATGAAAGTCACATGCATAGTGCCGGTACTGAGTCACATTTTAAAGTTATAGTAGTTAGCGAAGAGTTCGCGGGTAAGCGCTTGTTACAACGCCATCGTGAAATTAACGAAATTTTAAAAGATGAATTAGCAAATCATATTCATGCACTCGCTATTCATACATATACACCAGACGAGTATACAGAGCAGGGCGGTGAAGCGCCTGATTCTCCTAATTGTATGGGCGGCTCAAAGCTTAACTAAAATAAATAGGGAATTTGGTCGGTGTTTAACTGATCAGATCAGTGTTTTTAGTATTAGCCTTTAAACTAGCGCTAATTTTTATTGTAAAAGATATAGGATGATCAATGGTCATTAAGCCTAAAATTCGTGGATTTATCTGCACAAACGCACACCCAGCTGGTTGTGCTGAGCATGTTCAAGAACAAATTAACTATGTAAAACAACAGGGTGCATTAAAAAGCGCACCAAAAAATGTATTAGTTATTGGCGCATCAACAGGCTACGGCTTGGCATCGCGCATTACTGCTGCGTTTGGTGGTGGTGCTAAAACATTAGGTATTTTCTTTGAAAAAGAAGGTACAGAGCGTAAAACAGGTTCTGCTGGTTGGTACAATACCGCTGCTTTTCAAGATGCAGCAGACGAAGCGGGCCTCTGGTCTAAAAATATTAATGGCGATGCGTTTTCTAACGAAATCAAGCAAAAAGCAATCGACACCATTAAAGCTGATTTGGGCAAAGTAGATTGTATTATCTACAGCCTAGCGTCTCCTCGTCGTACTGATCCAAATACTGGTGAAGTGTTTTCTTCTACACTTAAACCAATTGGTAATGCTGTAACAACAAAAAATTTAAATACATCAAAGCGTGAAATTGATGAAATTACGGTTGAAGCTGCAAATCAAGACGATATCGACAACACCATAAAAGTAATGGGTGGTGAAGATTGGGAAATGTGGATAGACGCATTAAAAGAAGCAGATGTATTAGCCGATAACTTTAAAACGACTGCGTACACTTATATTGGTAAAGAGTTAACATGGCCAATATACGGACACGCTACTATTGGTAAGGCTAAAGAAGACTTAGACCGTGCAACGGCTGCTATTAAAGAATCAACAAAAAATTTAAAGGGTGAGGCGTATGTTTCATCACTTAATGCAGTAGTAACCCAAGCAAGTTCTGCTATTCCTATAATGCCGTTATATATTTCTGCTTTATTTAAAGTTATGAAAGCAGATGGCACATACGAAGGCACTATTGAGCAAATTCACGCATTATTTAGTGAAAACCTGTATGGTGCATCGCCTCGTTTTGATGACGGCGGACATTTATTCCAAAACTACAAAGAGCTAGAGGACGATGTGCAAGCACGCGTACAAGCTGTATGGGATAGTGTTGATACAAGCAGTATTGATGAGCTAACAGACTATGTTGGTTACCATAACGAGTTTTTACGCTTATTTGGTTTTGGTATAGACGGTGTTGACTACGAGCAAGATATCGATTCAGTTAAGCCAATTGCTAATATGATTGACTAACAGAACTTAGGGCCTGTTTATCTTTCGAGGTTGAATTTACAGCAGTCTGTTTGGTATTTAGGCAAGGCAGAGCCTATGTAGTGTGGTTATTCCCCATAAATGGGCGATAACGTGGAATAAATGCCAAACATGCGCTGCCCAAAGGGTTCTGCCTAGGGGCTATTTACTCTTTGTTGCTCGGTTTTTACTTAGCCCACTAGGTTACAAACCTCACGCCGCGATTAAATAGCCCCTAGATTGAACAAATTTTAATCCTGAAAGGTCAACAGGCCCTAGTTATTAAAAGCCGCTATTGTGGCTTTTTTTATATTATGCGATTTGTTTAATTTACGATGAAATCAGGAACAATAATTGCTTAGGCTACCACTTTGGTCTAACTTGATTTTTATTAAAATCACTTAACAAAACCAAATAAGCGTTTCTGTCGTATAATTTTCATAAATACACTCGCATAGTCATCTAAAATGATGTTAAAATCTCGACAATATGTGATGAGTTTTACTACGTTGCTTGTTTGATATATCTAGCAAGCTGCTCTTTTGTACCTTGATATAGCTTGGAATAACTCAAATGGCGACGTGGTTGATACGATTTTTCAGTTTCTTTCCTTTAATGTAATGCAAGTGCGTATGATCAATATAAAAAAAGGTCTGGATTTACCCTTAGAGGGCTCGCCACAGCAAGTTATACATGACGGTTCTGCTGTCAAACGTGTAGCTGTGCTTGGTGAAGAGTTTATCGGTATGCGTCCAACCATGCATGTTCGTGTGGATGACCAAGTCAAAAAAGGCCAGGTACTTTTTGAAGATAAAAAGAACCCAGGCGTCCTATTTACTGCTCCAGCTTCTGGCACAGTAAAAGAAATAAATCGTGGTGCTAAACGTGTGCTGCAATCTGTTGTTATTGAAGTTAACGGCAGTGAGCAAATCACCTTTGACTCTTTCAAAGCAGACGAGCTTTCGAGCTTAGAGCGTGAAAAAGCCAAAGAAGTACTTATCCAGTCTGGTCAATGGACAGCACTTCGTGCTCGCCCATTTAGCAAAGTAGCGGCTGTGGATGCAAATCCTAGTTCTATTTTTGTGACCGCAACTGACACAAACCCATTAGCTGCAGATCCTGCAGTAATAATTGCCGAGAATGCGCAAGCATTTGAAGCGGGTCTTGCTGTTATTTCGCGTTTGACCGATGGCAAAGTATTTGTGTGTAAAAAAGCAGGTAGCCAAGTTCCTAGCTCATCTATAGCTCAAGTAGAAGTACATGAGTTTGGTGGTGTGCATCCGGCTGGCCTCGTTGGCACTCATATCCATCATCTTGATGCAGTTTCTGTTAGCAAACAAGTTTGGCATATTGGTTACCAAGACGTTATTGCGTATGGTCACTTATTCCTTACTGGTGAAATTTACACAAATCGTGTTATTTCGCTTGCAGGTCCTCGCGTTAAAAACCCACGTTTATTGAAAACACAACTAGGTGCTTCATTGGATGATTTAGTGGCTGGTGAGCTAGAAGACGGAGATAACCGCGTTATTTCTGGCTCTGTTCTATCAGGTTCTATTTCAAACGGTGTTCATGCATTCTTAGGTCGTTACCACGTTCAAGTATCTGTTTTACTTGAAGGTCGCGAAAAAGAATTGTTTGGCTGGATTGCACCAGGTAGTGATAAATTCTCTGTAACGCGTACATTCCTTTCTCACCTTGCGCCGAGTCGTTTATTTAAAATGACAACGTCAACAGGTGGTTCAAAACGTGCCATGGTACCAATTGGTAGCTACGAGCGCGTAATGCCGCTGGATATTTTGCCTACTCTATTATTACGTGACTTAATTGCGCGTGATTTAGACAGTGCAATTTCATTAGGCGCGCTTGAACTTGATGAAGAAGATTTAGCGTTATGTACCTTCGTTTGTCCTGGCAAATACGAGTATGGTTCTATCCTACGCGATTGCTTAACTACGATCGAGAAGGAAGGCTAGAGAGATGGGTTTAAAAAAATATCTAGAAGATATCGAGCCGAATTTTGAAGCCGGTGGTAAATATGAAAAGTTTTATGCTCTGTATGAAGCAGCTGCAACTATTTTTTATACACCAGGCTACGTAAATAAAGGCGCGACACACGTACGCGATAACATCGACCTAAAACGCATGATGATTTTAGTGTGGATGGCGACGTTCCCAGCTATGTTTTTTGGTATGTTCAATATCGGCCATCAGGCCGCAGGTGCTTTAGCACAAGGTTTTGAACTAGCAAACACGTGGCAAGTTGGTTTGTTCCAGTTATTCGGTGGTGAATTAACCGCTGATGCAGGCTGGGGCGCTAAGATGTTCTATGGAGCATGTTTCTTCCTACCTATCTACGCGGTAACATTTGCAGTAGGTGGTTTTTGGGAAGTAATATTTGCTTCTGTGCGTAAGCATGAAATTAACGAAGGTTTCTTCGTTACTTCAGTGTTATTTGCACTTATTTTGCCAGCAACGATTCCTTTATGGCAAGTTGCGTTAGGTATTACGTTTGGTGTAGTAATCGCTAAAGAAATCTTTGGTGGTACTGGCCGTAACTTCTTAAACCCTGCTTTAGCCGGCCGTGCATTTTTGTTCTTTGCATACCCTGCTCAAATCTCAGGTGACACAGTATGGACAGCAGTAGATTCGTTCTCTGGTGCAACTATGCTAGGCCAAGCATTTGCTGGCACACTTGATTTTGCAAACATGGAATTATGGTGGAATGCGTTTTATGGTTTCATTCAAGGTTCTGTAGGTGAAACATCTACACTTGCATTATTAGTAGGTGGTTTGTTCTTAATTTACGTTCGTATCGCTTCTTGGCGCATCGTACTAGGTGTATTCCTAGGTATGGTAGCAACTGCGTTTATATTAAATGCTGTTGGCTCAGAAACTAACCCTGTATTTGCAATGCCTTGGTATTGGCATTTAGTACTTGGTGGCTTTGCGTTCGGTATGTTCTTTATGGCTACTGACCCTGTATCAGCTGCATTTACTGACAAAGGTAAATTAGCATATGGTCTATTAATTGGCTTTATGGTGGTTATGATACGTGTTGTGAATCCTGCTTTCCCAGAAGGTATGATGCTAGCAATCTTATTTGCTAACTTATTTGCTCCACTGTTCGATCACTTTGTAGTGCAGGCTAATATTAAGCGGAGGTTGGCACGTAATGTCTAGTAATAACGAATCAATCGGTAAAACGTTAGCAGTAGTTGTTGCGCTATGTTTAGTGTGTGCAATTATTGTATCGTTTGCTTCTGTACAGCTTCGTCCTTTACAGCAAGCTAATAAAGAAAAAGATATTCAAAGTAATATCTTGGCTGCTGCGGGTATCGATAAAGTTGAAAATGTTTTAGAAACATTTGATGCAAAAATCGAAGCGCGCGTTGTAAATATGACTACAGGTGAGTTTGTAGATACAGACCCAACAATCTTTGACTTTGAAAAAAGCAAATATGATGCAGCGCTAAGTGTTTCTCTTAAAGAGAAAGGCGTTAAAGATATTGCTGGTATTCAACGTGTGACTAAAGAGTCGCCGGTGTATATCTCTAAAAAAGAAGATGGCTCAGTTGATGCAATCATTCTTCCTATCCAAGGCTACGGCTTATGGGGCTTAATGTATGGTTTTATCTCGCTTGAAAGCGATGGCGAAACAGTTAAGAGCATTATCTTTTACAAGCATAATGAAACCCCTGGCCTAGGTGGCGAAATCCAAAATCCACAGTGGACTGCTACATGGGAAGGTAAAGAACTTCCAATTCAAATTGTTAAAGGTACTGCGGGCAATGATGAGCATAAGATCGATGGTCTTTCAGGTGCTACATTAACGTCTAACGGTGTTGATCATGCAGTTGACTTTTGGACTGGCGAAAATGGCTTTGGCCCTTTCCTTGCGAAAGTACGTAAAGGAGCATTGAAATAATGGCTGATACTAAAGAAATGAAGGCGGTCCTATTTGGTCCGGTTTTAGCTAACAACCCAATCGCACTACAAGTACTTGGTATTTGTTCGGCGCTAGCGGTAACGTCTAGCTTAAAAAATGCGTTAATCATGTCAATTGCATTGACACTAGTAACCGCGTTTTCGAGCTTCTTTATCTCGCTTATTCGTAACCAGATCCCATCATCTGTACGTATCATCGTACAAATGACAATTATTGCATCATTGGTAATCGTTGTTGACCAAGTATTACAGGCATTCTCTTACGCTACGGCAAAAGAGCTTTCTGTATTCGTTGGTCTAATCATTACTAACTGTATCGTAATGGGTCGTGCTGAAGCATATGCGATGAAGTCGCCACCAATTATGTCTTTTCTTGACGGTATTGGTAATGGCTTAGGCTATTCTGTAGTACTACTTACTGTTGGTTTCATTCGTGAGCTATTCGGTAAGGGTTCACTATTCGGTGTTGATATTATCCCATTAGTACAAGATGGCGGTTGGTATCAGCCTATGGGTCTATTGATTTTACCACCGAGTGCATTCTTCATCATTGGTTTATTCATATGGGTACTTCGTACTTATAAGAAAGACCAAGTAGAAGCTAAAGCGTAAGGGGAAAATAGTGGAACATTATATTAGTTTATTTGTAAAAGCCGTTTTTATTGAGAACTTAGCGTTGTCATTCTTCTTAGGCATGTGTACTTTTTTAGCAGTATCTAAAAAAGTAACTACATCAATTGGCCTAGGTATAGCGGTTATAGTTGTATTGGGTATTTCTGTGCCTGTTAACAACTTGGTTTATCATGCGGTACTTGCACCCGGTTCACTTACTTGGTTAGGTTACCCAGATGCAGATCTTAGCTTTTTACGTTTCTTAACTTTCATTGGTGTTATTGCAGCACTTGTGCAAATTCTTGAAATGGCATTAGATAAGTTTTTCCCTGCACTATACAACGCATTAGGTATCTTCTTACCACTTATCACAGTTAACTGTGCAATATTTGGTGCGGTATCATTCATGGTTGAGCGTAACTATAACTTCGGCGAGTCTGTTGTTTATGGTGTTGGCGCTGGTGTTGGTTGGGCGCTTGCAATTACATTACTTGCAGGTATCCGTGAGAAACTGAAATATTCAGACGTGCCAGACGGCTTACGTGGTTTAGGTATTACCTTCATCACTGTTGGTTTAATGGGACTTGGCTTTATGTCATTCTCTGGTATTTCACTGTAAAGGGTAGCGAGGATAAATCATGGATTATCAGATTTTCTTAGGCGTTGGTGTTTTCATCGCTATCGTTGTACTACTAGTTTTAGTGATTATTGGTGCTAAATCTCAGTTAGTTGCAAGCGGTGACATCATCATCGGTATTAATGGCGATAAAGACAAAGCCATTACTACATCAGCAGGTAATAAGCTTTTAAGTGCATTATCTGAGTCAGGTATTTTCGTATCATCTGCTTGTGGTGGCGGTGGCTCTTGTGGTCAGTGTCGTGTTCACATTAAAGAAGGTGGCGGCGATATCTTGCCAACTGAACTTGATCACATATCTAAAGGTGAAGCCCGTGAAGGCTGTCGTTTAGCGTGTCAGGTAAATGTTAAAAACGACATGGAAATTGAACTTGAAGAGTCAATTTTCGGTGTTAAAAAATGGGATTGTGAAGTTATCTCTAACGATAACAAAGCAACGTTCATTAAAGAACTTAAACTGCAAATCCCTGGTGATGAGTCAGTGCCTTTCCGTGCGGGTGGTTACATCCAAATCGAAGCGCCACCTCATCATGTTAAATATGCAGATTTTGATGTTCCTGAAGAATATCGTGGCGACTGGAACCATTTTGGTTTCTTCGATCTGGAGTCAAAAGTAGACGAAGAAACTATTCGTGCATACTCAATGGCTAACTACCCAGAAGAAGAAGGCATCATTATGCTTAACGTGCGTATTGCTGCTCCGCCTCCGAGAAACCTAAGCTTGCCATGTGGTAAAATGTCTTCGTACATTTGGTCACTTACAAAAGGCGACAAGGTAACTATTTCAGGTCCATTTGGTGAGTTCTTTGCTAAAGACACAGATGCAGAAATGATCTTTGTTGGTGGTGGTGCTGGTATGGCGCCAATGCGTTCACATATCTTTGACCAACTTAAACGTTTGCACTCTAAACGTAAGATGAGCTTTTGGTATGGTGCACGTTCTGAACGTGAAATGTTCTACGTAGAAGATTTTGACGGCCTAGCGGCTGAAAATCCTAACTTCGTATGGCATACAGCGCTTTCAGATCCACAACCTGAAGATAACTGGGAAGGCTACACTGGCTTTATCCATAACGTGTTATTTGAGAACTATCTTAAAGATCACGAAGCGCCAGAAGATTGTGAGTACTACATGTGTGGTCCTCCAATGATGAACGCGGCAGTTATCACTATGCTTAAAGATTTAGGTGTTGAAGACGAAAATATCTTATTAGATGATTTCGGTGGCTAACACTAATACCAAAACAGTTTAGTTTTGGTTAAAATACCAGCCTCGTAGCACTTGTGTTACGAGGCTTTTTTTATTCTTTAATTTTTCAATCTATTAAGTAGAGCTGTTATGAATCGAGTAAGTACTTCACAAGGCATAATGGCCTTTTTACTAATTACGCTGACTTTATTATTGTCTGGGTGTGGTGAAAAGCCAGAGTCAAAAGAGACCTTTTTAGAAGGTAAGACTATGGGAACCACTTATCATATTAAATATTATGATGAGCAAGCCCAGTTATCGGCCTCACAATTGCAGCTGCAAATAGACGCTGTTTTAAAAGATGTAAATCAATCTATGTCTACTTACATAGAAGACTCTGAAATAAATACATTTAACAGATTACCTGCAAATCAAGTGATGCCAATTAGCGACGATTTTAGGGCTGTTATAAGCGAATCAATCCGCTTAGGTGAATCAACTAAAACACTTGATGTAACTATGGGACCTTTAATTGACTTATGGGGCTTTGGTCCTGATAAAAAGCCAACCAATCGCCCAAGCGATGAAGAGCTTACTAAAATGGTTGAAAAAATAGGTATTGATAAGCTTATTTTAAATGAACAGGGTTTAGCTAAAACAGTTAATGGGCTAGAGCTTTCGTTTTCAGCAACGGCTAAAGGCTACGGTATCGACAAAGTAGCGCAGCTATTAGAAAGCCACAGTATTACTAATTATATGGTTGAGATTGGTGGTGAGCTACGTATAGCGGGTGAAAAGCCAAATAACCAGGATTGGAAAATTGCGATAGAACAACCAGATGCACAACCTGGAGAGCGTAAGGTACACCGTGTTTTATCGCCAGGTACAAACGGGATAGCGACATCAGGTGATTACCGTATTTTTTATAAAATGGATGGCGAAATCTATACGCATCTAATTGACCCTGCAACCGGCATGCCTATTAAGCACGACTTAGTGTCGGTAACGGTGCTTAATCCAAGTGCTATGACGGCAGATGGTTTAGCGACTGCTCTTACTGTGATGGGTATGGAGAAAGCGCAGGCATATGCTCAGGAGCACGATTTACCAGTATACTTAATAGGTAAATCAGAAGAGGGTTTAGTTACTTATTCAAGCCCTGCATTTAAACCTTATTTATAGTATGGTGCTGGCTTGTTTATTTCCGCGTTATTTGGGTATATAATAGCAGTCGCTCAAAAATGTTTGAGTTTAATTAATTGCTGATCAATAGGGGCTAAGCAATGTCACTTTTTCTTCTTACTTTTGGCTTACTAATTTTGATAGTATCGGCTATGGCCGTTGGTATGATCGTGCAAAAAAAATCGATGGCAAGTAGCTGTGGTGGTTTGGGTTCGGTTGGTATTGATAAAGCCTGTGATTGCGATGATCCATGTGATAAGCGCAAAAACCGTTTAGCTAAAGAACAAGCCTGGAAAGAAAACCAAATTATTTAAGTTATCTTAAATATTAAAAAGCGCTTTATAGCGCTTTTTTTGTGTCTGTAAAACTCTTTAAATTCTTTGTTCTCAAAGCAATCCAATCTTAATGTATTAGACAAACGTCTATAGTTTAGTTTTTTTCACCTATTAGGTTTATTTTTCTCGTTTGTCAAATTGGAGCTAACACTCTAAAGTTTAACCATAGACACAGAGCAAGGCTCTAGTCATAGCTTGAGGCAAAGTTGGCCTCGCTTAAAAGAATCTTTATATTGTGTGTGAAGATGTTGTCAGTGTGAAAGGCAACTCAAATTCGGTGGTGACTGTATTTGAGTTGTTTTTATTTCCCCTACAATGCCACGTAATATATACCAAGAATCTTTATATTGTGTGTGAAGATGTTGTCAGTGTGAAAGGCAACTCAAATTCGGTGGTGACTGTATTTGAGTTGTTTTT
>NZ_WTLB01000143.1 GCF_011378855.1 Pseudoalteromonas sp. Z1A8 | reverse complement strand
ATAGATCGCCCGGTTTCGGGTCTATTCCCAGCAACTAAACGCCCTATTAAGACTCGGTTTCCCTACGGCTCCGCTATGTGCTTAACCTTGCTACTGAAAATAAGTCGTTGACCCATTATACAAAAGGTACGCAGTCACGGAACTAAGTCCGCTCCCACTGCTTGTACGTACACGGTTTCAGGATCTATTTCACTCCCCTCACAGGGGTTCTTTTCGCCTTTCCCTCACGGTACTGGTTCACTATCGGTCAGTCAGGAGTATTTAGCCTTGGAGGATGGTCCCCCCATATTCAGACAGGATATCACGTGTCCCGTCCTACTCGTTTTCATTGAAATGGTGTTTTCGTATACGGGGCTATCACCCTTTACTGCGGCACTTTCCAGAGCCTTCTACTAACACCAAATCAACTTAAGGGCTAATCCCCTTTCGCTCGCCGCTACTTAGGGAATCTCGGTTGATTTCTTTTCCTCCGGGTACTTAGATGTTTCAGTTCCCCGGGTTCGCCTCGTAT
>NZ_WTLB01000142.1 GCF_011378855.1 Pseudoalteromonas sp. Z1A8 | reverse complement strand
GCGAATCCTGGTAAAGCTAAAAAGTATGCAGACGCTTTAAACATAATTCACAAAACAGACAAATCTGATGCAACGATGCTTGCCCATTACGGCTGTGCTAAGCACGCAGTCGTTAATTATTGGCAACCTGAAGCATTAGAGGTTAGAGAGCTTAAAGCCCTTATCCGTCGTTTAGATGCGCTTGAGAGTAACCGACAACGAGAAGCGAACCGATTAGAAGCAAGTGAATTCAGCAACGTTTCTGCGCGTGTTTGCCAATCTATAAAAGTGACTATCGCGTTTTTAGACGATGAAATTAAACAGCTTAAATCTGACATTGATAACCACATAGATAATGAACCTGATTTAAAAAGAAACAGGAAACTACTTGAGTCTATCCCTGGTATTGGGCCAGTATTATCGAGAGAGCTGACGTATTTGTTTGCCGCTAAAAAATTCAATAAAGCCAAAGAAGCGGCGGCTTATTGTGGATTAATTCCACGGCATAATGAATCGGGTAAATTAAAAGGGCGAACATCAAT
>NZ_WTLB01000141.1 GCF_011378855.1 Pseudoalteromonas sp. Z1A8 | reverse complement strand
CTTGGATTTTTCTAAGTTCAATTTAGTAAAAGTAGATAAGTATCAGTATGCTAATTAGATCACATAATTTGGCAGATTGGTATTAGATCCAAGTAATGTTGTAGGCCAACAGCGGTGAAGATCTACAGTGAAATACTACAAGCTATCATCAATTGGAACCGCTTTTTGTGGAGCACTGGATGTGCAAGAGCGACTGCTACTGAGTGTTTATTTATTAAATCGTAGATAGCAAAAAACCCGTCACATTGCTGTAACGGGTTTCTCTTAATTAAATCCTGGTAATGTCCTACTTTCACATAACAAATGCTACACTATCATCGGCGCTGTTTCGTTTCACTACTGAGTTCGGCATGGAATCAGGTGGGTCCAAAACGCTATTGTCACCAAGAAAATTCTTTTCAATTTTCTTATTTTTAATTATTAAGATTAAAGTCCTTCGACTGAATTTGAAGCCTGGTAATGTCCTACTTTCACATAGCAAATGCTACACTATCATCGGCGCTGTTTCGTTTCACTACTGAGTTCG
>NZ_WTLB01000140.1 GCF_011378855.1 Pseudoalteromonas sp. Z1A8 | reverse complement strand
CCACTTCGCCACATATCATTACCTGCAGGGCAGCGGCAGGTTTGGGTGGCTTCATCATAATGAAAATCGTCTGAGGTAAATAAGCGTGGCTTGCCTTTACTGCGTTTTAGTCGGCGCTTTTCTTGCTCCGTTTCGTATGTTTCGCTGTCTTTAAACAGCGGATTTCGTTTTCTAAATTGATTATCCGCAATGTAGGTATCGAACCCGCTTTGCGCCATAAATTCGAGATTTGCTTCGCTGTTAAACCCACTGTCTGCGGTGAACTTAATCGTGTGATCGTCTTTGCGCTTGTCAGTGTTCAATTTATCAAGCTGCTGCTTTAATTGCTTAACAGCTGGCTGTAGGGTTTGTTGCTCACCCACTGAGCCCCACGCTTGAGCTTGCAGGATGATTTGGTGTTTATCGTCATTAATCGCGATGCCGTTGTAGCCTTGAATTGTCCCTTTTGAGGTCGTCATTTTCGCGCTGTCGGGGTCGGTAATATTACTTTTAACTGGCTTGCCTTTACTGCCTGTTTTTTCTTTGTGAGTGGCTAAGAACTCGGTGATTTTATCTGCACTTTT
>NZ_WTLB01000014.1 GCF_011378855.1 Pseudoalteromonas sp. Z1A8 | reverse complement strand
CAAGGATGGCTTAAGTTACAAGCCATCCTGGAAGGCTACGATTTAGCAAAATCTCTTGAGCCAGACTTGTGATCAAGAGACAGGCTTAGGCTGGGTTTTTTTATGGCTGTAATAAATTAATATTAGTTAATGGTAATGATTCTTACTTAACAAGTATTCATGAAAATAGTTTTTACTACAACCACTATTCATAGTATTTATAATCGGTATAATCAGTTGCGTAACTGGATGGATTTTCATCTATCCATAAAAGCTTTATAATCACGCGTTAGAATACTATAAGTATTGGGTAACTTATTTGCGCATGAAGCGCTACCGAATACTTTCACGTCACCAAGAGGGCAATATTGTGCTACAAGATTATCGTAAACACGTAGAAGAGCGTGCCGCGTTAGGTATCGTACCAGCGCCATTAGATGCTCAGCAAACAGCTGATCTTATTGAATTAATAAAAACTCCACCGGCAGGTGAGGAAGAATTCATTTTAGATTTATTCATCCACCGCATACCTGCAGGTGTTGATGATGCTGCTTATATTAAAGCGGGATTTTTAGCAGCTGTAGCTAAAGGTGAAACTAATTCTCCACTTGTTTCTAAAGAAAAAGCGGCAGAATTATTAGGTACAATGTTGGGCGGTTACAATATCGCACCAATGATTGACCTACTTGATGACGAAACACTTGCACCAATCGTAGTTAAAGGCCTTTCAAATACATTACTTATGTTTGATGCGTTCTACGATGTAGAAGAAAAAGCAAAAGCGGGTAATGCATTCGCTAAGCAAATTATCGAGTCTTGGGCAAATGCAGAATGGTTTACTAATAAACCAGCTGTTGCTGAAAAGATCTCAGTTACTGTATTTAAAGTAACTGGCGAAACAAATACTGATGACTTGTCACCTGCACCAGATGCATGGTCTCGTCCAGATATCCCACTTCATGCTTTAGCAATGCTAAAAATTGAACGTGACGGTATTACACCTGATAAAGCGGGCGAAGTAGGTCCAATTACTCAGCTTGAAGAATTAAAAACTAAAGGTTTACCACTTGCTTACGTAGGTGATGTTGTGGGTACGGGTTCTTCTCGTAAGTCTGCAACTAACTCTGTACTTTGGTTTATGGGCGATGATATCCCGTTCGTACCAAACAAGCGTGTTGGCGGTGTATGTTTAGGTAATAAAATTGCTCCAATCTTCTTCAATACAATGGAAGATTCAGGCGCATTACCAATCGAATTAAATGTTGATGAGCTTAACATGGGTGAGCAAATCGACATTTATCCGTACGAAGGTGTTGTTAAGCAACATGGTACTGATAAAGTGATTTCTACTTTTGAGCTTAAATCTGATGTGATTTTAGATGAAGTTCGTGCTGGTGGTCGTATTCCACTAATTATCGGTCGTGGTTTAACTGATAAAGCGCGTACATCACTAGGCTTAGGTGCAACTGACGTATTTAAAGTGCCAACAGCAACAGAAGTTTCTGATAAAGGCTTCACACTAGCGCAAAAAATGGTTGGTAAAGCATGTAACGTTGCAGGTATTCGTCCAGGTCAGTACTGTGAGCCTAAAATGACAACTGTTGGTTCGCAAGATACAACAGGTCCTATGACACGTGATGAACTTAAAGATCTAGCATGTTTAGGTTTCTCTGCAGATTTAACAATGCAGTCATTCTGTCATACATCAGCTTATCCTAAGCCTATCGATGTAAGCACTCACCATACGCTTCCTGATTTCATCATGAACCGTGGCGGTGTTTCACTTCGTCCAGGCGATGGTATTATTCACTCATGGTTAAACCGTATGTTATTACCAGATACCGTAGGTACTGGTGGTGATTCACATACACGTTTCCCATTAGGTATTTCATTCCCAGCAGGTTCGGGTGCAGTAGCATTCGCAGCAGCAACCGGTGTTATGCCACTTGATATGCCAGAATCTATTTTGGTTCGTTTTAAAGGCGAAATGCAACCAGGTATCACGTTACGTGACCTTGTTCATGCAATCCCTTACTACGGTATCAAGCAAGGTTTATTAACAGTTGAGAAAAAAGGTAAAATTAACGAATTCTCTGGTCGCGTACTAGAAATTGAAGGCGTTGAGCACCTTACTGTTGAGCAAGCATTTGAATTATCAGATGCATCTGCAGAGCGTTCTGCAGCTGGTTGTACAGTTAAACTTTCTAAAGAGTCTATCTCTGAGTACCTTGAGTCTAACATTGTTATGCTTAAGTGGATGATCTCTGAAGGTTACGGCGATGTACGTACGATTGAACGTCGTATTACTGCAATGCAAGATTGGTTAGCTAACCCAGAACTAATGGAAGCTGACGCTGATGCAGAGTACAAGCATATCGTTGAAATTGATTTAGCTGAGATTAAAGAGCCTGTTCTTTGTGCTCCAAATGACCCAGATGATGCGCGTCTTCTTTCTGATGTTGCTGGCGAGAAAATTGATGAAGTATTCATCGGTTCTTGTATGACTAACATTGGTCACTTCCGTGCTGCTGGTAAGTTGCTTGATGGCTTTAAAGGTCAACTTCCAACTCAACTTTGGGTTGCTCCACCTACTAAGATGGACAAAGACCAACTTACGGAAGAAGGTTACTACGGTATCTTTGGTCGTGTTGGCGCACGTATCGAAACTCCAGGTTGTTCACTGTGTATGGGTAACCAAGCACGTGTTGCAGATAAAGCGACTGTAGTATCTACTTCTACACGTAACTTCCCTAACCGTTTAGGTAATGGCGCAAACGTATTCTTAGCATCATCTGAGCTTGCTGCAATTGCTGCAATCATTGGTAAATTACCTACAGCTGCTGAGTACCAAGAATATGCAGCGAAGATCAACGCAACGGCGTCAGATACATACCGTTACTTGAACTTCCACCGTATGCCTGCTTACACTAAAAAAGCAGACAACGTGATTATTCAACAAGCTGTATAATTTTTAGAGTTTGTTTAAAAACCCGCTTCGGCGGGTTTTTTATTAGCTAAAATAAATATTAGATAGTTAATGCTCTATTTTATGGTTTATTATATTGAATTTAGCTAATAATTGATTTAAACATAAATAATAAAGCAAAAATTCCTTTCTATATGCATTAAAATCCTCACCAATATTCTCATTATTTTAGGCGAGATTTTATGACAGCATTAAACAACCAGAATTTACTGCAACTACGTTTTGTTAACCAAGCAAATATTGATTTGGTTAAGCCTTCTTTTGATAACCTGCCTGCTAATCCTTATGCAGATGGTGCCTTTCGTAAACGTCGTTACTCAGTAGTTAAAATGCAAAATGGTGAAATAAAGCTACAACAAGCCAAAGCATTTGTTCAAGATGATTCAATTAATACTTTTCAGGGTAATGTAGAGCGTACTTACGAAAACCTAGCGCAAAGTTTACTTGAGTCAGAAGGCATGAAAAGCATTGTGAATGAGTTTCGCCAACTTACCGGTATTGATGAAGAACGTGATATTGAAATCCATCAATTCCGTATGCTTGCCATTGATAGCAATACACCTGCAGCGCCAGAAGGCGTGCATCAAGATGGTTTTGATCATGTATGTATATGCGGTGTTTCTCACGAAAATTTAGAAGGCGGCGAGCTACTTGTATATGAAAACAAGCAAGCTGAACCGTGTTTTAAAATGGAAATAAAAGACGGCATGTTTGCATTAATAAACGACCGTCAAGTGTGGCATAACGCAACACCGATGAACAAAATTGATACTAGCAAACCAGGTTACCTGGATTGTTTTGTATTAACGTCTTAAGGAATCAGCATGAACATAACGCAATTACGTGAGCAGTTTCCTGCATTGATGCAAAACGTTGATGGTAAATCGCCGATATTTTTAGACGGACCAGGTGGCTCGCAAGTACCAACATCGGTGCTTAATGCTATGACCGCTTATTTAGGTCATTATAATTCGAACCTAGGTGGCGCGTTTTTCTCAAGCGATAAAACCGTTGAATTGATGGCGAATGCGCGCCAAGCAGCCGCTGATTTACTTAATGCGCCTAGCTCACAACAAATTGTGTTTGGCCCAAACATGACCAGCCTTACGTTTAGTTTTAGCCGTGCTATTTCACGTGACTGGCAGACTGGCGATGAAATAATTGTAACCAATGCTGATCACTTCTCAAACGTGTCGTCGTGGCAACAAGCAGCTGAAGATAAAGGCGTTAAAGTTAACACAGCACTTATTAACGAAGCTGATTGTAGCTTAGATATGGCGCAATTTGAGAGCTTATTAAACAGCAATACTAAGCTTGTAGCGGTAACTTACGCGTCAAATGCCACAGGTTCAATTAACAATATCAAACGTATTGTAGAGCTTGCTCACGCTGTAGGCGCACTTGTTTATGTTGATGCTGTACATTATGCACCGCACGAACTAGTAGACGTACAAGCACTTGATTGCGACTTTTTAGCGTGTTCTGCGTATAAGTTTTTTGGTCCGCACTTAGGTATGGTTTACGGTAAAAAAGAGCATTTAGACGGGTTTACACCTTATAAAGTAGAACCTGCTAAAGACGTAGCGCCAGGTCGCTGGGAAACCGGCACACAAAGCTTTGAAGCTATGGCTGGTTTTATTGCGGCAGTTGATTACATTGCAGCAATTAGCGAGCTTGACGACAGCCATTCACGCCGTGAAAAGCTAAGTATTGCTTTTGCTAAAACTAAACAGCACGAAATGGCACTTAGTGAGCACTTTTTAACGCGCTTAGTTAATTATCCTCGTATTAAACTATTTGGTATTGATGACTTTGATCGCTTAAGCGAGCGTACACCTACTTTTGCTTTAATTTTTGACGGGCTTGAGCCGCGTGCTGTTTCAGAATTTTTAGGTAAACAACACATATGCGTGTGGGATGGTAACTTTTACGCGCAAGGTTTGTGTAAGCAGTTAGATGTGCTTGATAAAGGCGGAGTAGTGCGCATTGGTTGTATGCACTACAACACCATTAAAGAGCTAGATCAGTTGTTTGACTTATTTGATGAACTACTCGGTTAATCATGTAAGTTTTGGTGCGCTAACTCTTTGGCGCACCATATATTTGTTCTGCACGATTAAACAGTACCCACGATGTTAAAATATACTTATCGTTTGATACTGGCTTATTACCTCTATGAGTATGTGTAAAGTAGCCAGGGGCAATAACCATGGTGCCTTTTTTAGGGGCTATTTTGCGATTTTGATAGTAAAACTCAGTTTCACCACCTTCTTCTACATCGTTTAAATAAAACATAAATAGCAACACGCGATGCAACGCCTCGTTATGCTGTAATTGCGGGTAAACCTCACTGTGCCAGTAAGGATAGCCACCTTTATTTACCTCGTATTTTTGAGCTTGAATATTGCCAAGCCTAAAAATTTGCTGCACAAGCATAGGTAATTGCGGCCTGCCTACTTCATCAAAGTTATCTTGGGTTAAATCGACAACGTCTCCTGTTTTTGGGTGATAAACCTTTAAACCAAACGCCCCAATCATCATAAAAATATGTTCTTCAACATAGTTAAAAACATGCTGTGCAGTCGTTTGTTGTATGTGTTTTAATTGCTGAGCATATTCTGGGTGATTGTTTAGGTGTAGGTCGTGGCTGTCTTTTTTATTTAAGTCGACACCGCCTGAGGTCACCCCTTGTTTTACATGTGGGCTTTGCGTAAATGTGGTAATAAATTGATCGCAAAATTCATCGCTTAATGCGTTATCAACAACGCGTATAAAGTCCGTCATGGTTTACCTTTATATAATTATTATTGGATTTTTATGTTTATTGAAAAAGTGATGCCGCGCTTTAGCGAAACAGATGCACTCGGACACATTAACAATACCGTACTCCCAGTATGGTTTGAAGTCGCACGTGGACCTATTTTTAAGTTTTTTACACCGGACTTAAATCCACACGATTGGAAATTGATTATCGCCAAAGTTGAAGTATCATTTGTCGGTGAATTATTTTACGGCCATGAGGTAACAGTTAAAACGTCTGTAGAGCACATAGGCACTAGCTCTTTTACGCTGAGACAAGAAGCGTGGCAACACGATAAATGCTGCGCAATAGGTAAGGCCATTATGGTGAGGTACGACTTTATTGCTAAATCAAAGCAAGCACTTAGCATTGACGAAAAAGCAGCGCTTAACGAGCATATTTACCAAAGCAGTTAACCTTACGAGGCTTATATTTTACATAAGCCCATACTGAGCTGAATTATTGTAAATATATGATGGCAGCTGTAATTTTTGTCGAGAAATTTTAACGTATTTAGATTGAGTTACAGGCTTTAGTTATATACTATTTATATTATATATTGTTGCGCCGTTATAACAGGAAATGTTAATTCGGTAATCTGATTGGAGAATGCGTGTGACATCAATTGCCAATAACCAACCTTTACAAGTTATTCAGCTCAGTGATGGTCAAAATTTAACAGCTGAAATTTTGCCATTTGGCGCAATAATAAAAAGCATTAAATTTAAAGAACAAGAAATGACGCTTAGCGTCGATGATCCTCAATACTATCTTGAAAACCCATTTTACTTAGGTGCAACAGTAGGGCGATACGCTAATCGCATTGCAAAGGGGCGTTTTAACTTATCTGGTACGCAGTATCAATTAGAAGCAAATAATGGCCCTAATAGCCTGCACGGCGGTGTTAAAGGCTTTAATAAAGTACTTTGGCAAGTAACTAAACAAAGTGAAAGTGAAGTGGAGCTTTATTATTGCTCACCCGATGGCGAACAAGGGTTCCCCGGTGAGTTGCAGGTTTGGCAAACGATTAGTGCTAAAAACGGCGAGCTTACTCTGAGCTTTAAAGCGATAACTAACAAAGAAACACTCGTTAATTTTACTAACCATTGTTATTTTAACCTTGATGGCAGCGAATCAATTAATGAACATTTTGTACAAATTAATACTAATCACTATCTTCCTATCGATACAACAAGTATTCCACTCAATGAAGCCGCATTAGTCACCGGCACCTGCTTTGACTTTACTAAATCAGCTCAAATTGGTGAGGCATTAAGCGCCGCACATTCTCAGCTAGAAGCTGGCAATGGTTTTGATCACTGCTATATTTTTAATGATGACAGCAGTTTAAAAACGATGGCTACGTTAACTTCGCCACACACGAACGTTAATTTAACGCTAAAAAGCACTCAGCCAGGTATGCAGTTATACACCGCTAACTTTGTAGGTGCGCCTTTTAAAGCACGACAAGCTTTGTGTTTTGAAGCGCAAAATTGGCCAGATGCGCCAAATCGTGAAAATTTTCCAAAAGCTAATTTATTACCGGAAGAGGATTACGAACAGGTTATTATTTACTCTTTTTCTGAGTGAATACAGTATTTTAATGTTAATTTAAAGAAAATTAAAAGCAAAAATACGGTGATTAAATGCTATCCATAATTCAGGAAAAGGTTGCACTTTTTGCTGGTTTAAAGTATTTATAATATAAATAGTATTTGAAACTATATGCACTACCACAACGACACAACGACACAACGACTACACACAATCAGGAGTTTTTAAAAAATGATAATTAACAATAAGTTATCGTTCAACAAGAAAACCGCGATCAGTATTGCTATTACTGGCATATTGGCAAGCGGAAACGTTGCAGCTCAAGGCGCTGAAGGCAATGCGCCTACAGTAGTAAATGAAGATGTTGAAGTTATCGCAGTAACGGGTATCCGCAGCAGCTTACGTTCATCAATGTTAGATAAAAAAGCATCTAATGTTGTTACAGACGGGATTAAAGCAGAAGATCTTGGTAAATTTCCTGATTTAAACGTAGCAGAATCTCTGCAACGTATTACAGGTGTAGCAATTGACCGTAGTGGTGGTGAAGGCCAAGCGGTAACTATTCGTGGTTTTGGTCCACAATTTAATACTGTACTTGTTAATGGTCGTCAAATTGCGACAGACAGTGCTGGTCGTGAATTCAACTTTGATGTATTAGCCGCTGATCAAATTACCGGTGCTGATATTTATAAAAGTAATACAGCCACACTTCAAGAAGGTGGCATTGGTGGTACGGTTAACGTAACCACAGCACGTCCTTTTGACTTTGGTGGTTTACATATTTTAGGTTCAGTTAAAGGTATGTATGAAAGCCTTTCTGAAGAAGTATCTCCATCAACATCATTCTTAATAAGTAATACGTTTAACGATGATAAGTTAGGCGTTCTTTTTGCCATCACTAATCAACAACGTAAACTTCAAAATAACCAAATTTTAACGGCAGGTTGGCGCGGTGGCCAAACAATTTCTAACCCAACAGATGGTGTATTGTTTGAAAATGCATACATTCCTCGTAACTGGGACCAAGTAGTTGATGAGCAAGACCGTGAACGTACAAACGCAAGTTTAGTATTGCAATACGCACCATCTGACGATGTTACGATTACTGTTGATGGTATGATTTCAAAATTTGAAGTTGATTCAACAGTGCGCGATTTAGCCTCTTGGTTTGAACCAGACCGCGTAGGTAGCGCAACGATTGATCCAGAAACAGGTACTCTTTTAACTTTCTCTCAAGACGTTGGTTTAGGTGCGCCAAGTGGCGACCCTGCAAGTGACTTTGTATCACATACACGTAACTCACGTGATGTAACTAATAAAGCATTTGGTATTAACGTTGATTGGCAAGTAAATGATTCATTAAAAGCAAAATTTGATGTATCTCGCTCAACAGCTGAAAATGACCGTGCAGGTACTGACCGCTTTAACGTTGTCGGTATTATTAATAGTTATACCTTTGATGGTACGGGCAGTATTCCTACTGTACAGCATGATGGCTTTGAAAATGGTTCACTCCCAGACCCTAGCCTTGCCCGCCTCCACTATAACGAAGTGGGTCTACAGTTTACTGATGAAGATGAAATCACTGAAGTAAAAGCTGATTTTGAATACGTGCCAGATAAAGGCCCAGTAGATCGCATTAACTTTGGTGCTTATCGTCAAGAGCGTGAAAAATCAAGTTTTCAAGTTTATGGTACTCAATGTCAGTTCTGTGGTTACGGTACTGAAGCACCACTTGATGCAATTGATTTTGAAGCTTACCAAGCGAGTAACTACTTCCCAGGTTTGATCGATACATTTTATAGCTACGATGGCGATAAAATGCTTGATTATCTAGCCGATCAAGGCTTCCCTGTAGAACCAACACTACAAAATAACCGTTACACAATTAACGAAGACATCACTAGCTTATACATGGACTTTACGCTTGGTTTTGACCTAGCTGATATGCCTGTAACAGTTAACTTTGGTGCGCGTTACTCAGAAACTGATATTGAAGTTGCTGCAATACAAAGCTTTATTAGCGATGTAGTGCCAACAACTGATGCAACATTATTTGCTAACGTATTTGGCCCAGCAACGAACATTGAACAGGGCACTAGCTACTCAAACTTACTACCATCTTTGAATGTTAAGTTAGAGCTGCAAGACAATATGATTTTACGTTTTGCAACGTATGACAGTATTACTCGTCCAACGATGTCTCAATTATCTCCTGCTACTACGTTTAACGAACCACGCCGTCAAAACTTAACAGCAAATGGTGGTAACCCTGCACTTAAGCCATTCCAGTCAGAAAACTGGGATATTTCTTACGAGTGGTACTACAACGACGCTAACTTATTTAGCTTTGCAGTATTTAGTAAAGAAGTCGATGACTTTATTGTTACGCTAACAGGTGAAGAAACATTTGAAATGGCTGACCGCTCAGGTCCTGGTTTTGCGTGTACCACTTGTACAGGCCAAGCAGATGATGAGCTTAATGGTAGCTCAGAAATATACACAGTAACTCGCCCTCAAAATGGTGAGTCAGCTAAAGTAACTGGCTACGAAGTAGGTGTGACGCACATATTTGAAAATGGTTTTGGTATTATAGCCAATGCGACTGTCGTAGATAGTGACATTAGCGTAGGTGCAGATACTACACAAACATTTGCACTTGAAGGTTTAGGCGATTCACAAAACTTAATATTATTTTATGAGCAAGATAACTGGCAAGCACGTGTTGCATTTAACAACCGTGAAGGTTTTTTACGCTTAGTTGATAATGGTTTTAACGGTGAACCAGTGAACGTAGAAACTTACGGTCAGTGGGATATTAGTGCAAGCTACGATATTAACGAAAACTTCACTATTTTTGCTGAAGGCATCAACATCACTGAAGAAGAGTTAGTACAAACAGGTCGTTTTGCTAACCAAATCTATTCGGTTGAAGATAATGGCTCACGTTACGCGTTTGGTATTCGCGGATCGTTTTAATTAATGCTTGAGGCGAATTTCTCGCCTCTTGTTTCATTGCAGCACTTTGGTGCTAATACCAATTAGGTTGATTTAGCAGTAATGTATGTTAGGCAACCTAATTGGCTAAAATGAAACCACATTAAATCAAAATGCCCTAACGGGCATTTGTTGTATAAAACGTTATCAAAAATACTCAAAGAGTAGTCCATTATGAATAAAGCAATAAAAACAGTAGCGGTAGTTGGCGGTGGTACAGCAGGATGGCTGAGCGCTGCAATTATAGCTTCGTATCACCAAAGTCAAAATGGTGACGGCTTAAAAGTGATATTGGTTGAATCGTCAGACATTCCAACAATTGGCGTAGGTGAAGGTACCTGGCCCACGATGAAAAACACACTTCAGCAAATAGGCTTGCGTGAAGTCGATGTGTTTAAAGCCTGTAATGCCACTTTTAAACAAGGTGGAAAGTTTGTAAATTGGACTCATGGCAATAATGACTTTTACTACCATCCATTTACTGTACCGCTAGGCTACGGCCGTATAGATTTAGCCCCTTATTTAGATAATGTTGAAGACTTTGCACAGCAAACAAATTTTCAACATGATATTTGCGAAGCAAGCTTAGCCCCAAGAGGTATAGCGCAAGGTGAATATCAAGGTAATTGTAATTACGCTTATCACTTAGATGCAGGCGCTTTTGCCGAAATGCTTAAACAGCATTGTAAAAGTAAGCTTGGCGTAGAGCATATTATTGGTACTGTTGATCAGGTAAAGCTTGATGACGATGGTGCAATAAATGAGCTTACTCTAAAAGATCAAACCCACACTATAAACGCCGATTTATTTATAGACTGTACTGGTTTTTCATCATTGTTATTAGGCCAAGCGCTCAACGTACCATTTAAAAAAATGGACCACGTGCTATTTAACGACAGCGCACTGGCTATGCAAGTTCATTACGATGAAAGCGATGAGTCTTTGGCGAGCCATACCATAGCAACAGCGCAAAACGCTGGATGGATTTGGGATATTGGTTTAACGCACCGCCGAGGTGTAGGGCATGTTTATTCAAGCAAGTTTTTATCAGACGATGAAGCAGAGCAAAACCTAAGAGATTATTTAGGCGATGCAGCAAACGGTTTAACAGCCCGTAAAATCAACTTTGAATCGGGGTATCGTGAAAAGTTTTGGCATAAAAACTGTGTTGCTATTGGTATGTCGGCAGGATTTGTAGAGCCGCTTGAGGCAACTGCTATTATGCTTGTTGAAATATCAGCACGGTTTGTTGCCGAACATATGCCAGCAGATACCCAAGTAATGCCTATTGTAGCTAAGCGCTTTAATGAGCAGATGGATTATCGTTGGCAGCGTATTATCGACTTTTTAAAACTACATTACATGCTAACCAAGCGCCCAGAACCTTACTGGCAAGCACATGTACAGCCCGATACTATTCCACAAACCTTGCAAGAAGACTTACTTCTTTGGGGAAGCCGTGGCCCACTTATTCAAGATTTTCATGGCGCATTAGAGTTATTTCCAGCCGCCAGCTATCAGTATGTTTTGTACGGTATGGGCTTTAAGCCTGACTTTACTAAACAAGCGTATTTGTATTCACAAGACGCGCAAGCTAAACAAATAATAGAACGTAACAGCCAGCTTACACAGCAGATGTTGCAAACTTTACCACCGCACCGTGCTTTTATAGAGCAGTGGTTAGCAGCTAACCCAGTTTAAGGATGTGTAACTATGGCTATTAGTGAACTAGTAAACACCAAACACCAAACATTAAAAATTAACCCGAATGCCGCTGTTGAATACGCAAAAAAACAGCATTTAGTTAATTTAAGAGCAAATGAAATAGCAAAAGCAGCCTGCGACTTACCTGTTTTTTTAGCACGTAACGCACAAAATGGCAGCTATACCGTATCAGCGTTAACAAGCTTTAGTGCTGGGCAAAGTCTATTGGTAAATAACAACCAATGGCAGGCACTTTACACACCAGTATGCATGCAAACCCAGCCGCTTTACTTAATGACTCGAGAAGCAAATAGTAGCGATTATTTTATTGCGATTGATGAGCAAAGCTTAGCCGTAAACACCGAGCAGGGTGAATCACTATTTGATGCTAAAGGTAACCCAAGTTTATTTTTAAGTGCACAGCAAAAGTTGTTAGAAAGCGATTTAAAAAATGATTACCAAACGTATCAATTTACCCAAGAAGTTGCGCGTTTAGGACTCATTAAAAACATAGATATTGTATTGCAGTTTGAACAAGGCGAAACCCAAACCATTCAAGGTTTGAGCACCGTTGATGAAGACAAACTGCAAACATTAGATAGCAATACCATTGCAGAACTACAAAAGCAGGGTTACTTAAGTGTGCTTAACAGCATGCTCATTTCACTGTTTCAGTTAAATGCATTGGTAAAGCTGCACAACCAACGTCCCGAACTTATGCCTTTAAAGCAGATTAAGTTAGAACTAAGTCGAGATGCGCACGCGCTGTAGCGTGCATTTTTTATTACCCAGACATTGCGCATAACGCGCAGGAGACACACACATGTCAGATAACATTTTACAGCTGGTGGTTTTTGTTTTTGTCACCGCTTTAATTGGTGGCCTTACTTATTGGAAATGCCGAGGCCAAAATCGTAATAACGGACAAAGCCAAACCAAAGAGTATTTTTTAGCGGGCGGTGGCCTTACTTGGATGTTTGTTGCAGGTTCAATCACATTAACTAATTTAAGTACTGACCAACTTGTAGGTATGAATGGTAACCAAATGGCTTTGCTTGTTTGGTGGGAGCTTGCCGCTATTATAGGGTTGATTATTTTAGCCAAAGTATTCATCCCTGTTTATTACAAATACAACTGTACAACCACCACAGAGCTTTTAGAAAAGCGCTATAACAACAAGCATATTCGCGCTGTTATTGGTGGGTTGTTCTTTTTAGGTAATGCACTTATTTATATGCCAGCGGTAATCTACTCTGGTGCGCTGTTTATGCAAACCATGTTTAAAGTTGATATTCCGCTTATGTATATTGCCACCGCCTTTGCCATTCTTGGTGCTGTTTATGCCTTCTTTGGTGGTCTGCGTGCAGTTGCAGTATCGGATACTTACAACGGTATACTTGTACTCGGTATGGCTGTTTTAGTGGTGTTTTTAGCACTTAATGCAATTGATTATGACTTTACGGGTATTCCAGAAGAACGTTTAACATTAATTGGCGATGCTGATTCACCTATTCCTTGGCCAACACTTTTAACCGGTATGATCTTCATTCAAATGTATTACTGGGGTACTAACCAAACAATTACGCAGCGAGCAATGGCAGCGCCTAATGTTAAAGAAGCGCAAAAAGGTATATTTGCAGCGGCGGGTATTCGCTTTTTAATCGTCCCTGCAATCGTGGTATTACCGGGTATTATTTCGTTTAAGCTTTATGGTGATATTGGCGACGCCGCTTATGGTCGAATTGTGGGTGATGTAATGCCAGCATGGTTAACCGGTGTATTTGCAGCGGCAATGGCTGCAGCAGTACTGTCTACTTACAACAGCTTATTAAACTCAGCAACCGCATTGTATGTATGTGACATTCACGAAGCATATTTTAATAAAGAGCCAAGTGTTGTAAAGCTAAGTGGTTACGTAACATTGCTACTAACAAGCTTAACACTGGTACTTGTACCAATTTATCAGCAAGCAGATAGTATTATTAACTTACTACAGCAATTAAATGGCTTACTAAGTATGCCTATATTCTCTATTTTTGTAGTGGGATTATTGTTTAAAAATGTTGATGCACGTGCGGGTATTGCAGCAGTAATTTTAGGTGTTGTAATGTACGGCATGCTTACATTTGCAAGCTCACCACTACATACTGATATTCATTACATTCACTTAATGCCAATTACACTGATTGTATGTGTAGCTTTTGCATTAATAGTAAATAAAGTGGTATTTGGTTTGAATGCACAATGGGCAGGTAAAACACCGGCACTTGATGACGCAGGCCAAGCACAAGTACAAAAATAACGTATAAATAATTTAAGCTGAAAAAATCGGTCACGGGGCAACTCTGGCCGATTTTTTATATGTATAAAAAATTAGTAATAGCACTTCAAAGTTAAGGTTAGTTTATAGCTTTTTGCTACAGTGGTACTTCCAGTGAGTTTATCTAACTATTTGCGATGTAAAGACTATCAAAACCCAATTTATATGATATATACTATTATTGTTGAATGTCACTATCTGATAGATTGTGCCTCAAAGAACGAGAGACACATTAATACTTAGTATCACTAAGTTACTTTCGTTATATTTATAACTCACACAATGAACAAGAGGATAGGAAAATCATGGCCGACACTAAATCATTTTATCGATTAGACAGTGTAAACAGCACCGTTATTTTCGACTGCCAGAGCAAAACACCGGCGTTACTGTACTTTGGTAAACGCCTATCTGAGCAAACAACTGAAACAATGCTAACTCAGCTTGCTACCCGTCAAGAAGTAAAATGTGCCGTGGTTGAAGAAGCGCCTATTTCTCTATCTCCTTTATTAGGCGAGGGCTTTACTGGTGCGCCAGGGCTTGAGCTAGTAAATGACTCAATCGCATGGTCAGTAGGGCCAGAGCTTCAAGAAGTACGTGAGCCTTCAGCTGCAACACTTGAATTTGTAAGTGTAGATAAACTTCGTGGTATTGAAGTAGTGCACAGTATTTCGCTTGATAAAAACACTGACGTATTGAGCGCGCATACCGTATTAACTAATTTAGGCGATTCGCCATTAAGTGTTAACTTTTGCGCGGCGCCAACATTCCAGCTGCCAGATAGCGTAAGTAAAATAGTAAGTTTTGAAGGGCGCTGGTCAAACGAATTCCAACGTCAATCTGTTGATTTAGTGCTTGGCAGTTTTGTACGCGAAAACCGTAAAGGCAAAACGTCACATGATGTATTCCCTGGTTTATTAGTACATAACGAAGGCGCAGGTGAGCAACACGGCGAATGTTACGGCTTTCATTTAGGTTGGAGTGGTAACAACAAACTACGCGCAGAGCTTTTACCTGAAGGGCGCCGTTATGTGCAAATGGGCGAGTTATTACTTCCTGGTGAGCTTACGCTTGCTAAAGGTCAAACTTACCAAAGCCCGAGCATTTACGGCTCGTTTTCGAGTGAAGGTTTTAGTGCACTTTCTCGTAATTTTCATCGTTTTGTTAAAGCTAATTTACTTAGCCAAGCACAGCGTGAAAAAACACGTCCTGTGCATTACAACACATGGGAAGGCATATACTTCGATCACGACGTAGACACGCTTAAGCAACTAGCCGACAAAGTAGCGCCGTTAGGTATTGAGCGTTTTGTACTTGATGATGGTTGGTTTAAAGGTCGTCGTGGCGACAACGCTGGGCTAGGTGATTGGACAGTAGATTACAAAATCTACCCAGATGGTTTATCGCCAGTAATCGACCATGTAAACAGCTTAGGCATGGAGTTTGGTATTTGGTTTGAACCAGAAATGGTTAACCCAGATAGCGATTTATATCGTGCACATCCTGATTGGGTTTTAGGTTCTGAAAATAACGAACAGCTAAGCTTTAGAAACCAGCTAGTGCTTGATTTAACTCGCACAGAAGTTGTTGAGTACTTATACAAAGCGATTGACGACATTTTAGTTGAATACCCAACTATTAAATACATTAAGTGGGATATGAACCGCGATATTAACCATGCGGGTAACTTTGATGGTAAGCCAGCAGTGCACCAGCAAACATTAGCACTTTATCGTCTAATTGACCGTATTAAAGCGGCGCATCTTGGGCTTGAAATAGAAAGCTGTTCGTCAGGTGGTGCACGTGTAGATTACGGCGTACTTGCACACACCGACCGTGTATGGACATCAGATTCTAACGATGCGCTTGATCGTCTTGAAATACAACGTGGGTGTTCGTTCTTTTTCCCATCGTCGGTAATGGGTGCACATGTAGGCCCGCGTGATTGTCATATCACAGGGCGTAACGTAAGTATTGAAATGCGTGCTGCGGTATCAATGTTTGGCCACATGGGAATCGAAATGGACCCACGTGAGCTGACCGATCATGAATACAATGCCCTTAAAGCGGCAATAGCGCTTCATAAAGAGCATCGTGAGTTTATTCATAGCGCCGATTTGTACCGCCTTGATAGCGACGATTTATCAATTAATTTTGGTTTAATCGACGAGCAAAAATCAAAAGCGTTGTTTGCTTATAACAGCGTACGTGAAACACCGCGTACAGCGCCTAATAAGCTTCGTTTTGTTGGCCTTGATGCCGATGCACAGTACACACTTAATTTAGTGTGGCCGGTTAAATTTGAAGAATATCGTCCGTCTTCTATTGCTGCGGTAAATGGCCAAACATTTACAGGTGAAGCGTTAATGCAGTTTGGCTTACAAATGCCAATTTCATTCCCGCAAACATCACTTATTTTTGAGCTTACTAAAGCTTAAATTTAATATAATTAGTGTTATATGTATTGTCAGCTCTATATTGTTTAGGGCTGACTTTTTTATATCTTCAAAATGCTAACGAATAAATTTAGCACCTCTAATTTAGCATCGCTAGCTTAGTAGACTCAAAAATATCGAAAATAGAGTGGTTACGCTTGCGCGTAGTTTTGCTTATTACCTAACCATCGCTGAATTAGCGGATCAACAACCTCTGGATGTTGCTTAAGCATTTGCTGTGCAATCGGTCTTACTTGGTTGAGTATGTGCTTATCGCGGGTAAGATCGGCAATTTTAAATTCGGCTAAACCCGTTTGTTTTGTACCGAGTACTTCACCTGGGCCACGAATTTCTAAATCGCGCTCTGCTATCACAAAACCATCGTTACTATCGCGTAGTACCCCTAATCGCTTTTGAGCGGTGTGAGACAGCGGTGCGTGATATAAAAGCACACAATGCGATGCCGTAGCGCCGCGACCAACTCGCCCACGTAATTGGTGCAATTGTGCCAAGCCTAAGCGCTCGGGGTTTTCTATAATGATTAAGCTCGCGTTAGGTACATCAACGCCAACCTCAATAACGGTCGTGGCAACTAAAACATGTATATTACCTGCTTTAAACTCACTCATAATGGCTTGTTTTTCAGCTGACTTCATTCGGCCATGTACTAAACCTACGTTTAGCTCTGGTAGTGCTTCTTTTAATTGTAGTGCGCTGTCCTCCGCTGCTTGGCACTGCAGTACTTCAGACTCATCAATAAGCGTGCACACCCAGTAAACTTGTCGGCCTTGCTCGTTACACGCTAATTTAACGCGGGCAATAATATCGTCTCTGCGAGTATCAGGAAGTGCCACTGTTGTGATGGGCGTACGCCCTGGTGGTAATTCATCAATGACCGAGGTTTCTAAGTCGGCATAGGCTGTCATAGCGAGTGTACGTGGAATAGGTGTTGCGGTCATAACGAGTTGGTGAGGGTAACAATCACCAAACTTACCTTTTTCACGCAGTGATAAACGCTGGTGGACACCAAAGCGATGTTGTTCATCAATAACAATAAGCACTAAGTTATTAAACTTTACTTCATCTTGAAATAAAGCGTGAGTACCTACAATCATTTGCGCCTCACCGGAGGCTATTTTTTCAAGTGTTGCTACGCGCTCTTTACCCTTTGTTTTACCGCCAAGCCAAGCAACTGAAATACCGAGCGGATTAAACCACGTTGTAAAATTAACGCCATGTTGCTCTGATAAAATCTCTGTTGGCGCCATTAAAGCCACTTGAAAGCCCTGCGCAATAGCGGTTAGTGCACTCAGTGCCGCTACCAGAGTTTTACCTGAACCTACATCGCCTTGTACTAAACGCATCATGGGATACGCGTGTTGCATATCACCTTTAATTTCAGCAACTACGCGGCTTTGCGCATTTGTGGGTGCAAAAGGAAGTTGCTCTAAAAATTGGCTTTCTAATGTGTTTACCGGATTTAATGCCACGGCTTTCACTTGTTGCCCTTGCTCTCGTACTTTTAATAAGCTGAGATTTTGTGCAAGTAATTCTTCAAATACAAGGCGTTGTTGAGCTGGGTGAGTACCTTGCTCTAATGCAGTTACATCAACATCATTTGGTGGGCGATGCAGTAATAATAAGGCGTCACTTAGTGGCATATTTGATGGCTGCCACTGTGAAGGCAGTAGTTCTTCTACGGAGTATTTATGTAGTAAATCAATAGCCTGTTCGCTTAAAGCTCTAATCGATAGTTGCTTTAAACCTTCGGTTGTTGAATAAACGGGCGTTAATGTGGTCGCTACCGGCTGCTCGTTAGAGGTATCGCTGATGCTGTATTCAGGATGACTCATTTCAAAGCCAACGCGGCCACGTCGCACTTCACCAAAACAACGTATTATTTTACCAGCACTAAATGCGTTTTTTTGTGCAGCGGTAAAATTAAAAAATCGTAATGTTAGCCTGCCAGTACCATCATTGATTTGGCAAACCAGCATACGCCTTTTACCAAACGTTATTTGGCTTGTTTCAATTGTTGCTTCAACACTTACGTGGCTGTGAAGTGACAACTCGCTAATCGCGTATAAGCGAGTGCGATCTTCATAGCGAAGTGGCAAATGAAAAAGCATATCTTGCACAGTTAAAATACCTAGCTTTAACAAACGCTCAGCCATTTTTGGGCCGACCCCTTTGAGCTCTGTAATTGGGTATTGATTTAAGCTAGGTTTAGACAAATTGTACCAATCTTATTATTTGTGAGTCAGTTAAGTGTACTTACAGAGCTTTAGTCCATCAAGTATGTTTTAAAGCTTGCCAAAATTGCTCATCAGCGACTATTTCGCCGTTTTCATCAAGTGCAGGGTAAGGTAATTTTTTTTGCTTGCACTGCCTTGCAATAATAGGGTGACAACCTTCAAAATAAAGTGGGTGCTTAACTTCGGCGCTCAGCATATCTCTATTATATAAACCAGCCAGCTCACGTTGGCGCTGTGCTTCAAACAATATTAGCGCAGCAGCAACCGAAACATTTAGCGATTGCACCATGCCTTGCATTGGAATAATAATATTTTGATCGGCATACTCTAGGGCTTTTTCTGATATGCCGGTTTTTTCTTGTCCAACAATAATAGCCGTTGGCTTGGTGTAATCTACTTCTCTAAAATCAACGGCATCTTCTGATAGATGAGTCGCGAGTATTTGTATTTCTGGATTGCGTTCACGCATTGCCACTACGGCATCATCAATGTTTCTGTGTAGGTGCGTTTCTAGCCAGTTTTTACTGCCACCAGAGGTGTTATTTGTTAGCCATTTTTGTTTTTCAGGCCATACAGCATGTACGTGATGGCAACCAACCGCATCAGCACTTCGTACTATTGCAGATAAATTATGGTGTTTGTGCACGTCTTCTAGGCACACGGTTAAGTCTGTTTGACGGCGCGAAAGTACGTCTTCGATTCTTTGATAGCGAGTTTGCTGCATGGTTATCCTCTTTTTTCGGCAATTATACGAGATTTTTACAGTTAAGGCATTACCGTACGGCTAATTGGGTTTTGTAGAGAAATAAGTGTTTCTGTCGATTGAATTGCTTCTATTGCCTGTATTTTATTAATTAGCACATCTTGTAAGTGATCAATGGACTTTGTCATTACTTTTATAAATATACTGTAGTTACCTGTTGTGTAATAAGCCTCTACCACTTCCTCCAATGCTTCTAGCTTTATAAGTGTTTGTGGGTAATCACGTGCGTTATTTAAGTTAATGCCTATAAAGCAGCATACATCGTAGCCTAGCTGTTTAGTATTAATCGTTAATTGCGTTCCTGTAATGATCCCTGCTTGCTTCATTTTTTCAATTCTTACGTGAATTGTCCCTGCGCTTACATTAAATCTTTTTGCTAATTCGGCGTACGCAGTACGGGCATTTGCCATTAACGCATGCAGTATCTGTTTATCGAGATTATCGATCAAATAATTTTCCATTCTATTTTTCTCATTAAATTATCGAATATATGGTTTTTATATCACTTAATTAATGGTTTTTATATATTAAAGCTATTTTTGTTATAGGATATTGAATTAATTCTTTATATCGTTACATTAACCTCATTAAAGGCGCAGGTTAGAGTGCTTTTTATCAATTAAGCAAGTAACAATAACTGGGAATGAGGCCAATTATTATGAGTTCACACTATGTGCAGCAACAGCAGCAAATAAGTAAAGTTAAGCAATTTTTTTCACAACAATTAGAGCAGCAACTAGGGCTAGTTGAGGTTCAAGCCCCTATTTTGGCCAAAGTAGGCGACGGCACGCAAGATAACTTAAGCGGTCATGAAAATGCAGTTGCTGTAAATGTGAAAGCGATTACAGATAGCCGCTACGAAGTGGTGCATTCACTGGCTAAGTGGAAGCGTAAAACACTGGCAACGTATGGTTTTAGTGTTGGTGAGGGGATTTACACTCAAATGAAGGCTTTGCGCCCAGATGAAGACTCATTAAGTCCTATTCATTCTGTATATGTTGATCAGTGGGATTGGGAAAAAGTAATTAACGAAACCACAGAGCGTTCGCTGGCAACGCTCAAGCAAACTGTCCAATCTATTTATAAAGGGATAAAAGAGACGGAAGCTTTTGTAAGTGAGTCTTATGGTTTAACGCCATTTTTACCAGGCGACATAAAATTTGTGCACAGTGAAGAGCTACGTAAAATGTATCCTGACTTTAGTGCTAAGCAACGCGAAAAAGCTATTGCACAAGAATATGGTGCTGTATTTTTAATTGGTATTGGTGGCGCGCTGGGAGATGGCAAAATTCATGATATAAGAGCCCCTGATTACGATGATTGGTCTACACCAACATGCGATGAATACATGGGTTTAAATGGTGATATTTTAGTATGGAACCCAGTACTTGAAGATGCATTTGAAATATCATCAATGGGTATACGTGTAAGCCCTGAGGTTTTAAAAGCGCAGTTAAGTACAACAGGTGATGAAGACCGCTTAGAGTTTGATTGGCACAAAGCGCTACTACAAAGTAAATTCCCGCAAACAATTGGCGGTGGAATAGGTCAGTCGCGGCTAGCTATGTTATTACTGCAAAAGCAACATATTGGCCAAGTACAAGTGGGTGTATGGCCGCAGAAAACACATGCTGAGGTAAGCGGTTTACTTTAAAACGTGAATTAATTTGAGTGCTCAATAGAGCACTCAGTTTTTAGCTTGTTTTAAACTCTATTTCGATTTTGTTATTCAAAAGTTTAACGTTGCAAGGAGGGTAATTACGGATTGTTTTTAGCACTTTATCAAAAATATGAATTTCTACACCTGAATGCAAAACAGAATTTACCGCTAAATTAGCGTCGTTAAGCAAATCATGTAAGTCGTGATCTAAGTTTGAAAGACGTTTTTCTAACTGTTCTGCTTGCTCACAATAATGTTTTTGAGTAGCACCAATTTTAGTAATTAATATTTTCTTTTTTTCGATGTCTTTCACTAAATCAGTTTTTTCTAGCGCCGCTTGCAGTGCATCTAATTGCGAATCTGTTTTAGCTAAGTCTTTAAAGCAGTTATCGGTATCGGCGGTTATTTCAGCGCCAGAAGCCGCTAAATTAATAATCATTTTAGCGCCTGACTCATTCCCTATTTCGCCAGCAATGAGGGTCGTTGCATCAAGTATTTCACCACCAAATATTTTACCCTTAGGTAAGTCGGATTGACCAACTTGCAGTAAGCGTTTAGCTTTCATTACACAGTGGCTTGTTTGGCGATCAATAAAAATATTATTTGCTTCTAGGTAGCAATACTGTGAGTGAGATACATGGATATCACCCAGCGCAATTAGTTTGCAAGAAAGTGACTTATTATCTGATTGTTGATGGCCAATAATACCTTGTTTAACAGTTATGTTTCCGCCGGCGGTAAGCTCTCCAGATTCAACAGTGCCAAATATAGTAATATCACCTTTAGCGGTTACTTTCATACCAGGGTCTATATTGCGGGTGACAATAACACTGCCTTGAAAGTCAATATGGCCGCTTTTTACATTTACATCTGAAATGGTAAAAATATCGTCGACACGCATACCGTTATTTATTTCAACAGGAACACCTGCAATAGTAGAGACTAGCTCAAGCGGATTTAGCTTTGATATTTCGGTACCTTCACCAGCAACTAATTGCTTATTTTCTCCAGGTTTTGCGGGCAGTATGTCGCCTACTACAGTAAAGCCTTCTTTGCCGGGGGTTGCTGGTTGCTGACGAATAAGTACAGAGCCTGGCTCTACACTTGCCAGCTTGCCAAAATCACGCATATCCACACTGCCATCTTCTTTGAGCTTGGGTGTTTTTAAGCGATCTTTTAAGGTTTCTACTGTTGCAATTAATTTAGTTGCTAAGCCATCACTTGGGAGCCTGCCTTTTGCTAATACTCCTTTAAATACAGAACCCGCTGTGTTCTCAAATTGCTTTTGCAGTAACAGCTCTAAAAATGCTTGTTTATAGCCACGCACAATTCCTGCTTTAATAAGCTGTTTTTTTGCATCTTCTAGACTTAATAGCTTTCCGCCTTGGGCAAGCGTTAGCTCGCCAATAGCCAGCATTTTATCGTCGCTAATAGTTACATTTAAAGTGGCATTGTGTTTTGTTGCTACAATCAGGGTTTGTTGTGTGTTTTCGTTTTTAAAAAAATCATTAATAGCATCATGATTTATTTTGCAGTCGCAAAAAGCTGACTTTTCGAGAGCCTCTAAAATAAATGCAGCGCTGGGAGGAATATGCTCTTTTACATCAAGTAAAACGTTTCCATTATTTGCAAGCTTAAACACTAGTTGATCCTTTTCTACTACTTAAGTTAAATTTTTTATAAAAAACAACTACAGAGTGCTAGAAAATAGTATTTGAGTCAAGAAATGAGAGAGAGTGAATTTTAAGAGGGAAATAAGGCTATGGGGTAGAGCCATAGCCTGTAAAGCTTAGTTAGTAGAAGGTAATTCCATAATGCCGTCTATTTCAACTTGCGCACCTTTTGGTAGTGCACGAACACCTAATGCAGCTCTAGCTGGGTAAGGTTGTTTAAAGTATTGGCTCATCACTTCATTTACAGTGGCGAAGTTAGATAGATCAGTTAGGTAAATATTGATTTTAACTAAATCGTGAATTTTTCCGCCTGCTTCTTCACATACCGCAGCAATATTTTTAAATACTTGATGCGTTTGCTCGCTAAAATCTTCTGAAATCATTTCCATCGTTTCTGGAACTAATGGAATTTGACCAGATAAATAAACAGCGGTACCTACTTTAACTGCTTGGCTATAAGTGCCAATAGCTGCAGGTGCTTTGTCGGTAGAGATAAATGCTTTATTCATGTGTTTCCTATTTTACTTTTTACGATAGACTTTTTGTACATCAGGCATAACGCGAATGCGGCGCATAATGTTAGCAACGTGGATACGGTTTTTAACGGTAACCCCTAAATCTATCACGTATAAATTACTTTCTTTTTCGTCGGTGGTAATTTCTACAATATTGGCCTGAGTAGTAGCAACCACATTGGTTAATTTAGCCAGCGCCCCTTGATGATTAATAATTTCAACTCTCAGAGCTGCAATATATTCTTTTTCTGGGTTATCGTCCCATTTTACAACTAAGTATTTAGAGCGTTCATTTTCCCAACCACGAATGTTTTTACATTCTTGGCGATGAACAGTCAGGCCTTTACCTTGGCTTATATGAGCCGTAATGGCATCGCCTGGTACTGGGCGGCAACACTTAGAGTAATTAACTAGCATGCCTTCAGTACCAATAATGGTCGCCTTGGCTTGGTTAGTTATATCAGTTAAGTCGTCATTGTCATTTTGTAATAAGCGCTTAGCAATTAACATGCTCATTAAGTTACCAGAACCAATTTCTACCAATAACTCAAGGACTGTAGAGAGTTCATGCTCTTCAAGCACTCTTGCTATATTTTCATCAGCAATGCTATCGAGTTTGTTTTCGCCTAACGCAGAATCAAGTAAACGACGGCCTAAAAGCATTGCTTCTTCGTGATGTTGGCTTCTTAGGTAATTACGAACGCCTAAACGTGCTTTACCAGTAACAATAAAGTTTAGCCAAGTCGCATTAGGGTGGGCGCCTGAGCTTGTTATTATCTCTATGGTTTGCCCTGTATCGAGTGGTTTACTTAAAGGGTGTGGCTTGCGATTAACGCGAGCACCTACACAGGTATTACCTACATCTGTATGTACTGCATAAGCAAAATCGACTGCGGTAGCACCCATTGGTAGCTCAACAATACGACCATCTGGCGTAAATACGTAAATTTCTTCTGGGAATAGCTCAGTTTTTACGTTTTCAATAAATTCAAATGATGAACCCGCACTTTGCTGAAGCTCTAATAAGCTTTGCATCCATTGGCGAGCACGTTGCTGCGACGTATTACCGGCACCATCACCTGATTTTTTATACATCCAGTGCGCCGCTACACCTTTGTCGGCCATCTGATCCATATCGTGAGTACGAATCTGAATCTCAACAGGTATTCCGTGTGGGCCAACTAATGAAGTATGAAGCGATTGGTAACCGTTTGTTTTTGGTACCGCAATATAATCTTTAAAGCGTGTTTCAATAGGCTTATAAAGACTGTGAGCCACACCTAATACGCGATAACACGTATCCATAGAATCAACTGCAATTCTAAACGCGTAAATATCCATAACTTCGTTAAATAGCAGTTCTTTATTAAGCATTTTTTTATAAATACTATATAAATGTTTTTCACGGCCCGACACAGTCGCTTTAATACCTGACTCTTCAAGACGTGCTTCTATTTCATGTTGGATATTCGTAATAACTTCTTTGCGATTACCCCGTGCTTTTGCAACTTCAGATTTAAGTGCACGATGACGCATAGGGTATAAAGCTTGAAAACCTAAGTCTTCAAGCTCATTTTTAATATCGTGGATACCTAAACGGTTTGCTATTGGCGCATAAATTTCTAGCGTTTCACGCGCTATTCTGCGGCGCTTATCTGGTCGCAGTGCGCCTAAAGTACGCATGTTGTGTGTTCTATCAGCAAGCTTGATTAAAATAACTCGAATATCCTGAGTCATTGCCATAATCATTTTACGGTAGTTTTCAGCTTGGAATTCTTTTTTATCTTTAAAGCTGAGCTTATCGAGCTTACTTACACCTTCAACGAGTTCTGCCACAGTTTCGCCAAAAATTTCGGCTAAATCTTGTTGGCTAAAATCAGTATCTTCAATTACATCATGCATTAGCGCGGCCATGAGCGTTTCATGGTCAAGGTGCATGCCTGCAAGAATTTGGGTTACTTCAACAGGGTGAGTAATATAAGGTTCGCCACTCGAGCGAGTTTGTCCTTCATGGGCCTCTCGGGCTACCACGTAAGATTTTTGAACCAGCTCTACATCAGCAGCGGGCAAGTATTCTGAAATTTTCTTTTTAAGACCTTCAAAAAGATACATTTACACTCCAATGTTCTTGTGAAGCAAATTAGGTAAGTTACGAATATACGATGAAATGAAAGGATTGCCAACGGCTATAGTAGAAATACTGCGCCGTTGGCTAAATCAGACCGGGAGGTCGATTATTGGTTGCCACCAACAATGGCAGCAACAGCAGCTAATTCTGCTGCTTCTTGGTGTTGTTGTTCTTCACGGTCAATTAAGTCCATTGAAGCGCTATCAACTAAACCTAATTCAATTTCACGTAAAGCAACTACCGTTGGCTTATCGTTTTCAGGGTCTACTAGTGGAGTTTTACCACCAACAGCAATTTGGCGGGCACGACGAGCCGCAACTAAAATTAAGTCAAAACGATTACCAACTGCATCTACTGCATCTTCAACTGTTACGCGGGCCATCACAGCACTCCAAAAATAATTTAAAAGCAAAGACGTAGTTTACTCCAAGGAGCCACTTTCGCCAATAGCCAGTGTTCAATTTTTATCAGTTTTACTTGCCTAAGCCTAATTTAAGTAAGCTTAAATTATTTAAGCAGACTATTTAGTAAAACTTGATGACGATCTTCTTGCGCTTTTAGTGTTAAGCGTTGAGCCATTACAATTATTTTTATGTCAGCAAGTGCAGTCTCAAAGTCATCATTAACAATTACAAAGTCGTATTCACTATAGTGAGATGTTTCTGACTGTGCTTGCGCCATACGAGAGGCAATAACTTCAGCCGAATCTTGGCCACGGTTATTTAAGCGTTGTTCTAATTCTTCTTTTGAAGGCGGTAGAATAAAAATAGTTTGTACGCTTGGCATAATTTTACGAACTTGCTGGGCACCTTGCCAATCAATATCTAAAAACACATCGATACCGGCATCAAGTTGCGACTCAATAGCCTGCTTTGATGTGCCGTAGTAATTATCGAATACTTGAGCCCATTCAAAAAAGTCATCTTTGGCAATAAGCGCTTTAAATTCATCTGTAGATGCAAAGTGATAATGCACGCCATTTTCTTCACCTGGGCGAGGGGCGCGAGTTGTATGTGATACAGATACTTTCATATCAGCGTGATTTTTCAATAACGCATTGATTAAGCTTGATTTGCCTGCACCAGAAGGGGCTGACAAAATAAATAAATTACCGCGAGTTTGTGCCATGTTTTTCTCTACCTAAAAATAAACAGGCTTGGGTTACAAGTAAGCCAAGCCTTTAATTAACTGTATTGTACTTTAATTAGCTCACCTTGCTCAAGTTAGTCGTGCACATGTTAACTGTGGTCAAGTTAGTCGTACCAAATTGGCTTGGTAGTACATTTTAAATAAAATTGAGGTTTAAAATTATCAACAGAACTAGCCGCTAGATATAAGTATTTGATAAGGTGAGGTATCACTCTTTATAGGAACCTTCATGCTCAATAAAACTTTATTTACCGCACAACAAGTAAGAGACAATGAAGCTTTAGCTGCTAAAAACAGTCATTGTGATTTATTTACCCTAATGCAGCGTGCAAGCGAGGCGGTATATAAGCAATGGCAGTTATTTGATGCACAGCGTACATTAGTCATTGTTGGTCATGGTAACAACGCTGGAGACGGTTACGTTGTAGCTAGGCTTATTATGCAGTCAGGTAAAGAGGTAACAGTATGCGCAGCTGAGCCTAATAAAGTATTAACCGGTGATGCAGCAAAAGCGCAGCAGTTATGGATTGAAGCGGGTGGGGTAGTTTCTCATTTTACAAAAGACATTCTTAATGAGTGCGATATAGTTATTGATGCTCTACTTGGTACTGGCCTTAAAAGCACCGTACGCGATAATTTTGCAAACATAATTAAAGCTGTAAATAACAGTAATAAGCCAGTAATAAGCATTGATATTCCATCAGGCATTGAAGCAAATACAGGGCTGCCTTTAGGGTGTGCAGTACAAGCGACTTCAACCGTTACTTTTGTGGGTATAAAGCAAGGGCTCACAACGACGGCAGGTAAACAATATAGCGGTAAGTTAGTATTTGATGACTTAGCAATTGGCGATGCGTTTACTTGTATCGCTCAATCTTCAGGTACTCTGATTAATATCAATAGCTTTAAAGGAATAGCCACGCGAGCAATCAATAGTCACAAAGGAAGCCACGGTAAACTTTTATGTGTTGGTGGCAACCAAGGTACTGCAGGTGCAATTAGGTTAAGTAGTGAAGCAGCTCTTAGAACGGGAGCTGGCATGGTAAGAGTGTATACACACGGAAGCTCAATAACGCCTATTAGCATTGGTAGACCAGAGCTTATGGTAAGCAGTAATAACCTACACCAAGCGCTAGAGTGGGCAAGCTGCGTTGTTATTGGCCCAGGGCTTGGGCAAGACGAATGGGCACAACAAATATTCGATGAAGTAATGCAATATTGCCAAAGCAATAAAATGCCTCTAGTTATAGACGCAGATGCACTTAACTTACTGGCTAAGCAAGCTTCATCATATATGTTAGAGCAATGCGTACTTACGCCACATCCAGGTGAAGCCTCTCGACTCCTGAGTGTTAGCACCAGCGAAATCGAATCTGATCGTTTTAATTATGCTCGCCTTTGCGCTAAACGCTATAACGCGACTTGTGTATTAAAAGGGGCTGGAACATTAATAGATAATGCTGAGCAAACGTGGGTATGTGAAGATGGCAACCCAGCACTGGCCGTTGGCGGCAGTGGCGATGTACTCACTGGTATTATTGGTGCCTTACTTGCTCAAGGTTTAACTATTGATGAAGCTGCACGCTATGGTGTAACACTGCATGCTAGAGCCGGTGATATCGCCAGTGAGCGAGATGGGCAAAGGGGAATGCTACCCAGTGATTTATTCGCAATTGTAAGAGAGTTAGTTAATAAAGTGACGTGAGCTTAAGCGTCACTTTATCTTGCTAATTATTAAGCTGCAGTAAGTCCCATTTTGTACCATATAGGTCTTCAAAAACCACTACGGTGCCATAAGGTTCTACTCGAGGCTCTTCGGTAAATGTAACGCCTTTTGAAAGCATTAAATTATAATCGCGCCAAAAGTCATTGGTATGCAAAAATAAAAACACACGACCACCCGTTTGATTACCAATAGCGCTTATCTGTTCGGGCGTTGTGGCTTTAGCAAGTAGCAGATTAGTCTTGCTCGAATTAGCTCCTTTTGAACTAGCAGTGTTTGAACTAGCCCCGTTTGAATTTGGAGGTGAAATTAACACCCAGCGCCTACCCTCTCCTAAGTTAGTATCCTCTACTAACTCAAAGTTGAGCTTTTGAGTGTAAAACTTAATTGCCTCATCGTAGTCCTTAATAACTAATGCAATGCTGCCGATATGCTGTTGAACGTTAGTCATGTTTGGTTTACTCCGTACTATTTAATAAATGTGCTTTTTATCATATTTAACCTGAACTTTGGTTAAGATATTTACCAAAATATTGAATTATAGTGATATTTAAATTTATTTTCTCTAGCCAGAAATTTTCAGTGAAAACAAGGCGAACTTACACGTCAATAGCTGGCCTATTGTAAGTAAATTCAACGCAGTGAGCGCTGAAAATAGCTGCTTGAAATAGATTTATTATCCAGAGTTCAGGTTGTTTAGTAAACGATTATGCAGGGTATATGCCCACAGTATGCAACTTAGTTATGGGTATAAATTAAACAGTATCAATCTGCTTTATAATAAAAAGCAAAACCCAGCCGAGGCTGGGTCTACTTTAAACCGATTTTTTAGTACTAAGTACATAAAATATTTATCTGTGTAATTCACCAGCACGTTCTGGCTGGTAGGTTACTTCTTTTATTTTTACTTTTATTAAGCCGCCACTCGGTTTTGGCCACTCAATTTCGTCGCCTTGAGCTAGCCCAAGTAATGCGCTACCAACGGGTGATAATATCGATATTTTATCGCCGCTAGAGTCACTGTTCTTTGGGTACACCAAGGTTAACGTAAATTCTTCTTTAGAAGACTCAACAATAAAGTTTACAGTTGAGTTCATCGTTACAACTGACGATGGCATATCTTTAGGTTCGACTATTGTTGCTCGTGCCAGTTCAGCTTCCAATTCTTCTTTGTTAGCAAAGCTACCTGCAGGCAATGATTCCATTAAGTCATACAATCTATCTGCATCGAGTGATGAGATGATTAGTTCAGGTTTTTTATTCATCTTAATATCCTTAATAATTTTTAATAAATAAAATTAACTCTGAGTATGGCTTGGCATGCATTTAAGAAGCAAAGGGATACGCGAAGTCATTTTATTAATTAGCCACACCTGTGGCTTTTACTTTATTTGTGCCCAATAGCTAAAAACCCAGCCGAAGCTGGGTTTTTATTTGAGCTAGGTGTTTAGGGGATGATTACATCATTCCGCCCATACCACCCATTCCGCCCATGCCACCCATATCAGCGCCACCAGCTTCATCTTTTGGGATTTCAGCTACCATTGCTTCAGTAGTGATCATTAGACCCGCAATAGACCCTGCAAACTGTAATGCAGAGCGTGTTACTTTAGTTGGATCTAGGATACCCATTTCAATCATGTCGTTGTATTCGCCAGTTGCTGCGTTGTAACCAAAGTTACCGTCGCCGCCTTTAACTGCGTTAATTACAACAGATGCTTCGTCGCCAGCATTTGTTACGATTTGACGAAGTGGTGCTTCCATCGCACGAAGTGCAACTTTAATACCGTGGTTTTGATCTTCGTTGTCGCCAACTAAATCAACCAGCTTGCTAGCTGCACGTACAAGTGCAACACCGCCACCAGGTACTACGCCTTCTTCAACCGCTGCACGAGTTGCATTTAATGCATCTTCAACGCGGTCTTTTTTCTCTTTCATTTCCATTTCAGTAGCAGCACCTACTTTGATTACTGCAACACCGCCAGCTAATTTAGCCATGCGCTCTTGTAGTTTCTCTTTATCGTAGTCTGATGTTGCTTCTTCGATTTGTGCTTTAATTTGTGAGACACGACCGCTAATACCCGCTTCTTCACCAGCACCGTCAATGATAGTAGTATCATCTTTAGTGATAATTACGCGCTTAGCTGTACCTAGGTCTTCAACTGTTGCTTTTTCAAGCTCTAAGCCGATTTCTTCAGAAATTACAGTACCGCCAGTTAATACAGCGATATCTTGTAGCATTGCTTTACGACGGTCGCCAAAACCAGGTGCTTTAACAGCTGATACTTTAACAATACCGCGCATATTATTAACTACTAATGTAGCTAGAGCTTCGCCTTCAAGGTCTTCTGCGATGATTAGTAGTGGTTTACTTGCTTTAGCAACCGCTTCTAATGTTGGTAATAATTCACGGATGTTAGATATTTTTTTATCTACAAGTAGAATAAATGGGTTATCTAGTTCAACAGTGCCTTTTTCTGGGCTGTTGATAAAGTAAGGAGATAAGTAACCACGGTCAAACTGCATGCCTTCAACAACATCTAGTTCGTTTTCAAGTGATTGACCTTCTTCTACAGTAATAACACCACTGTTACGGCCTACTTTTTCCATTGCTTGTGCAATGATGTCGCCAATCTCTTTATCAGAGTTAGCTGAAATAGTACCTACTTGTGCAATTGCTTTAGTATCAGAACAAGGAACAGATAACGCTTTAAGCTCTGCAACAGCAGCAATAACTGCTTTGTCGATGCCGCGCTTAAGATCCATTGGGTTCATGCCTGCTGCAACAGCTTTAAGGCCTTCATTAACAATAGACTGTGCAAGTACTGTAGCGGTAGTTGTACCATCGCCGGCTGCATCATTTGCTTTAGATGCAACTTCTTTAACCATTTGTGCGCCCATGTTTTCAAACTTGTCTTCAAGTTCGATTTCTTTTGCTACAGATACACCATCTTTAGTGATAACTGGTGAGCCAAATGATTTATCTAGTACAACATTACGGCCTTTAGGACCTAATGTAACTTTTACTGCGTTTGCTAGGATGTTTACGCCAGTTAGCATTTTAGCGCGTGCGTCACCTGCAAAAAGTACTTCTTTTGCTGCCATGTTTTAAATTCCTCTAAATTCTTAAATGTTTATAAACGAAAAGTAGGTTTAGCCTACAATGCCTAAAATATTATCTTCACGCATGATCAGGTACTCTTGACCTTCGATCTTTTCAACTTTTTCAACATATGAGCCAAATAACACAGTGTCACCGGCTTTAACTTCTAACGCTCTCACGTCACCGTTTTCTAAAACGCGACCATTACCTACGGCTACAACTTCTCCGCGAGTTGATTTTTCAGCTGCAGAGCCAGTTAATACAATACCGCCAGCAGATTTTGTTTCTTCTTCTAGACGTTTAACGATTACGCGATCTTGTAAAGGACGAATGTTCATGTTTTTTAGTTCTCCTAACAGTTTCTGAACAGTACAGAAAAAAGCTTTTCTAATTTGCATTCATTAATGGGGATGGAGTGTAAAATTCCAAGAGAAAAAACGATAAATTTTTAATCTTTTCTCTCATACTCGCCGTCAATAGTTGTTGGTCGTTCCATTTGCCCTTGCTCTCGTTCAGCATGTTGCTGCCCAGCAAACGGCGATGGCCCTTGTTGCATACCTGCGCTCATTCTAACAGTTGCTTGGCTAGCAAGGCCTGCAGCCAATTTGTTACGAATTGCAGGGGTTAATAATAGTAATCCAAATACGTCTGTCATAATGCCAGGGGTAAGTAATAATACACCTGCAATTACCACGCATATTCCGGTAAATAATTCTTTGGCTGGCATTTGCCCTTGCGCCATTTGCGCTTGTACATTTTGCAGCGCACCCATACCTTGTGTTTTAACCATTTTGGCACCTAAAATCGCAGTAATAACAACCAGTGCTATTGTTGCAAATCCGCCAATCACGTCGCTTACTTGAATCAGCAAGGCGATTTCGATAATAGGAATGATGATAAACAACACAAATAAAAATCTAAACATAACGCTCTCTAAATAATGACACTCAAAAGAGTTGATGAAATATAAATGAGGGTGACGAGGTCTCTTTTCAAGGTTAGGGCATAGGTATCGTCATTTTACTGATATTTTAGCGTCTACACATTGTATCGGCTATCAGATACTATGAAGCTAGACACTGTTAAATAAGTATAGGTTCATAATGACTACGCATTTTAAAATGATTTTTACGACCTGCAAAGACGAAGCAGAAGCACGCAGTCTAGCAAGGGCGTTAGTAGAAAAAAAACTGGCTGCTTGTGTAAATATTTTACCTAACATGGGCTCTATTTATATGTGGGAAGGCGAAGTGGCAGAAGCAACTGAAGCCAAGCTACTTATAAAAACAAAAGCAGATAAAATGAATGATGTGTTTTTAACAATAAAAGAGTTACATAGCTACGAAGTGCCAGAGATTCAGGTTGTAGAAGTATCAACAGGTAATTTGGCATATTTTAATTGGATGGACGAGGTACTGAATTAATGCGTTTTTTCTTTTTATTGTTGGTTACATTATTAACTGTACCTGTAAAGGCTGCGACTAATAATGTGCTTGGTGATCTACTTGGGCCTCCTCAACACACTTTTTTACCTGTAGACCAAGCGTTTGTATTTGACTTTGATCAGCAAGGCAGCACCTTGTTTGTGGGTTGGGATATAGCGCCAGACTATTATTTATATAAAAAGAAAATAGAAATCATTGCCAAGGGTGCAAGCATTCAAGTAGGTGACTCTGGTAGTGGCGAAATTATTGAAGATGAATTTTTTGGTAAAACAGAAGTCTTTTTCAATTCTGCGAGTGTTGTAAGTAAGCTAAGCAATATAACCGAAGGCGCTGTTGTTAAAGTTCGTTATCAGGGCTGTGCAAAAGCAGGGCTTTGTTATCCGCCTGAAGTTATTAGTATTCCGTTAAGTGTAATTAGTGGCGCGCAGATTAAAAATGTAGATCAAAATAGCGCTACAGATGAAGCGGCGTCTGCGACCAATACGTTTGCAGCACTTAATGAGCCAACTACTGAACCTACTACTGAACCCATAACAAATTCAGATGACACCAAAAAAGAGCTCACCTTTACTGAGCAATTAGCAAGTCAGAGCTTGATAACTAATTTACTCATATTTTTTATAGTGGGTGTAGGCCTTGCTTTTACGCCGTGCGTATTTCCTATGTTTCCTATTTTGTCGAGCTTAATTGCGGGCCAGCAAAACCTTTCAACTAAAAAAGCCTTTGCACTGTCGTTTGTATATATACAGGGTATGGCAGTTACCTATGCAGCGCTTGGTTTAGTTGTTGCGGCACTTGGTGGGCAAGTGCAGGGGTATTTACAGCATCCATTTGTATTAATTAGCTTTAGTTTATTATTTGTATTATTGGCTATGTCGATGTTTGGTTGGTACGAAATTAAACTGCCAAGCAGTATGATGAGCAAGTTAACCCAAGTAAGTAATAACCAAAAAGGCGGCAACTACGTTGGCGTATTTTTAATGGGTGTACTTTCGGGCTTAATAGCATCACCTTGTACTACGGCGCCGTTGTCGGCTGCTCTGTTATTTGTAGCGCAAAGCGGCGATTACTTGGTAGGTGGTTTAACACTGTACGTGCTTAGTTTAGGTATGGGGTTACCATTGTTATTACTTGGTACATCTGGCGGTAAATTGCTGCCTAAAGCGGGTGGTTGGATGGAGCAAGTTAAAACCTTGTTTGGTTTTGTGATGCTTGTAGTGCCACTGATATTACTTGAGCGACTAGTAAGCGCCGACATTATATTATTAATGGCAGGTGTGCTTGCATTAGCAACAGCACTTTACTTACACCATTGGCAAAGCAGTCAAACGCAAAGCAAGTTAAAAACAGCGCTGTGGTTTGCTGCAACGCTACTCGTTATTACAGGCTTTACGTTAACTAAAAACTACTTTTGGCCGGCACAAGTACGATCTGTACAGGTAAGCTCGCAAAGTAATGAGTTTAAACAGGTTGCTGATTTAGCTGAACTAAAAGAAGCGGTAGCGCAAGCGAATAATGAAGGTCGAATGGTTATGGTCGACTTATATGCAGATTGGTGCGTGGCGTGTAAAGAGTTTGAACATTACACGTTTCCAGATGCCCAAGTGCAAAGTGAATTTAGCCATTATCAGCTAATTCAAGTTGATTTAACGGACAGTGATAATAAAACAATTGAGCTAATGGAAGAGTACACCGTGTTTGGTTTACCGAGTATTTTGTTTTTTAACACCCAAGGTAAAGAGTTAAGTACACAACGTGTAACCGGCTTTTTAAACGCTGACGATTTTGCTAAACACCTTGCTACAGTGCGCGCCAGCGCACAATAATAGTGCAACACAGCCACTTGGGTATACCGAGTGGCTTTCTAATTCATGCCTCCCCTCGCGTTCCCAAAATAGAGATTGGACCAGTATTTTGCTGCTATTTACATCGAAATCACTATAATAGTTGGTTAACGTGAGAATTTGTTGCTACATTGCTTTTTCTGCTTACTTAAAAGTGAAAAACTAGTTAGTAACCGCTTAACTCATTACTTATAGGATATATCGCGTATTATGACTGCAAAATTTAACCTTTTGGTTATAAATGGTCCAAATTTAAACATGCTTGGCAAACGTGAACCGGATAAATACGGTTTTCAAACGCTAAGTGAAATTATGAGCGAACTAACAAGTGCCGCTGATAGTCTAGATGTTGAGTTAACGCATTTTCAAAGTAATAGTGAGCAAGCCCTCATTGAACGAATACACAGTGCTTGGCAAGCGGTTGATTACATAATAATTAACCCTGCTGCATTTACGCATACAAGCGTTGCATTACGTGATGCATTGCTAAGTGTTGATATTCCGTTTTTTGAAGTGCATTTAAGTAATGTGCACGCACGTGAAGCCTTTCGTCATCATTCGTACTTTTCTGATGTAGCGCAAGGCGTGATATGTGGATTAGGTGCAATGGGTTATCACGCAGCATTAAATGCCGCTGTGAGCCGGTTGCAAAACGCAATTTAATTTAAATTAACACACAAACAACTAACAGGCGGGTCGTGTAATGGATATTCGCAAGATAAAGAAGCTTATCGAATTAGTAGAAGAATCAGGTATTGCTGAGCTAGAAATCACTGAAGGTGAAGAATCAGTACGTATTAATCGTAACAACATGAGCGCAGGCCCAGGTTACCCGCAATTTGCTCCACAGCAATATGCACCAGCGCCAGCAGCACCAGTTGCAGCGGCTCCTGTAGCAGTTGAAGCGGCAGCACCAGCAGAACCTACTGGTCATCAAGTTAAATCACCAATGGTTGGTTCTTTTTACTCTGCAGCTTCTCCAGAAGCGCCAGCATATGTAGAAGTTGGTCAACAAGTTAAAGTTGGCGACACGCTTTGTATTATCGAAGCTATGAAAATGATGAACCAAATTGAATCAGATAAAGCCGGTACAGTAAGAGCTATCTTAGCTGAAAATGGCGAGCCAATAGAATTTGATCAACCTCTATTCATCATTGAATAATAGCGTAACCTAAAAGGCCAACTCTAATGTTAGATAAAGTAGTCATTGCAAACCGAGGTGAAATTGCACTTCGTATATTGCGCGCCTGCAAAGAGCTTGGGATCAAAACGGTTGCTGTGCATTCAACGGCAGATCGCGATCTTAAGCATGTATTGCTTGCAGATGAAACCATCTGTATTGGTAGACCATCAGCAACTGAAAGTTATTTAGATATTCCGCGCATTATTGCTGCGGCTGAAATAACTGACGCTGTAGCGATTCACCCTGGTTACGGTTTCCTTGCAGAAAATGCTGATTTTGCCGACCAAGTTGAGCAAAGTGGTTTTGTATTTATTGGTCCTCGTGGCGACACTATTCGTCTTATGGGCGATAAAGTATCTGCTATCGCAGCAATGCGTAAAGCAGGCGTTCCATGTGTACCAGGCTCAGACGGCCCGGTATCAGATGATAAAGAACGCAACATGCAAATCGCTAAGCGTATCGGTTACCCGGTAATCATCAAAGCCGCTGGTGGCGGTGGTGGTCGTGGTATGCGTGTTGTTCGCAGCGAATCTGAACTTATTGATTCAATTGCATTAACACAGCAAGAAGCTAAGCAATTCTTTGGTAATAGCATGGTTTACATGGAAAAATTCCTAGAAAACCCACGCCATATCGAAGTTCAAGTATTAGCTGACGGCCAAGGTAATGCAGTACATTTAGGTGAACGTGATTGTTCTATGCAACGTCGTCACCAAAAAGTAGTTGAAGAAGCGCCAGCACCAGGAATTACTGCTGAAACGCGTAAATTCATTGGCGAGCGCTGTACACGTGCATGTATCGAAATTGGATACCGCGGTGCAGGTACGTTTGAGTTTTTATACGAAAACGGCGAGTTTTACTTCATCGAAATGAATACGCGTATTCAGGTTGAACACCCTGTAACTGAAATGGTTACTGGTATCGATTTAGTAAAAGAGCAATTAAAAATTGCAGCGGGCCAGCCTTTATCATTCACTCAAGACGACGTTGTTATTCGTGGTCATGCTATTGAGTGTCGTATTAATGCTGAGGATCCTGAAACGTTTATTCCTTCACCGGGTAAAATTACACGTTTCCATCCTGCTGGTGGTTTAGGTATTCGTTGGGACAGCCATATTTACGCTGACTATACGGTTCCACCACATTACGATTCAATGATTGGTAAGTTAATTACTTACGGTGAAAACCGTGACGTAGCTATTGCCCGCGCGCGCAATGCACTTAACGAGCTAGTAATTGACGGAATTAAAACTAATACTCCTTTGCATAAAAGAATTCTTGCAGATGAAAACTTCAAAAATGGTGGCACTAACATCCACTATCTTGAGAAGAAATTAGGATTATAATTCGAGCCTAAAAAGGTGTTTTATCGGAGTTAATAACCAGAGTTATTAATCTGATTTAAATAATTAAAAATCCGATATCAGGTGACTGATATCGGATTTTTTAATGTCTGTAATTTATACTAATTCGCTTAATTAAATGATCTATTTTGAGGGCGGAAAAACGTGTTGGTAGCTAGGCAAAAAATTCGCTATTTAGTTGTTCTCGGCAATTGCTCCTGCATTGCTCTACCTTCTGCATCCATGCAGTCGTAAATGAGAATTTTTTAACGCAGGTAGCGACACGTTTAGCCCCGCAAAATGATTAAGTATTATTGCGGATTGGTATTAAGCCTTATAGGCAATAAAAAAGTCCATTGAATATACTGCAAAGAGTAAATTCGATGGACTCAATATTCATACAATATGTTGAACTAACATTAAACTAATTTAGATTCAATTAACTGTAGTGCTTCTTCTAAAATTGTTTCTACTGCTTTTTTTGCGCGTTCAGGGTCGCGTGATTTTATAGTTTCTAAAATATCAGCATGCTTAGCCACGTCTGCGCCCGGTACACCTTTAATGTGGTTTGTGTAGCGAATACTTACTCTAAGCGCAGTACTAATAAACTCAGTTAACTGTACAAAAAAGCGATTGTTACTGGCCACTAATATGCTGGTATGAAAAGCAATGTCAGCTTCTAGTGGGTCGTCTAAGCCTTCGTCAGCTTCAGCCATACGAGCTAAGGCGTTATCAATTTCAGCGAGCTGTTCAGCAGTGGCATTTACTGCTGCAAGCGCGGCTGCTTGTGGCTCAAGCGCAACACGCACTTGAGTAAACTCTTTTAATAATGATAAAGATGGCTTACTGCTTAAAATCCAACGCAGTACGTCGGTGTCAAACATATTCCAGCTACTTTCTGGTAGTACGCGAATACCTTGCTTAGGACGAGAAGAAATTAATCCTTTAGCAGAGAGCATTTTTACGGCTTCGCGAGTAGCACTGCGACTCACATCGTATTTTATACATAAATCGGCTTCAGAAGGCAGGCCTTCGCTTACAGGGTAAACACCACGCACAATAGCAAAACCCAAATCGTGGGTTAATTGTTGTGTTAAATTTTGACGAGGTTGGCTTTTCATTGCGCAGGATTCCGAGTTGATATATTGCTTTATTATATATCATATATCATATTAATGTACTTGAGGATATGATATAAAGTTTTAATTGGCTAATTATTTTAGCACAGCGTTTTAGTTCTTTATAACGTCTATTGGCGTTTTTAATAAGCAAAACACTATTGTAAGTTGTTGTTTGGAGAGTTTAATTTGGACACCCTAGCTCAATATCATAGTATTTCTGGCAAAGTTGTGTTTATTACCGGTGGTGCATCAGGCATTGGCAGAGCAATGGTTAAATCCTTTGTAAACCAAAATGCAAAAGTAGCGTTTATTGATATTGATGATAAGGCTGCACAATCGCTCATTAGTGATTTACCCGATGCAAAACTATGGTACAGACAAGTAGATGTCACTGATTCGCATGCACTTCAGCAATCACTTGTAGATGCATGCGCCGCTTTTGGTGCCATTAATGTACTAGTTAATAATGTAGCGAACGACCGCCGCCAAGCAAGCGAAGACGTTACAGTGCAAGACTGGGATCAGTGCTTACAAATAAACTTAAACCCTGCTTTTTTTGCTTCTCAAGTTGCTATGTCTTTTATGAAAGGTGATGAGGCGGGCAGTATCATTAACTTTAGCTCTATTAACGCGATTATGGGCCAGCCACAAATGGCCGGTTATGTAACAGCAAAAGCAGGGTTAATTGGTATGACTAAGGCACTTGCACGCGATTATGGCGAGTTTGGTATTCGCGTTAACGCTATTTTACCAGGGTGGGTTGCCACCGACCGTCAACTAGCAAGTTGGTTTACCGAAGAAGAGCAAGTTAAGTGGATGGAAGCCATGGCGCTTAAAAAGTTAGTAACACCTGAAGATGTTGCTAATTTGGCACTCTTTTTAGCCGCCGACGAAAGCAGTATGATTACCGGGCAAAGTATTAAAATTGACGGTGGGAGGCTGTAAAGTTTGGCTACTTCATCTCTTTTTATTGCCGTTGACTGGGGCACAAGTCATTTACGCGCTTATTTGTGCGAAGTGCAAGCACAGTCAAAACTTACATTATTAGCACAGCGTGATGGCCCGGGTGTGGTTAAGGCGAATCAAAATTTTGAACAAACCTTAATAGACACTGTTGCGGTGTGGAAGCAACAATATGGCAGTTTACCTATATATATTGCAGGGCAAATTACCTCAAGTATTGGCTGGCACAAAACCCCTTATTTAGAATGCCCAATTAATCCCGAAGAACTCCTTAATGCGGCTATTAGCTTTGATTGCGATGGGCATATTATTAAGGCATTCCCAGGTACAAAATGTACGCTGCAAAATGGCTTATTTGATGTAATGCGTGGTGAAGAGCTGCAAATACTCGGCTTTTTAAAACAAAATACACAGTATCAACAAGGTAAAATATTATTATGTTTGCCGGGTACACATACTAAATGGGTGCTTATAAACAACGGCGAAATCATTTGCTTTAAAACAGCCATGACCGGCGAGTTATATGATTTGTTATGTCATCAAAGTGTTTTAATTCCTAACGACTGTGCAGAAGGTGAGTTTGACTTTAAAGCATTTGAGCAAGGCTGTGAGCTAACTTTAGGTAGTGATAGCGGTAACTTGGCACATGGTATTTTTAGTGTGCGTACACGCCAGCTTTCAAAGGAGTTAACGCCAGTACAAGCCAAAGCCTATTTGTCGGGTGTATTAATTGGCAGCGATGTACGAGCAGCTCGCCATGCTAGCGAATGGCAATTATTGAGTGATACACAAGTTGTAGTGATTGGCACAAAGCAGCTGAATAAGTGTTTTACTACGGCGCTTAATCAAATAGGTGTGAAGTGTGTTGAGTTTGATATTAAAACAGCGACGCTTAGCGGTTTTAATTATTTATTTAATTTAGAGTCAAAAAAATAAACCCCTCTATAAAAATTAAATTATAAAGGGGTTAACAGGAAGCTATTATAACTTAATAGTTAAGCGCTTTTAGCTGCTTGGTTATGCTCAATGTAATCATTGAGCGCAGCAACTTGTGCCTCATTAAAACGTAGTCCTAATTTGCTGCGGCGCCATAAAATATTGTATGCGTTTTCTGCCCACTCTTCATTTAGCAAGTAATCTACTTCTGCTGCAAATAAACCATGGCCAAAATCTTGGCCTAAATCACTCAACCCAGTTGCACTACCTAATATATTTTTAGCACGAGTACCATAAGTGCGTACAAAGCGTTTAAGTGTTATTTCAGGTAGCCATTCATATTTTGCTTTTAGCTCTGATTTAAGTGCTTCTACAGAGCTAAAATTACCACCAGGGAGCGAGCTATACTTGGTCCACGCTTTGCTCATTTGTGGGTAAAAGTCTTCAAGCTTATTAACCGCAGCTTCGGCAAGTTTGCGATAAGTTGTAATTTTTCCACCAAACACACTCAATAGAGGTGCTTGCTTAGCATCACTCGAAAGCTCTAATTTATAATCGCGAGTAACGGCTTGTGCATTAACTGATTCGTCATCAAGTAATGGGCGTACGCCTGAAAAGGTATGTACTATGTCTTCGCGTTTAATCGGTTGTTTAAAGTAGGTATTAGTAATATCAATTAAGTAATCAATTTCTTCATCACTAATTTTAACGTCTTGTGCTTCACCTTTGTGTTCTACATCGGTTGTGCCAATAAGTGAGAAGTCATCTTCAAACGGAATAACAAACACAATACGCTGATCTTTATTTTGTAAAATATAAGCTTGTTTCTCATCGTGAATGCGAGGCACTACAATGTGACTACCTTTTACAAGGCGAATATTTTGTGGTGATTTTTCTGTTAGGGCTTCATCAAATAATTTAGCTACCCAAGGACCCGCAGCATTAACAATGCCTTTGGCAGAAATGGTGTATTTAGCTTTGCTCTTTTGCTGCTCAAGCGTTACCTGCCATTTACCTTGCTCACGTTTAGCATTTACACACTTAGTTTGTGTGGTAATAACGGCGCCTTTTTGTTGCGCTGCAAGGGCGTTTAAAACGACTAAGCGAGAATCGTCAACCCAGCCATCAGAGTATTCAAACCCTTTGGTAATAGAGGGTTCTAAAACACTATTTTCGCCAAATTTAATGCTTCGAGAACCCGCTAGTGTTTCGCGTTTCGCTAGGTTGTCATACATAAACAAACCAATGCGAATCATCCACGCAGGGCGTAAATGCTTTTGATGCGGCAATCTAAAGGTTAGCGGCCACATAATATGAGGTGCGTTTTTAAGTAGCACTTCTCGCTCTGCTAGGGCTTCTTTTACTAATCTAAATTCGTAATGCTCAAGGTAGCGCAGACCACCGTGGATCAGCTTAGAACTGTTTGAAGATGTTGCACAGGCAAGGTCTGATTGTTCGCACAAGAGTACTTTTAATCCTCTGCCTGCTGCATCAGCTGCTATTCCAGTGCCGTTTACACCGCCACCGATGACTAGTAAGTCATATTCGTTATCTGCTAATTCCACCGAGCTAACCTTTTTATTTGTAATATAAATAAGACATAAGCATCATAAAGCTGCTGTTTTCATTTGACAATAGAAAACCCAGATTTTTATTCGTTAATTTTGACGCCAATCCATTTTCAATTTAAAGCAGTAAAGCATGCTTTTTAAATCTAGCATTTAGCTAAGTTAAAAAAGCAAAGTGGTTAAAGTATTAGCCTTAACCACTTAGTATTTACTATGGGCAGTTTTTATTCGTTAAGCATACTTGAGCTACGCAGTGCTGCCATTTTGCGTATAGATCGTTACGCTCGTCGGCACTCATGGTTGGCTCAAAGCGACGGTCGCATGTCCACATTTTAGATAACTGCTCAGTCGACTCGTACACACCTGTTTGTAAGCCAGCTAAATATGCTACGCCTAAAGAAGTGGTTTCGGTCACAGTTGGGCGCTCAACTGTTGCGCCTAAAATGTTTGATAAAAAGGTCATAACCCAATTATTTTTTACCATACCGCCATCTACACGAAGCACACTTGGGCGAAGACCATCACGCTCCATCGCTTTTTGTAAATCTTTGGTCTGGTAACCAACTGATTGCAGCGCTGCGGCAACTATGGTGCTAATACCCGAATCGCGTGTTAGCCCTAAAATAGCGCCACGTGCATTAGGGTCCCAATAAGGAGCACCTAAACCCGTAAACGAAGGCACTAAAAATACACCATGATCGAGCGGTACATCTTTAACCATCGATTCACTTTCGCCAGCATGGCTAAGTAGTTTTAAGCCTTCAACAATCCACTGCATAGTTGCGCCAGCCATAAATATACTGCCTTCAATGGCGTAAGTTGGCTTGCCGTTTAATCTATAAGCAACAGTGGTCAGTAAGCGGTTTTCTGAGGTCAGTGCTTTTTCGCCAGTGTTAAGCATTAAAAAACAGCCAGTACCGTAAGTACTTTTAGCCATGCCTTGTTCAAAACATGCGTGGCCAACAAGCGCAGCTTGTTGATCGCCTGCAATACCACAAACACGAATTGGCGCGCCAAAAATGTCAGCACTGGTTGAACCAAACTCGTCAGCTGAATCCATTACTTCTGGCAGCATAGATTCTGGAATATCGAATAACTCTAGAAGCTCTTGATCCCACTGCTGGGTGTGAATATTAAATAACATGGTGCGTGACGCGTTGGTTGCATCGGTGCGGTGCTCTTTGCCGCCTGTTAGCTGCCAAAGTAGGTAAGTGTCAACCGTACCGAAGGCGAGCTCACCTGCAAGGGCTTGTTCGCGTGCGCCTTCAACGTTATCTAAAATCCAACGAATTTTAGTGGCCGAAAAATAAGGGTCGAGCAATAAGCCTGTTTTTTCGCTTATCGTTTGGCAAAGCTCATCAGTTGTTAGGCTTTCGCAATAGTCACTTGTGCGACGGTCTTGCCATACAATAGCGTTATAAATTGTTTTGCCTGTTTTTTTGTTCCACACTAAAGTGGTTTCGCGCTGGTTGGTGATACCAATGGCAATAATTTCTTCAGGCTTTACATCGTTTTTAGTTAACACTTCGCGACTAGTGCTAAGCACTGTTTGCCAAATATCGTTAGGGTCGTGTTCTACCCAACCATTTTGTGGAAAATGCTGCGAAAATTCTTGTTGTGCTGTACCAAAAACGTCTGCATCTTTTGTAAACAAGATGGCCCGAGAGCTTGTGGTTCCTTGATCAATTGAGAGTATGTATTTGGACATGATATTTATGTTATTTATCTTATCTTATATATGACTAGATTGCCTTTAACCGAAGTTAATGGCAATGGTTTTTTCTTAAAATAGCCGATTAAAAAACAAACGCGCCAATATTTACTGGTAACTCTTTTATATAAAAGGCGTTTTGTTTTGGCATTATTTTAAGGGCGTACGCGGCTATTGATTAAAACAGCCGCTTAAAGCTTATTGTTACTTGGTGTGAGGTTTGGCTTGTTGCCAATCCATACCCGTTGAAAAGCGCTTATCAAACCCGCGCCACTGTGGCAGCGGCTTACCATCAACAACAGCTTGGTCGCCGTTTTGTGGTAAATCTAAGTATTTACACTCGCTGGCGATACCTTTTACGTGGCAATCCATCATGGCAAGTACAAAGTGTTTGTTGATTTCGTTTAGTGTGCGCATAGACCACGATGGCTCGTAGTAATGGCCTATATCTAATTCACTGCTGCTTTGTGCAATAGCCGGAGCTGGGTGAGGTGCAATATTATGGCGTGCATTTTTGTAAGTAAGCATGTACTTATCTTTGCTACCTGTTTGGTTATAAAGGCTTTTAATACCTTCATAGCCTGATATGTCATCTAAACTACCGGCTATATAAAGCGACGGTACTTTAATATTTTTCATCGCTTTGGCATCAAATATATTATGCTGTCCGCCCCATGGTGCAAAGGCCACCATCGCTTTTATACGCGGGTCTACTTTTGGGTTTTGGTATTGCCCACCAGCGCAGCTGTTTAGTAATTGCTGTACTTTTTCAATTTGAGCTGAGTCTTTCATACCTGTAAACATAGCGGTAGTTTGCTCATTAAAAGAGTAACAACCACCTATTGTATTTACCGCGCCATAGCCACCCATTGAGTAACCAATTACGCCTGCGCTTTTGTTATCTACTTGCTTGCTTGCAAAGTTGTTTTGCTCATTAAAGTAATTAATAACAAACTGCTGATCGCGTGAGCGATTTATAAGCGTGCTAAAAAAGCCCGAAAACGGTGCGTTTTTAAAATCAACATCAGCATTGGTTGAGTCGGTATGATCAATCGCTACCACAATGTAACCATGCGACGCTAAATGCTCGCCTAGGTAGTACATAATCGTACGGTAACCGGTATAACCGTGAGAAAGCACAATAACAGGGTAATGCTCTTTATTATTAATGGCTACATCGCGCATAGCATCAGCTTGCAAAGTAAACTCTTTACCTGAGCGAGTTTCATTGGTGTAGCTGGTAAGTGGCGATTTTGCTGTATTTGCAGCCGGATACCATACTTCTACTTTTAAAGGGCGATCTTTTTGACCTTGTGTGGCGGGATCAAATTGCGCGGGGTTAACTAAATCAAGTGTTTGCACACCCACATTGTAATTACCTTTTGCCGCAAGTTCTGGAAGTACTTCGCTAGTGATTGGCGGATATAGCTGCTCTGGTTTATTAGATTCAGCAAAGGCTGCACTGGCAGATAAACTGCACGTAGCAAGTAATATGGCTTTTGAAAGCGCTTTGAGTGTGTGTGTCATTGTGTGTCCTTGTTGTGTATTTTTATCTTTTAATTAGTCAGTTCAGCCGACTCGACGGCATTGCTATATTGCAGCTGCCATTGTGTTCGCAAGGTATCCATTATGTTCATAACCCGTAAGCTAGTACCCAGTGGTAATACGCTGCTTTGGGTTTGTTTTTGTAATATACACTGCGTGACATGTGCAATTTCAAACTTAAAGTTTTCATCGTCACTAAAGTCGTATTCAAAGTGTTGCGGATCTTGGCCATTTATATGCAGTTCTATAGATTGCGCGCCTACAAATTCAGGAATACGCATATAGCCAAGCTCACCATTAATACATGCTTCTGTTGGGCCGTTTTGCTGAAGTGCGCTGGTAAGTGATGCAAATTGCCCGTTACCGTAATCAACTATAGCAGTGCTTCGCTCATCAACACCGGTTGTGCTTTTGTGTACAAAGGATTTGATGTGTTCTGGGGCTTTATTAAATACCACATCGGCAATCGAAATAGGATAAATACCTAAATCGAGCAGGGCGCCACCTGCTGTTGCAGGGTTCATTAAGCGGTGAGTGTCGGCAAAGCTGCCAGGTAAACTAAAGTTGGCATTAACACTGTGCACATTACCAATAACACCTTCACTTAGGAGCTGTTGTAATTTTACTATGGCCGGTAAAAAACGCATCCAAACGCCTTCCATTAAAAAGCAGTTTTGTTGCTTGGCAAGCTCAGTGAGGCTTTGCAACTGCTGAGCATTAACGGTAATAGGTTTTTCGCTTAGCACGTGCTTATTGTGTGTTAAGCATTGCGCTATGGCTTTAAAATGTTGCTCGTGGGTATTAGCTATATAAATGGCATCAATATTTGGGCATTGCATAAGAGCTTGATAGCTCTCATAACCTTTAATTGAATAGTGTGTGGCAAACTCTTTTGCACGCTGCTCGCTAGTCGATGCTGCGCCAATAAGTTGAGCATCAGCGCAATGCGCAATACTCTTAGCAAAGGTGTGAGCAATATTGCCACACCCAATAATTCCCCAATTAACCTTTGCCATGCTTATTCCTTAACTTTATTTAAAAAGACGTAATTTGTAACCCTGAACCCGCTGAACATACGTAAATATCGGCATTTAAGTTAAAGCGTTCAAAGTAATGCTGCTCAACCGCTGCTTTAATTAGTGGCACTTCTGCATCACGACATAAACATACAATAGCACCACCAAAGCCGCCACCCGTCATACGAACTGCACCGCGATCGCCCATCGCTTCTTTACAAATTTCTACTAGGCCATCGGTTGCAGGTACGGTTACTTCAAAGTCGTGTTTAAGTGATTGGTGCGATGCAGCCATTAGCGTGCGAAGTGTATCCATATCATTATTTTGTAGTGCAGTAGTTGCTGCAATTACACGGTCGTTTTCGCTAATTACGTGGTGTGCACGTTTATATTCGTTTTCGCTTAATGTTGCTTTTACTGCTTGCAGGCCAGTCATGGTTGCTTGGCGAAGTGTTTTTACACCCATTTTTACAGCTGCTTGTTCGCAATCAATACGGCGCTGGTTGTATTCGCTATCTACCAATTTACGTGGGTAGTTAGAGTTAACAATAACAATATTTAAATCATCCGGTACTTTTACTGATTTAGTTGCGAGGTTTTCACAGTCGATTAATAGCGCATGACCGTTTTCGCCTTTAGCTGAAATAAGCTGATCCATAATGCCGCATTGGCAATGCATAAAGTCGTTTTCGGCTTCTTGGCCTAGCAGTGCAATTTTTTCTTCGCTTAAACCAAGCTGTGCAATATGGTTAAACATACCGCCAACAGCAACTTCTAGTGCTGCCGATGACGACAAGCCACTGCCTTGCGGTAAGTTACTGTCGATAAGTAAATCGGCGCCGCGTAAAGTATGGCCCGCACGCTTTAATACAAATGACACGGCACGAATATAGTTACCCCATTGCGATTGGCCTTCAGTGATTGCTTCATCAACACTAAAGCTGTCTTTTTCGCCTGGGTAATTTAAAGAATGCACAGTGATAATGTTATCGTCGCGCTCCTTAAACATTATTTGGGTCCGAAACTCTAACGAGCACGGTAAAACAAAACCGTCGTTGTAGTCGGTAAATTCGCCAATTAGGTTTACACGCCCTGGAGCGGCTGCAATACCTTGAGCAGGCACGTCATACAGTGACAAAAATTGTTGTTGGAATTCGTTAAGCTTCATCTGTGTGTCCTGCTGTATCTTTATAGTGTGTGGTACTGGCTGCTTGTAAAATAGAAGCGGCGGTTTCTGCGCTTAAATCGCGCTGGCTTTCGCCTAGCATTTCGTAGCCAACCATGTGTTTTTTCACGGTAGCTGAGCGAAGTAGCGGCGGATAAAAATGGGCGTGCAAGCGCCAATGTTGCTCATCTGAGCCTCGATTAGCCGGTGCATTGTGCCATCCCATAGAATACGGGAAGCTGCAATTAAATACGTTGTCGTACTTAGTGGTTAATACTTTAAGTGCCTGAGCCAAAGAGTCGGTTTGCGCATCGTTTAGCTGGCTAAAATTTTGAATGTTATCTTTAGTTACTAGCATTGTTTCAAACGGCCATGCTGCCCAAAATGGCACAACAACAAGCCAATGTTCGTTTTCAAATACAACACGTGTTTGATCTGCTTGCTCTTTTTGCGCGTAATCGGCAAGCATGGCTGTGCCATGCTTTTTATAATAGGCAAGCTGCTGGTTATCTTCGGCTTCAATTTCGGTTGATAAATGCGAGTGAGCCCATACTTGGCCGTGAGGATGAGGTTGCGAACAACCCATGATCTCGCCTTTATTTTCAAAAACTTGTACGCATTCGTACTGCTGTGCAAGCTCTGTGTAATTTTGTTTCCAGGTTTTTACTACTTCGTGCAATGCGTTTTGGCTAAGCTCTGGTAGTGTTTTATTATGCTCTGGAGAAAAACAAATTACGCGGCATTCGCCACTGGCTTCGTCGGCAATAAATAAATCGCTGTCTGACTCTAAGCTTTGTAATTGCTTGCTGGCATTAGGCGTTAATGCGCCAAAGTCATTTCTAAATACGTGTGTGTATTTGTAATCAGGGTTACTGTCGCCATTTGCACGGGTATTACTTGGGCAAAGTGGGCAGCTGTCATCATGTTTTGGTAATACGTTTTCGTTAACGGCTTCTGTTGCGCCTAACCATGGGCGGTTATTACGATGTGGTGACACTAATACCCAACGACCCGTTAGCGGATTTTTACGTCTGTGAGTACTTTCTAATAAAGCCATATTAACTCTCCAACCCACTTGGGTAATTAGTTTGCCAGCGCCATGTGTCATTTGTCATGTCGCTAAGTGTTAGTTCTGCGTGCCAGTTAAGTGTGTTTTGCGCTTTTGTGGCATCGGCGTAGTTACAGGCAATATCACCTGCTCGGCGCGGTGCAATTTGATAAGGAATATCTTTATTGGCTGATGCGCTAAATGCTTTGATCATATCAAGCACAGAATAACCTTGCCCTGTGCCTAGGTTGTAAGCATGGAAGGCGGTATCTGTTTTATGCTGCATAAATGCCGCTACATGGCCTTTAGCTAAATCTAAAACGTGAATATAGTCACGTACGCCCGTGCCATCTTCAGTGTCATAGTCGTCACCAAAAATATTAACCACGTCGCGTTTACCTACCGCCGTTTGAGCAATAAATGGCATTAAGTTATTAGGAATACCATTAGGGCTTTCACCTAATAAACCACTTGGGTGCGCACCTACTGGGTTAAAGTAACGAAGCGCAATCCCCATAAATTGACTGTTGGCATTACATACGTCTTGCATGGCTTGTTCAACCATGACTTTAGTCCAACCATATGGATTAGTAGCGCGTATAGGGTGCTTTTCATCAATAGGGAGGTAATCTGGCTCGCCATACACAGTAGCTGATGAGCTAAATATAATGTGGTTAACATCGGCTTCTTGCATGCTTTGTAACATACTTAATGTACCCGACACATTATTTTGATAATAACGCAGTGGTTGCTCAGTTGATTCGCCAACGGCTTTTAAAGCAGCAAAGTGAAATACAGCCTTAGCTTGAGTATGTTTTAGAGCAAGCTTAAATTGTTGTTCGTCTTGAATATCACCCAAGATAAACTCAAATCGAGTACCAGTAATCTTTTCGAGTTGGTCAAGTACACGAGGGCTAGCATTAGACAAATTATCGTAAATAACAGGTGTAATGCCCGCTTCATGCAATGCAATACATGTGTGGCTACCTATGTAACCCATGCCGCCAGTAACTAAAACTTTCATGTGTTTTCTCGAAAAGTGTATTTATATGATAAATACTACTATTAAGGTGGTTTAAAAACAATAGTTATGATTGTTGGGTAATTCAAATAAAAGCATAAAAAACATTCAGCTTAAATACTCATCTGCCTTTTAAAGTAATATTTTTACATTAACTAACATAGGCTTAGCTTTATCAATTAATTCTATAAACTGATTCAACTATTGGCCTAATTATCAGCAGTAAGTTGGGGTGCTAACATAGCGAAAATAAAGTAAGGGGAGATCAACATGAACAAAACAATTTTACTTACCGGTGCTACCGATGGCATTGGGCTTGAAACCGCCAAAATGTTATTAGCACAAGGTCACACTGTATTATTGCATGGCCGCAGCCAAGCAAAACTCAGTGCGCTACAAATAGCTTTAACCGAGCAATACCCAAGTGCGAGTACACATACCTATATTGCTGACTTAAGCGATATGAGCCAAGTACAGGTATTGGCACAAATAGTATTAGCCGACTTGGCCGAAAATAATAAGCAGCTCGACGTACTGATTAATAATGCAGGCGTTTATCAATTAGCTGATATTACAACGGTTGATGGTATTGATGCTCGCTTTGTTGTAAACACGATTGCACCTTATCTTCTTACAAAACTATTATTACCTGTTCTTGGCCGTGATTCTCGAGTGGTTAATGTGTCATCAGCTGCGCAATCAAGCGTTAAGCTAGACGCGCTAGTAGGTAACACTGAACTTTCAGATAGTGCGGCTTATGCACAAAGTAAATTGGCTATTACTATGTGGTCGCGTCATTTAGGGCTGGAGCTTAAAGATACTGGGCCATTAGTTGTATCGGTAAATCCTAAATCATTACTGGGTAGTAAAATGGTAAAAGACGCTTACGGTATAGATGGCGGCGATTTAAAAATTGGCGCAGATATTTTTTGTCGCGCAGCGCTTAGCGATGAATTTAAAGATGCCGCAGGTCTGTATTTTGATAACGATACAGGACGCTTTGCGCCTCCTCATGTTGATGCACTTAATAATGTTAAAAACCAACAGCTAGTAGACACGTTAAACAGTATTTTAACGCAACTTAAATTAGGTAAAGCATAATGAAAAATCACGTTGCGTGGACTGTACAAGGCCAAATTAAAGAAGGTAAATATGACGAGTTTTTACTGGTAATGGCACAACTAATTGCTTCAGCTAAAAGTGAAGCTGGGACTTTAATATATGAGTGGACAGTAAGTGAAGATAAACGCAGTGTGCACATTTACGAGCGCTACCAAAATGAAGACGCAGCTAAAACACATCTTGCTGGTTGGGCCAAAAGTGGGCCATTATTTTTAAGCGTAGTTGATATGGATAAAGTAACGGTATTTAGTCAATTATCAGAAGAGTTTGCGCAAGCTTTTGCAGGCCCAAGCACAGTATTTATGAAACCAGTGGGTGGCTTTGTAAAGTTTTAGAGAAAATACCCATTGTTGATCTAAAGAGCTCACCTCATCAGTGAGCTCTTTTTTTTGCTTATTGTGTAGCTTGTTGTAAGTGCTCATACAGCCAATCTTTTAACTCTGATCGGTCGTGTTTTAATAGATGCATTTGCTCGTCGCTAATTGGCGCATCTTTAAGTTCTAACATTCTAATTTCTTTGTCTAGCTTATCGTACTTATCTGCTTTTTTTGCAAACTCAGTATCGCTTTCATTTAGCTTGGCAATGGTATTTAAATACTCTGGAAAGTCATTTGTGAGTGAGTGGTCTTCGCCTAACATATTTGCTCCTTAGTAGGATATAAATGAGTTGTTTAAGTGAATTACTGCCTTCATATAATACACTGGGGTTTAAACAATCATAAATCAACCATTGGCAACTTAATTTGATATAGCGCAAACAACCGCTTTTACTTTTTAGCAGTTGCTGCTTTTTCCCAATAAGGGACTTCACCAAAGTAAGCAATAAAATGATCGATAAACGCACGCACCTTAGGAGCTAATAATCTATTGCTTGGATATACAGCCCAAATATCGGCATTAGCTACCAGCGGGAAGTCTTTTAACACTTCTATTAGGCTGCCATCCTCTAAACATTTATAGCTACACCAATTAGAACTAATAGTAATACCTAACCCTTGTACACATGCATCACGAACCGCTTCGCCGTTATCAAAACGAAGTGCGCCTTTGGTTTTAATATTAAGAGTGTCTTTACCTGATTTAAAAGCCCAACTTTCTACACTGGCTAAGTTAATCGTTTGATGATTAACTAAGTCTTGTGGCGTTTTAGGCAAGCCGTTTTTAGCTATGTATTCAGGTGATGCGCATACAATACGGTTATCTGATGCCAGTTTACGAGCAATTAGATTTGAATCTTTAAGTGCCGCATCGCGAATTGCAATATCAAAACCGCCTTCTACTAAATCAACAATGGTATCGCTAAAGCGACAATCGATAGTCAATCCTGGGTATTCTTGCATAAAGCTTTTTAATGCAGGAACTATATGCATGCGTCCAAATGAAGCAGGAGCCGTGATACGTAATGTACCTTGTGGTACTAAACTTCCTGCACCTACAGACGCACGGGCAGTTTCAAGCGTTGCTAACACTTCTTGTGCATGAGGTAAAAATGCCTCACCTTCTTCGGTCAGCGACACCTTACGTGTAGTACGATGAATAAGGCGTACTCCTAAGTTTTCCTCAAGCTTACTAATATATGCACTAGCGACTGCTGGTGATAAATCAAGCTCTCTTCCTGCAAGGCTTATATTATATGTATTAGCAATGCGTACAAACAAAGCCAGGTGGTCGTTATTCATACTTTATTCCCAGTATTATGTTGAAACTGACTGTGTATTTAGCCTTATTATCATTTATTAAAGGCAAAGCTACAATAAAACCTCATTATAGATTATTTATAAACGGCTAGTAGGGGTAACGCTCATAAAAGCAATGAGTGTTCATGGTTTTGGTGGTGCTGAAGAATTTGTAGCCGCTTAACAAGGCTTTACGTTTGTCGATGCAGCTAAAGTACATATCAATTTAACAAGTGGCCAAGTAATAAAGAATATTGGATAAGCGTATAATAATTAAATAACAAGACTGATCGTTTAATTAGTCACTATTTTTATCACACTTTTTATTTACAAACCCCCTTCAAAATCGATCCTTTTATATAGCAAAATATAAACAACAGTATCCACTTTAATTGTATATAATTACGTTTTTATATTTGTTGTTAATAATTATGAGGTCGTTGCAAAATTGACATGAAAATCTTCAATAATAAGTTTGCCAGTAAAGCGCGTCAATTTTACCTTGGGGTAGTAATCGTAGGTATTGTGGTATCTGCCATTGTTTACTTACAGGCGAATTCAATAAAAAATACCTCATCTAAGCTTATGGAGCAGCAAATCCCTTCGCTTCGCGATATTCGATTTGTAGAAACACTTATTGTTAAGCAAGAACGATTACTTTATGAATATTACGCAACGAACGATCAGCAGTTATACCTAACTCACTTTTTAAATAATCATGCCGAGCTGCTATTACTGCTCAACGCCATTGATGCAAACAATAAAGAAGCGCAGCTACAGCAAAAGTTAGCTGAGCCACTAAAAGGTGGATTGAGCCTTGCTTTAGAGTTACATAATAATTTATCGGGGCCCAGTGTTGCTTGGGATTTAGCAAGGCAGCAGTTGGAGCAGTTAACAGCATTACAGGTTAAATTGGTCCACATATTAAAAGTAGTTGAATCGCAAATATCGTTAGGCGTTAAAGAAGGTTACCTTGAAACCGAAACTGACTTACAAACTACAGTACAAGTGGTCATTGTATTTTCATTATTTTTAATATTTGTAAGTATATATACAGGCAGATACGCATCAAAGTTTATTAAACTCAGCGCCCATAATGAGCGTTTAGCGCTATTTCCTACGCGCAATCCAAACCCCATTGTTAGTTTAAGCGCAGACTTAAAGCTCAATTATTGCAACCCTGCGGCTATCGCGATGCATAAAGAGTATGTAGCAGATAAAAACAGCACACCCATTGCATTATTGAGCCGTAATATAGAGCAACAACTACTTGAGGCTAAGCAAACATCGAGCTTTGTAAAGCGCTTTTATACTCAGTTGGACAACCATTACCTCACCTATCAAATACATTGGCTACAAGAAATAGATGCCTTTGATGTGCACATACGTGATGTAACTGAGCAGTTCGAAGCCGAACGTTCACTTGAGTATTTAGCATTTCATCATCCGTATTCAAAAGTACCTAATCAAGCGAGCTTAGAAAGCTACACCAATGAGCTTATTACTTTAGAGCAACCTTTCAGCTTAATGCTGATTGATGTAAATCACTTTAAATTACTATTAGAGCAATATGGGTTAACCGGTGCAAACGAGTGTATAAATGCATTTGCTAAGCATTTATCTAAAAGTGCGCGTGATTTCTCTAAGCGTTTAAATAGTACAAATAAGCTGACTATTTACCATATTGCAGATGCCAACTTTGTGGTTGTTTATACCGCGCAAGACTGTTCAATCACTATAGATGATTTACTCAGCGGAGTTCAAAGTCGTTTAAGCCAAGCTATATCAACCCCTTTTGGCGAAATGCGCATGGGTTTTAATTGTGGTGTAACGCGCTTTCCTACCAGTAATAATTATAATGAGCTACTACTGCATGCAAATATAGCGCTAGAAGAGGCTGTAAAGCGTAATGTACCATTTGCTCATTTTGATAGTGAAAGCGGTGCTAAGCATGCACGTAAAATATATATTGCCAGACGCCTTGAAACAGCAATCGAAAAGCAGCAATTTGAGCTTTACTTTCAGCCTAAAATGCAAATAAAGACACAACAAATAGACAGCTGTGAGTGTTTAATTCGCTGGTTTGATAATGGTGAATTTATATCTCCTGCGCAGTTTATTCCTATTGCAGAGCATAGCGGTTTTATACTACCGCTAGGGGAGTGGATACTCGATACTGCGTTTGAGCAAGCTAAAAAATGGCATCAACAAAACTTAAATATACGTTTAGCAATAAACATATCGGCTAGGCAATTTACTCAGCAGTATTTTGTGCAAAGTATTAAAGACCGCCTAGCGCACTTTGCTGTGCCGGCTGAGTTAATTGAGCTTGAAATAACTGAAACCGCTATTATGGACGATGAAGAATTTGGTATTAGCGTACTACGTGAATTAAGCGAATTAGGTATTAGCTTATCGATTGACGATTTTGGTACTGGGTATTCATCACTGGGTTATTTGCAGCGTTTTCCGGTGAATAAATTAAAAATTGATCAGTCTTTTATACGCAATATGGTAACCGACACCCGTGACCAAGCATTAGTATTAAGTATTTGCCAATTAGCTAAAAACTTAGGGCTCGATATTATTGCCGAAGGCGTAGAGGAAGTTGAGCAACTACAGCAGTTAAGCGACTATGAATGCGATCAAATACAAGGCTATTTACTGAGTAAGCCAATACCCGCCAAAGACTTTGAAGCCTTTTTAGCTAAAGGAGTTAATTTTTAACGCTTTTTGCTAATTTATGTTGGCTAATTAATAGTGGTAGAATGCAGCGCTTAGCACCACTTGTGTAAAGTAGTGGTCAATAATTTATAAGGTTTGTTGTGTAATGCTGTTAATGATCGATAACTACGATTCGTTTACTTACAACTTGGTGCAATATTTTCAGCGATTAGATCAAGACGTGTTAGTAAAACGTAATGACGAGCTAAGCATTGCACAAATAAAACAGTTAAACCCGCAGCACATTGTGTTGTCGCCAGGGCCATGTACGCCTAACGAAGCGGGGATTTCGTTAAATGTTGTTGAGCAGCTAAAAGGGCAGTATCCTATTTTAGGGATTTGCTTGGGGCATCAAACTATTGCGCAAGCCTTAGGAGGCGATGTAATTCGTGCTAAAAAAGTAATGCACGGTAAAACATCTCCTATAGTGCATACTAATAAAGGGGTGTTTAAAGGTTTAGCTAATCCGTTAACTGTGTGTCGTTATCATTCTTTAGTGGTTAAAGCACAAACACTACCTAAAGAGCTTGAAGTAACCGCATGGACTCAAACTGAGCAAGGCGAGTTTGACGAAATTATGGGGTTGTTACACAATGAACTCGCTATCGAAGGTGTGCAGTTTCATCCCGAAGCTATTTTAACTGATCAAGGCTTAGAACTGCTTGATAACTTTTTAACTCGCTTCTAATGTTATAATACACAAAGCATTTAATACTTTATTAATGGATGACATGACCGAACTTGTAGCCCAGCAGCGCACTGCCAAAATACTAAGCCAACGAGCTCATGACTTATTGCTTGGGCATAGCTTTGCGCACCAGCAAATTGGTTTCATTCATACATTAGATATAGATTACGGCGAACCCATGAAGCAGCGCACCTTGCTTCAGGTTGAAGTGGCCGCTCAACAAAAGCGTCAGCAAAGCAGTACTGCACATCATAAGTACCGCGCTCAAGCGAGTGAGCAATTACACAAAACAATTGAAACTGCTATATATAAGCAGCTCGAAGATATAGATGGCGTAATTCATAGCACTATAGGTATTGAAGATGGCATTGCCAATATACTCGATATATTAGCTGTAAAGTCGGCATCAGTAGGGCGTTTAGAACCATTGGTGAATGACATAGGCTGGTTGGGTAGAGAGTTAGTAACGCTCGTTAATTTACCTTACTACCGTAATCAGCGTAGTAAAAACACATCTGTAAAAGTAGATAAACCGTCGCTAGCCCTTCGTTATATTGGCCTTGATAACTTACAGCTAGTTATACCTACATTTGCCGTGCGTCATTGGATGCCACATAGCACCGAACCTTTTTCACTTTTAAAACGCCGGCTACGTGACAGTGCAATGGCAAATGCCATTGCCGCGCAAAAAATTGCACAAATAAATAATGTGAATGACGTGCATGCATTTACCCTTGGAATGCTTTTAGATGTAGGGCGAGTTGCATTAGTGCGCTTGTACTTAAAAACGTTTGAGCAAGTATGGCAACGCAAAGTACAACTAGCCCGAAATGAAAACCAAAAAAACTTACACACCGCATTATTAGAACTAAAGCCCGATCCATTATTTTTAACCACGTTGCTTTGTAATAAATCGATAGAAGTAAGCGCTAAGGTAATAGACAAAATGGCTTTTAAATATTTACCGTTTAAAGGTGTAATGCAGCAGTTGGTAAATGGGGTAGATAAAGGCGATACATTACTGCCGTTAACAGAGGTAATGCTAAAAGCACGTTGTTACTCTCAATATCTTAATTTAAAAGAGCATCAACTTATTGAGCCCGATGAAACTCTAAGCTGGTTTTCGCACTTTAAGTTCACTAAAACGGAACTAAAAACCCTCCAATCGAGTAATTTTACCAATTTAGCTATTCAAATTGACTAAAAATCTGAATTTTTTGTTAATTTTTTTGCGACTAACCATTCATTCTCACTCTATTGTTATATTGCATATTTGCCGATTAAAGCGTGCGCGCCTTGGTGCTCATGCGGTTAGTTGTCTAAAAATAAGCATAAATAGCTATGCAAATAGTTATTCACTATCTATGAAATAATATCTTTAGCCCTTTATTTTAAAGGGATACATGAAAGTTTTTAACGAGACAGATATAAGTAATTCTGAAATAATGTGCGTCTGAAAATTGAACCACAAAGCAATTTTGCGCAATTATCAGGTTACTGATCTTGCCTATAAAGTTGGTTACAAATATTAACCAAACACCTATTTTGATGTTTTGTGTTGCTCACAATTAAGAGGAAATAAAATGACAGTCAATCGCGAATTATTTGATCAAGTAATGGTACCTAACTATGCACCTTCAAGCGTAATCCCAGTTCGAGGCGAAGGCTCTCGCGTATGGGATCAAGAAGGTCGAGAGTTTATCGACTTTGCTGGTGGTATTGCCGTTAACTGTCTTGGCCATTGCCACCCTGCATTAGTAGGTGCATTAAAAGAGCAAGGCGAAAAAATCTGGCATCTATCAAATGTAATGACCAATGAGCCGGCACTTCGCCTAGCTAAAAAAATGGTTGATGCTACATTTGCTGAAAAAGTTTACTTTGCCAACTCAGGCGCAGAAGCAAACGAAGCAGCGCTTAAACTAGCGCGTCGTTTTGCACTTGATCAATTTGGCGCAGAAAAATCACAAATCATCGCGTTCAACAAAGGTTTCCACGGTCGTACATTCTTTACCGTAACTGTTGGCGGCCAAGCGGCTTACTCAGATGGTTTTGGTCCTAAGCCTGGCGACATTGTACATTGTGATTACAACGACCTAGCTGCTTTTGAAGCACTTATTAGCGACAATACATGTGCCGTAATGATGGAACCACTTCAAGGCGAAGGCGGAATCATTTCACCGACAGATGAGTTTGCTCAAGGCGTTCGCGATTTATGTACTAAACACAACGCACTGCTTATTTTTGATGAAGTACAAACAGGTGTTGGCCGTACTGGCGATTTATACGCATACCAAGGCTTAAACGTAGTACCTGATATTTTAACTTCAGCTAAAGCACTTGGCGGCGGTTTCCCAATTGGCGCTATGATCACAACAACTGAGATTGCACAGCACCTTAAAGTAGGTACTCATGGTTCTACTTATGGCGGTAACCCATTAGCGTGTGCCGTTGCAGAAGCTGCATTCGATACAGTAAATACACCTGAAGTACTTGCTGGCGTAAAAGCTAAAGCAGCATTATTTACTGAGCTACTTAATGCGGTTAACGAAAAATACAACGTATTTAGTGAAATCCGTGGCCAAGGTTTATTAATTGGTGCAGTAGTAAGCGAGCAATACAAAGGTCGTGCAAAAGAGTTTTTAGTGGCTGGTACCGAGCAAGGTCTTATGTCATTAGTTGCTGGCGCAGACGTAGTACGTTTCACTCCATCTTTAGTAATTCCTGATGCGGACATTCGCGAAGGTATGGCACGCTTTGAAAAAGCAGTAGCAAGCGTAGTAAACGCATAAGCTACCCAAGTCAACCAATTAAGGGCAAGCACTGCTTGCCCTGCAATTCCTATTTACCGTTATTTATAAGGGAGCAAGCGGACTCATGATGATCCTTCGCCCAATCCAGCAAAATGATTATTCAGCATTACTGAAAATTGCCCACGAATCTGGGCATGGTTTTACGTCTTTGCCTTTAAACGAAGAGCTATTACAAAAGAAGATCGACCATTCAGTAAGCTCATTTGCTAAACAAACGTCACAACCTGGTGACGAAGGCTACCTGTTTGTTCTTGAAGATAGCGAAACCGGTGAAGTTGTAGGAACATCTGCAATTGAAGCGGCGGTAGGGCTTGATGATGCATTTTATCATTATCACTTAAGTAAAGTGATTCACTCTTCGCGTACATTAGACGTATACAAAGCCGTTGATATTTTAACGCTATGTAACGACTACACAGGTGCGACAGAGCTTTGCACATTGTTTTTAAAAGATGGCTATCGTAAAAATTGTAACGGTAAGCTACTTTCAAAAGCGCGTTTTATGTTTATAAAACAGCATCAAGAGCGTTTTGCACAAACAGTGATCGCAGAAATGCGTGGCGTGTCTGACGAAAATGGCAGTAGCCCTTTTTGGCAGTGGCTTGAAGAGCACTTTTTCTCAATGGATTTTCCAACAGCCGATTACCTAACAGGTATTGGCCAAAAGGTATTCATCGCAGAACTAATGCCTAAATACCCAATTTACGTAAATTTACTAAGTAAAGATGCGCAAGCTGTAATAGGTAAAGTACACGACAACACACGCCCAGCAATTGAATTATTAAAAAGCGAAGGCTTTACGTTTAATGGCTACGTAGATATTTTTGACGGCGGTCCAACGGTTGAAGCAAAAGTAGATAACATTGCAACAATTCGTAATGCTAACGACTTTAACGTTGAAATTGGCGAAATGACTGGCGACACCATGGTGTTACTAGCAAACGAAAAGCTTGAAGATTTCAGAGCAACCGTTACACCAATGACATTCGACGAGCGCGCAAAAAGCCTTATTTTATCGCAAGAAATAGCAAATGCATTGCATTTGCAAGCTGGCGATATTGTTAGTGCAACCACGATTTAATTTAGGAGAAAGTATATGACTCATCCTGCACAATTTATAAATGGTCAATGGTCAGCAGGCCAAGGCACAGAATTTAATTCAGTAAACCCTGCAAATAACGACGTTATTTGGCAGGCTTCATCAGCCACTGCGGCGCAAGTAGATACCGCAGTAAATTCAGCGCGCGAAGCGTTTTATGCATGGGCTGATAAAAGCTTTACTGAGCGTTTGGAAATAATTAAAGCATTCGCAGCGCAATTAAAAGAAAACAGCGAAGAGCTAGCCGTAACTATCGCACAAGAAACTGGTAAGCCACTGTGGGAAACTCGCACAGAAGCGGGTGCTATGGTTGGTAAAATTGCCATTTCTGAAAAAGCATTTTTAGAGCGCACTGGCGACGTAGAAAACGCAATGCCACTTGGCCGTGCAATGATCCGTCATAAGCCACATGGTGTTGTAGCTGTATTTGGTCCGTATAACTTTCCGGGTCACTTACCTAATGGCCACATTGTGCCAGCGCTTTTAGCAGGTAACACAGTGGTATTTAAACCGTCTGAGCTTACTCCTAAAGTTGCAGAGCTTACACTTAAGCTATGGGAAAAAGCAGGTTTACCAGCAGGTGTCATTAACCTTGTACAAGGTGAAGTAGAAACGGGTAAAGCCCTTGCTGCTCACAAAGGTATTGATGGCTTGTTCTTCACGGGGTCTTCTCGTACTGGTCATATTTTACATGAACAGTTTGCGGGTCAACCTGGTAAAATTTTAGCATTAGAAATGGGTGGTAATAACCCACTTATTATTACTGACGTTGAAGACACTAAAGCCGTTGTTCACGATATTATTCAATCTGCGTTTATCTCAAGTGGTCAGCGTTGTACGTGTGCACGTAAACTATTTTTACCAACAGGTAGCAAAGGCGATGTGATACTGGAGCGTTTAATCACAGCAACTAAAGCGATTAAAGTAGGTAACTACGACGATGCAGATCAGCCATTTATGGGCTCTATGATCTCATCAGCTGCAGCAGCGGGCATGGTTAAAGCGCAAAACGAGCTTGTTGAGCTTGGCGGTCAAGTATTAGTAGAGCTTGATCACACAGCCAATACCGGCTTTGTAACACCAGGTATTATTGAGTGTACAAATATTAATGACTTCCCAGACGAAGAGCATTTTGGACCACTTTTAAAAGTATTCCGCTTTGATGACTTTGATCAAGCCATTGATAAAGCAAACGATACAACCTTTGGTTTATCGGCTGGTTTATTAAGTGATAGTGCAGCAGATTACGACCACTTTTTACGTCGTATTCGTGCCGGTATTGTTAACTGGAACCGCCCAATTACTGGCGCATCAAGCGCAGCACCATTTGGTGGTATTGGCGCATCGGGCAATCACAGAGCAAGCGCATATTACGCAGCCGACTACTGTGCATACCCTGTAGCTTCAGTAGAGCTTGAAAAAGTAGCGATGCCAGCAACATTAAGCCCAGGCTTAAAAATAGATTAAGCAGTACTTAATCACTAAAAAAGCAGCTTCGGCTGCTTTTTTTGTATTGCTATCGTGCAAAGCTAGTAATCAGCAGCGCTTTCTGCTTAAATCAAAATAATTAATTATACAAAGGTGGTACAAAAATGGTTTTAGATAGGCAAGGGTACGATGATTTGATCATGTATCTAACTCAAAATTTAGCATTGTTTGAGAAGCCAGGCGAAATAAAACCAGGTGCCCCAACAGTAATGGAATTAATCGAAGACGTTATTGCACAAAATGTGATGCTTATTTGCGAGCAGCACACAAACCTCAACACAGAGCAGCGTAGTCAAATTGTACGCGAAGTTGACGGCATAGTTTACGATTTAGAAGAAGTCCTCAGTAGCATCACCTCACAGCCTGTCACGGCTGAACAGCATGCCTTTATAGATGAATTTGCAGGTTTAGTAAAAAACCTCTTTGATAGCGCTTTAACGCAACAATCTTAGCCATTTTATAGCCCTGCGTTGTATTTTCATTTGCAACTACGGCTAACTTGCTTACAATCAAGAAAATATTTTTTTGAGATATAACAATGCAAGCAAATGTAAAATGGGTTGAAGGCGATACATTCATTGGCCGTTCTAATTCTAACCACAATGTTGTGTTTGATGGCGGCAGCGATAGCGCAGCACCAAGCCCAATGGAAATGGTTTTAATGTCAGTTGGCTGTTGTTCATCAGTTGATGTGGTTAGTATTTTAAAAAAAGCTAAACAAGATTTTTCTGATGTACAGGTTCAACTAAGTGCAGAGCGCGCCGAAACAGCCCCACGCGTGTTTACCAAAATTAACTTACACTTTGTTGTTAAAGGCAATAATGTGTCTGAAAAACACCTTGCACGTGCAGTTTCACTCTCTGCTGAAAAGTATTGCTCGGTTGCATTAATGCTTGATAAAACAGTAGAAATTACGCATAGCCACGAAGTTGTGCAAGAACAAGCAAAATAACGCTTTTTCCACGAGGAAAATTCGTATAAAATCCGCGAACTTTTCATTCTGCAGGTGCAGAACCCACTAATTTATAGGTTGGTTTATTATGAACAAACCCTTCGATAAACTTAAACTTCATGGCTTTAACAATTTAACCAAAAGTTTAAGCTTTAGTATTTATGATATTTGTTACGCAAAGACCGAGCAACAACGTAAAGAATATATTGAATATATCGATGAGCAGTACAGTGCAGATAGACTAACCGACATTTTAGGTGAAGTTGTTGATATTATTGGTGCTAACATTCTAAATGTAGCGCGCCAAGATTATGAACCGCAAGGCGCAAGTGTAACTATTTTGGTTTCAGAAGAACCAGTAGAAGAGCAGCAAAATTACGATGCTGACGAAGCACCAGGCCCATTACCTGATTCAGTTGTTGCGCACCTAGATAAAAGCCACATTTGTGTACACACATACCCAGAAGCTCACCCTGATGATGGTATTTGTACATTCCGTGCTGATATTGAAGTGTCTACGTGTGGCATTATTTCGCCACTTAAAGCGTTAAACTTCTTAATTCATAGCCTTGAGTCAGATGTAGTAACTATTGATTACCGCGTTCGTGGTTTTACCCGCGACATAAACGGTGTTAAACACTACATTGATCACGCGATTAGCTCGATTCAAAACTTCATGACAGAAGATACAAAAGAAGCGTACCAAATGATGGACGTGAACGTGTATCAAGAAAACCTGTTTCACACCAAAATGATGTTAAAAGAAACCGATTTAAACACGTACCTATTCGGTATTTCGACAGCAGACTTATCAGAGGGCGAAGAAGAACAAATTCGCTCAAAGCTGACTCGCGAAATGCAAGAAATATTCTATGGCCGTAACCTGCCAGATACAGAATAATAGCAACGAATTAAACTAAAAATGGCGCTCAGTGAGCGCCATTTTTTTATGTTTAAAAAGCTCAACTAATTAGATTAGCTGGGCTTTTTACTTATTAACAAAAGGCTACTTGAGCATACCGTACAAAAGTGCAAACACAGCAAGTGAGCCAACCGCTAGTATAAATAGCGTGCTTAAGCGGTTACGGTATTTGTAAAGTGCAGGTACTTTATAAACCGCAATCATTGGCATAATAAATAAAATCATCGCGATGATAGGGCCCGATAACTGATCCATCATGTCTAAAATACTTGGGTTTTTAACAGCACAAAACCAAATAGCTAAAAACATGATTAACACACCAATTTTATCGGCAGCTTTTGCGCTTAAGCTTGTTTGCTTAGTTACTAAACCTGTAAAGCTTTCGCGTGCCCCTAAAAAGTGACCCAAAAACGACGACGTAATAGCAATAAAAGCAACAAGCGGCCCAAGTGTGGCAATAAATGAGTTGTCAGTAATATTAGCAAGGTAGGATAAAACCGACACGTTAGCTGCTTTAGCCGCCGCCATTTGCTCGCCTGTAAGCGACAGCACGCAAGAGAACACAAATAACAGTACAAAGGTAATAAGTAGCAAGCTAGTACGCTTTAAAATCGCCTCAGACTTACGTGTAGCTTGTTCGCCATAATGACCACGTTGTACGTTTACAAAGCTAGATATAGCCGCTGCGTGACTAAACGAAAACACAATTATAGGAATCGACAACCACAGCGTTTTACCAAAGCTGCCCATTTCAGGCACTGTCATATCTGGCATCTGCCAGCTAGGGATTAAATAAAGCGATAAAAACAACAATATGCCCACAAGCGGATACACTAAGATAGCAAAGGCACGTAGCATCAAGCGCTCGCCGCCCATCATTAAGCTAATCATACCTGCAACTAATACACCTGAAAGTAGCACGCGAGAAGGTGATTCCATCCCCATTTGATTAACCATAAAACTATCAACAGTATTGGTTAAGCCCACACCGTAAATAAGCAAAATTGGGAATATAGATAAAAAGTACAATAAAGAAATTAACCGGCCCGCAGTCACACCAAAGTGTTCTTCAACTACATCGGTAAAATCGGCATCTTTATTTTTTGACGACAGTACAAAACGTGCTAATCCACGATGCGCACAAAAGGTCATAGGGAACGCTAAACACGCCATAATAATTAACGGCCAAAAACCGCCAATACCAATGTTAATAGGCAAAAATAAAATACCCGCGCCTACTGCGGTACCAAATAAGCTTAATGTCCACTGTGTATCGTGCAGGTTCCATTTAGTTTTTGTGTTTGAATTTTTGCTTGAATTAGTGTGTGTGTTTGTTGATGCATTTGAAAGCGTTGCATCTTGAGATGTTGTCATGTGTGTGTGTTCATCCATTATTTAAATAATAACTGCGCCGAAGGGTATAGTTTTTAGTTAAAAATTTCATGTTTTGAGGGTGTTTGTAGACTAATTAATTAGACCCAATTGGATGGGAAGTGTCATGAATACTAAACAGCGGTGTAAAAGTGAGCAAATCCCTTAAATGGCAACACCACATTACAATTTACTGTAGGTTGATTAGTTGGAGCGAAACCCAACACGCCACGCGAGCAGCAAAGCCGAGGAAGGCGATTTCCATAACGTGAAAATAAGGGCGGGTCATTTTTATTGGTTTTCATTTAAAAATCAAAATCTGCTGCCAAAAGCTATTAAGTAGAAGCCATTGATCTCAACTTCATAAGAGATTTTTATTAAACTCCGTTATACTTCCAGCAATTGAATATGCCAAACGAAGTAAATAGGCCGCTAACTGCAATGAGCAAAGACATTCTTTTCCATACTACTTTTGCGCACGAAACCAGTAAAACATGGGTTGTATTTGTCCATGGCGCAGGTGGTAGTTCGGCAATCTGGTTTCGTCAGCTTAAAGCGTATAAAAAAGAATATAATGTGTTGTTGCTAGATCTTCGCGGTCACGGTAAATCGAATAACTTAGTACAACACTTTGTTGATAATAATTATTCGTTTAATAATGTCTCAAAAGATATTATTGACGTGTTAGATCATAACAATATCACCAGCGCACACTTTGTTGGCATTTCATTGGGCACAATTATTATTCGAAATATTGCTGAAATTGCGCCGCAATATGTTTCTAGCATGGTGCTAGGTGGAGCGGTTACTCGTTTTAATACTCGCAGTAATACATTGGTTTATTTAGGTAATACTTTTAAACACTTCCTGCCTTATATGTGGCTGTATCGCTTATTTGCTTTTATTATGATGCCGAAAAAGCGTCATAAAGAATCTCGACTTTTGTTTGTTCGTGAAGCAAAACGCTTGTGCCAAAAAGAGTTTATAAAATGGTTTAAATTAGCCATGGACGTAAATCCTTTAATGCAATATTTCAAAGAAAAAGACATTGATATTCCCATTCTGTACATTATGGGTAAGGAAGATCATATGTTCCTTGGCCCTGTTAAAGAAATGGTTAAGCGTCATAAAAACAGCGTACTGCAAACTATTCACCATTGCGGCCATGTTTGTAATGTGGAACGCCCAGACTTATTCAATCAGCACTCGCTTGCTTTTATCGCCCAGCAAAATCGTTAAGGGTTGTAGAAGGAATCGGATCGGTACATTCTTTTTGGATTTTCGCCCTAAACTCAAAACAAGACCTAAAGGAATAAAACTCCATTTTTATATCAAAGCGTAGATACCATCTCTTCTAACCAGCCTCAAGCTATTTAAAGAAAGCTTGAGGCTGGTTAGAAGAGATGGTATCTACGGTGTTTAGGTTTACATCGAGCTGCTAGTAGCTAAAACTCGCAGCTCTAGGCTCTTACTCTTCTATCGCACTCACTACAAAATACGGGTTCAAGTATTCATCTTTGGTGTTATAAATAAGCGGGCTGCCATCAAGCTTAGTGACTCTAGCACCGGCTATTTCGGCGATTGCATGGCCTGCTCCGGTATCCCATTCGCAGGTTGGACCTAAGCGCGGGTAAATATCGGCGCTGCCCTCAGCGACTAAACACAGCTTAAGTGAGCTACCTTTAGACACCATTTCAACCTCGTCAAAGCGTTTTACAAACTCGGCTAAATCGGGTGATGGGTGCGAGCGGCTGCCTACAACTCGAATTAACCCTTTGTTAGGTTTAGTCGTTACTTTAAGCTCAATTCGCTCATCGCCTTTATCTTTAAATGCGCCAATGGCCTCTGCGGCAAGGTACGATACGCCAAGGGCAGGTGCATCTACTACGGCTAAAATAGGAGTGCCGTTTTTAATTAGGGCGATGTTTACGGTAAATTCACCGTTCTTTTTAATAAATTCTTTAGTACCGTCGATTGGGTCAACTAACCAGTAGCTTTTCCACGTTTGGCGTACATCCCAGCTTATGTCGGCGTTTTCTTCACTGAGTATTGGAATGTCGGGTGTGAGCTGTTGAAGCCCTGCCACAATCAGTTTATGAGCTGCTAAATCGGCGTCGGTTACGGGGCTTTCATCGGCTTTGTACTCAACGTTAAAGTCCTTTTCGTAAATTCCCATTATCGCTTGGCCTGCTTTGCGGGCAAGGATGAGGGTTTCTTCTAGCAGTTCGGTTTGATTCATGGGGTTAACCTATATTATGTGCTTTTGTTTTAGATACGTTATCAGTTGTGTAACCGATTGGTCTAGGGTGTTTTTACTTGTATCTAAAATTATTTCTGGATTGTTTGGCACTTCGTAGCTTGAATCGATACCAGTGAAGTGTTTTATCTCCCCTGCGCGGGCTTTTTTGTATAAGCCTTTTGGATCGCGGCTTTCGCATACATCCAGTGGGGTATCGATAAATACTTCAATAAACTCGCCTTCGTCTACTAGGCTGCGCACCATGTCGCGTTCTGCTCTAAAAGGCGATATAAACGCAGTAAGTACTAACAAGCCAGCGTCGGTCATTAGCTTTGCGGTTTCGCCTACGCGGCGTATGTTTTCAATGCGGTCTTCGTCGCTAAAGCCTAGGTCTTTACATAAACCGTGGCGTACGTTGTCGCCATCGAGCAGGTAAGTGTGCGTACCTTGCTGATTAAGCGCCGCTTCTAGTGCGTTTGCTACGGTGCTTTTGCCAGAGCCTGAAAAGCCAGTAAACCATAAAATAGCGGGCTTATGTTTTTTTTGCTCACTACGCTGTGCTTTTGTAGTTGCGTAGTTATGCCAAACTATATTTTCATCCATAGTGAATGTCTCTTATGCTGTAAGCGCCAGTATTAAAATGGAAATACCAGCGGGATCAAGGTTAATACCGTGATTGAATAAATAATAGAAAGGGGTAAGCCCATCACTATGTAATCTTTTAAGCGATAGTTACCTGCGCTATAAACCATTAGATTAGTTTGATACCCAAATGGCGATATAAAGCTGGCTGATGCGCCAAAGGCAACCGCCATAATAAACGGTAGCGGGTCTACATTAAAACCAACCGCGAGCGAGTAAGCAACAGGGAACGACAAGGCAGCTGCTGCGTTATTAGTAATAAGCTCGGTAAATAATACGGTCATTAAAAATATCGCAATAAATGCGCCGTACGGGCCAAAATCCCCAAGTACCATAAACATGGCGTCGGATATTTGCCCGGCAAGTCCGGTGCCTATCATTAACTTGGCAAGGCCAATGGCACTACCTACGACCACGAGTAACTCGATAGGAAAACGGCGTTTTACTTCGTTAAGTTTTATGGTGCCACTGAGCATTAGGCCAATTAGTAATACTAATAAGCCTTTAACCAGCGGCACTATGCCAATAATGCTTAAACCCAGTACTGCGGCAAAGCACAGTAGCACAATATTTGATTGCTTAGGTGCAAGGTGGGCTTGTAAGTCAAACCCTGAAATATACACAAATTCGCGCTTTAAGTTGGGCAAGGTATAAAAGTTTTTGCCTGGTGCGAGTATAAGCGAGTCGCCAGCTTGTAATTGCACTTGCCCAAGGCCGCCTTGTAAGCGGTCGTGACCACGGCGAATAGCAATAACAGCAGCATGAAATTGCTCTCTAAAGCGGGCTTCTTTTACGGTTTTACCTATAAATTTTGAAGACTGACTTACAACTACTTCTACTAAGTGTTCTATGTCTTTTTGATGATTCTCGTGCACTACTTTTAGGCCGTCGAAACGGGTAAGTAATGGCACCGATTTTATGTCACCTACAAACAGCAGCACGTCATCTTTTTGAATAATTTGCTGCGGGGTGACTGCGCAAATGCGGCTGCCATCGCGAATGATTTCAGCGAGGAATAAGTCTTTTAAATCACGCAGGCCGTTTTCTTCAACGGTTTGGCCTATTAATTTTGAGTTTGCTTGTACTTTGCCTTCTAGGTAAAAAGGCACGACTTCTTGGTCGCTTTTACCGTTGTCGGGTAAGTATTTAAGCATTACTAAAATGGTAATTAGGCCTACGCTTAACGCGCCTAAACCCACTAAGGTAAAGTCAAAAAAGCCCAGTGGTTCCATGCCCGCATCAACTGCAAAGCCATTGACGATTAAGTTGGTTGATGTACCAATAAGCGTAATGGTGCCGCCCAAAATAGCAGTGTACGACAGCGGTAATAATAGCTTTGAAGGGGAGTGATTAGGGTTGTCTTTTATCGCGGTAATAAGCGATGCAACAACGGCGGTATTGTTAGTAAACGACGATAAAAAGGCGGTTGATAATCCCAATTTTGTTACCGATTTTACTAAACTACCTTTAGATAGCGATTGCGCTAACTTTTGAATTAGGGTGGTTTTTTCTATTGCGGTCGAGACTAACACCAATAGTACTAAGGTGATAAGCGACGGGTTAGCATAATTAATTAACATGCTTTCAAGATCGATTAGCCCTGCTAAGTAGCTGGTGCCAATGGCGCTTACAAATAACCATGCTGGATTAATACGGGTGCCAAAAAGGCACCCGACTAAGGTAAGCATAATGCCTGTTAAAACGAGCTGTTCTACCATGCTTTTAAATTCCTAACAGGCTAAAGTTAACTTATAACTTAGAAATATCAAGCGCTTGCCAATGCGGAAAGTGCTTGCGTACTAAGCTGTTAAATTCAACTTCAAATTCGCTAAAGTTACTTTGCTGTGCTTGGCTTTGCAGTACTTGTTCAATCATCCCCGCACCAACCGTTAAGTTTGATAAGCGATCGATTAGTATAAACGAGCCTGTTTCGTGATTGCTGTGGTACTCGTCTGCCAAAATAGTTTCGGTTAGTTCAAGCGTTACAATCGCAATTTCGTTTAACTGCAGTGAGTCGCTAGTGCCGTGCTCAAGCGTGTTCACATCAATTGTGTAATCAATTTTTGTAACAATCGCTGAGGTATTTTTGCTGCCTAGTTTTAGGTTATAACTTTTACCTAATACTAATGGCGATTCGTGCATCCATACAATTTTAGCTTGTAGCTGGTTAGTAACCAAAGCTGTTGAATTTGCAGGAACGATTACATCACCTCGACTAATATCAATTTCGTTATTTAGAGTAACGGTAATTGCTTGGCCTGCTTCGGCGCTGTCTAGGTTGCCATCAAAGGTAACAATTTCTTTAATGCTTGATGTTTTACCCGACGGTAATACTTTTATTGCATCGCCTACGTGTATCTTGCCTGATGTCAGTGTACCCTGAAAACCACGGAAGTTTAAGTTAGGACGCACTACATATTGCACCGGCAGGCGCGCTTCAAAGCCTGTATCTGTTTCGGCTGCTGGCGAATCTTCTAGTAATTCAAGTAGCGGCTTGTCGGTGTAATACGGTGTATGTGCAGAGCGCGTTACTACGTTGTCGCCTTTAAGCGCCGACATAGGCACAAACTTAATGTTTGATACGTTAAGTTGCTCAGCAAATTTAAGGTAATCGGCCTTAATTTTTTCATACACGGTTTCGTCAAAATCAACGATATCCATTTTATTAACGGCAACAACAAACTGCTTAATGCCCAGCGAGTCACAAATAAAGCTGTGGCGCTTGGTTTGTACTTGCACGCCGTAACGCGCATCAACCAAAATAATGGCGACATCACTTGTTGATGCACCCGTTACCATATTGCGTGTGTATTGCTCGTGCCCAGGTGTGTCGGCAATAATAAATTTACGCTTAGCCGTTGAAAAGTAACGGTACGCTACGTCAATGGTAATGCCTTGCTCACGCTCAGCTTGTAGGCCATCAACTAGTAATGCAAGGTCAAGATCTTCTCCTGCATTACCTACTTTTTCGTTATCTTTATGAAGGGTAGCTAGCTGATCTTCATAAATTTGGTGGCTGTCGTGCAGTAGGCGGCCAATCAATGTTGATTTACCGTCATCTACGCTGCCACACGTAAGCATACGCAATAAGCTTTTGTCTTGTTGGCGTGCTAGGTAGGCGTCTATGCCTATTTCTTTTACTTCGTTGTATGTATCGTTATTTTGGCTAGACATTAAAAATACCCCTCACGTTTTTTCTTCTCCATTGAGCCTGCTGAATCATGGTCAATAACACGACCTTCACGTTCTGATGACGTAGACAGCAGCATTTCTTCAATAATTTCAGTTAGGTTACTTGCTGTTGATTCAACTGCACCGGTAAGTGGGTAACAACCTAATGTACGAAAACGTACCGACTTCATCATTGGTACTTCACCTTCGTTAAGTGGCATACGCTCATCGTCAACCATAATTAGGGTGCCGTCACGGTCAACAACAGGGCGCTCTTTTGCTAAGTAAAGCGGAACCATGTCGATGTTTTCTTGGTAAATGTATTGCCAAATATCCAGCTCAGTCCAGTTAGACAGCGGGAAAACACGAATGCTTTCGCCCGGATTAACTTGGCTGTTATAAGTGTTCCAAAGCTCAGGACGCTGGTTTTTAGGGTCCCAACGGTGGTGTTTGTCGCGGAACGAATAAACACGCTCTTTTGCACGTGATTTTTCTTCGTCGCGGCGTGCGCCACCAAATGCAGCATCAAAACCATATTTGTTAAGTGCTTGCTTTAAGCCTTGGGTTTTCATTATGTCGGTATGTTTACCCGAGCCATGCGTAAATGGACCTACACCCATTTCAATGCCTTCTGGATTTTTATGTACCAGTAGGTCAAAACCGTATTCCTTAGCTATACGGTCGCGAAACTCAATCATTTCACGAAACTTCCAATTGGTGTCTACGTGTAATAACGGAAACGGAATTTTTGCAGGGTAAAATGCTTTACGCGCTAAGTGCAAAAGTACCGACGAATCTTTACCAATAGAGTAAAGCATTACTGGGTTCTCAAACTCAGCGGCGACTTCGCGCATGATTTTGATACTTTCAGCTTCAAGTTGCTGAAGGTGAGTTAAAGCCATTGTTAGTCGTCCTACTAAAATGATTAAAAGTTACAAATTTAAAATTCGGTTATGTATTTGATACATCTGTTAGCGGCTGTGCAAAGCTGCTTGTTTGTTCGTTTTCCCCAAACCACGCGAGTTGCGAGTGCAGGGCGGCTACTTCACCAATAATGAGTAACGCAGGCGATATAATGCTGTTGCGCTGGATTAAGTCGGCAAGTTCGCCTAATTGGCCTGTTACTACACGCTGATTTTTACGCGTACCGTTTTCGATAATAGCGACAGGAGTGTCGGCTTTGCGGCCATATTTTAAAAGCTCGCTTTGTATATGTGGCGATTTAATTACACCCATATATATAGCAAGCGTTTGATTAGGCTTAGCCAGCGATTGCCAATCAAGTTCTTGACCGTCTTTTTTACAGTGGCCAGTTACAAACTGAATGGCTTGCGCGTGGTCGCGGTGTGTAAGCGGAATACCCGCATACGCACTACAACCTGCAGCGGCTGTAATACCCGGTACAATTTGATAATTTACGTTATTAGCAGCCAGTACTTGCACTTCTTCGCCACCACGACCATAAATAAACGGGTCACCACCTTTAATGCGGCATACTTTTTTGCCTTGTTTAGCAAGATCGACCAACATTTGGTTGGTGTCGTCTTGAACAACACTATGATCGCCTAAACGTTTGCCTACACAAATAAGGTCAGCATCACGACGCACTAATTCCATAATTTCGTCAGAGACTAAAAAGTCGTATACAACCACATCGGCTTGTTGCATAAGTTGCAGTGCTTTAAGTGTTAAAAGCTCTGGATCGCCAGGGCCTGCACCTACTACATATACTTCGCCTTCAGGTTCTGCTTTAGCATCTAGCATTTGCTCTAATTGCTGCTGTGCACCTTGGGTATCACCGGTTTGCACTTTACTCACGACAGATGAGTCGAATACGCCTTCCCAAAATTGGCGGCGGTCTGAAAAATGTTTAAAGCGTTTTTTTACTTTGTCTCTAAAGCCACCTACAAGTGTTGCAAGTGGGCCAATATGATGCGGAATAAGGGTTTCGAGCTTTTCGCGTAAGCGACGTGCAAGTACCGGCGCTGTGCCTGCACTTGATATAGCAATCGTAATTGGGTCGCGGTCAACAATGGATGGGAATATAAACGTACATTTAGGTTGGTCATCAACCACGTTTACAAATACATTGCGGGCATTGGCAAGTTCAAATACGTTGTTGTTTACTTCATCGCGGTCGGTTGCTGCGATAACAAGCATTTTTCCATCGAGATGCGACTCATCAAAATAAGCATCAATAAGCGTTACTTCATTATTATGTGCATGCTCTTTTAGTTCGTCGCAAAACCAAGGCGCTACTAAAGTAACGCTCGCTCTCGCTTTTAAAAACGCGCGACATTTGCGTAATGCGACCTCTCCACCGCCAACAACCAATACTGGTTTGTTGTCGAGTTTGGTAAAGATAGGTAAATACTGCACGTTAATAAGACCCCTAAACAAATTCAAATATAAGAAAACGCTTTATTCTGATAAGCAGAATATAGCGGCTATCAATAAGTAAAAAATAATTAAAACCAAGTTGATATAACCAAAAGTTATAATAGGTGGGCTTTTTAGGCCTAAGAGTTAGTTAACAAGGGATTGCGCCGAGTTACAAGTAAAATAAACAGCTTATAGTGTTTGGTTATGAGCTATAGCGAGTTTGGTTTAATTTGTTAATATGGAAGCATATTCTATTTTGTATTCAATAAGCAACGGAGCTCTAATGACACAACACCAAAAAGATGCCGCATTAGCAGTCGCACTGATGGACTTAACAAGCTTAAATACCAGCGATACCAACAAAAGCATTCAAGCGCTTGTTGATAGTATAAACCCGACGCTAGGCACGCCTGCTGCCGTATGTGTTTATAGTGACTTTGTTGATGATGCTAAAATAGCACTCGCAGCACGTGAGCTTAACCACGTAAAAGTTGCAACGGTCACTAACTTTCCAACGGGTGATGCGCCACTGGTTGATGTAATTAACGAAACACTTATTGCAATAGAGCGCGGCGCTGACGAAATTGATTTGGTTATTCCTTACAAAAAACTCATAGCGGGCGATGTTCAAACAGTACTTAGCTATGTAAGCGAAAGTAAAAAAGCATGTGGGTCGCACGCTCAATTAAAAGTAATAATAGAAAGTGGAGAGCTAAAAACTGAAGCACTCATAACTCAGGCCACGGAGCTTGCAATTAAAGGCGGTGCTGATTTTGTAAAAACCAGTACAGGTAAGGTCGCTGTAAATGCCACACTTGAATCAACAAAAATTATGCTAACAGCCATTAAAAATTCGAATAAACGTGTTGGCTTTAAAGCTGCCGGTGGTGTTAAAACTGTTGCCGATGCCAGTGATTATTTAGCGCTAGCACGCACGATAATGGGTGACGGCTACTTGCATGCAAATACATTTAGATTTGGGGCTTCAAGCTTGTTGAATGATGTTTATAAAAACTTAGAAAAATAATCAATATTCTAGGATTGTATGTTTATATAAGCGATTAAATTATTAGCAGTTTAAACAATAATGTAATTAATTAATTAGATTTTCCAATGTGGGTATCTTTTAGGCTTGTGTAAATGCTTTGCGTAAGTATAATAGGCATCCACTTTGCAGGGGCGTAGTTCCAATTGGTAGAACAGCGGTCTCCAAAACCGATGGTTGGGAGTTCGAATCTCTCCGCCCCTGCCAGTTTTACTTGTTAGTTGAGTAGTCTGAGATTAAAAACCGGTTTAAATTAAGTCTGTTTTTAAGTTTAGATTTTAATGGATTAACCCTGCCGTAGTGTAGGGTTGTTGTGTCTGTAGTTAAGGTAATAATATTATGAGCACGAATGTAGAAACACCATCAAGTGCGATGGAGTCAGTAAAGTGGTTAGTAGCAATCGCGCTACTTGCAGGCGCAGTTGTTGGTAATCATATGTATGCAGATCAATCTGTATTACTACGTGCTATCGGCGTTGTTGTTGCAATAGCGGCCGGATTAGCAATTGCCTCGCAAACATTTAAGGGACGTAACTTTCTTGCTTTCGCTAAAGAAGCTCGGATTGAAGTACGCAAAGTTATTTGGCCAACGCGCCAAGAAACTACCCACACGACATTAATTGTAATGGTTGCAACAGTGATTATGGCACTTATCCTTTGGGGATTAGATGGCATTTTATTCCGCGCTGTAGGCTTTTTAACTGGATTGGAGATCTGATCCCATGTCGGATGAGAACGAGAACAAAGAAATTAAGTTACGTTGGTATGTAGTACAAGCCTTTTCTGGTTACGAAAAGCGTGTAGCTCAAACGTTAACTGAACACATTAAAATCGAAGGTCTTGAATCGAGCTTTGGTGAAATATTAGTACCAACTGAAGAAGTTGTTGAGATGCGCGCTGGTCAAAAGCGTAAGTCTGAGCGTAAATTCTTCCCAGGTTATGTATTAGTACAAATGGATATGAATGACGCAAGCTGGCACTTAGTGAACAGCACTGAACGCGTAATGGGCTTTATTGGCGGAACGTCTGATCGTCCTGCTCCTATCAGTCCTAAAGAAGCCGAGCGTATTCTTAACCGCCTACAAGAAAATGCTGAAGCACCTAAACCTGCTACATTATTTGAACCAGGTGAAGTTGTACGCGTTACTGATGGACCATTTGCAGATTTCAGTGGTGTAGTTGAAGAAGTTGACTACGAAAAAAGCCGCGTAAAAGTATCTGTACTTATTTTTGGTCGTTCTACGCCAGTTGAGCTTGAATTCGGTCAAGTTGAGCAAGATAGGTAATTGATTAAAAAAGCTTCGCTGATTTTTATTTAAATTTTAGTATGAAGCTTGAAAAAGGCCGCTGATTAACTTATAATCAGCGGCCTTTTTGTATTAAGGTAAAAATTTATTTTTACTGTGCAAAAAGTACGAAACCAATTTTTAAACTGGGAAGCCGTTAGAGTACGCGTCCTCGCGCGCACAAGGCTGAGACCCACCAAATGAGGTATTTATAATGGCTAAAAAAGTTGAAGCTCTAATCAAGCTACAAGTTGCCGCTGGTATGGCTAATCCTAGTCCTCCAGTAGGTCCTGCACTAGGTCAACACGGTGTAAACATCATGGAATTCTGTAAAGCGTTTAACGCACGTACAGAGTCTATCGAAAAAGGCGCTCCAGTTCCTGTAGTGATCTCTGTTTACGGTGACCGTTCATTTACGTTCGACATGAAAACGCCACCTGCTGCTTACTTACTTAAGAAAGCTGCTGGTATCAAGTCAGGCTCAGGCCGTCCTAACACTGATAAAGTAGGCACAGTAACTCGTGCTCAACTTGAAGAAATTGTTGAGACAAAACGAACTGACCTTACAGCTGCCGATATGGACGCAGCGGTTCGCACTATCGCAGGTTCTGCGCGTGCGATGGGCTTGAACGTAGAGGACTAAGAAATGGCTAAATTAACTAAACGTATGCGTACTATCCGCGAAAAAGTGGAAGTAACAAAAGATTACGAAATCAATGAAGCAGTTGCTCTTTTAAAAGAGTTAGCGACAGCTAAATTCGTAGAAAGTGTTGACGTTGCCGTTAACCTTGGTATCGATGCTCGTAAATCTGATCAAAACGTTCGTGGTGCTACTGTACTACCTAACGGTACTGGTCGTGACGTTCGTGTTGCTGTATTCACACAAGGCGCTAATGCAGAAGCTGCAAAAGAAGCCGGTGCTGAATTAGTAGGCATGGAAGATCTTGCTGAACTAGTTAAAAAAGGCGAGATGAACTTTGACGTTGTTGTTGCATCACCAGACGCTATGCGTGTTGTTGGTCAACTAGGTCAAATCTTAGGCCCACGTGGTCTAATGCCAAACCCTAAAACTGGTACTGTAACGCCTAACGTTGCAGAAGCAGTTAAAAATGCTAAAGCAGGTCAAGTACGTTACCGTAATGACAAAAATGGCATCATCCATACTACTATTGGTAAGGTTGATTTCACTGCAGAGCAATTACAACAAAACCTTGAGTCTCTAATTGTTGCGCTTAAGAAGGCTAAACCTTCTCAAGCTAAAGGTGTTTACTTGAAGAAAGTAACTATCTCTACAACAATGGGCGCAGGTGTTTCTGTTGACCAAGGCACTTTAAGCACAACTGTAGCTTAATTAGTGTTTACATGGCATGAAATTTGTACTATAATTTCGCGCCATTTTGTTGATTAATTTATTAATTGGCAAAGTAAAGAATTCGGGTTGAAGTCCATAATTTCGTTAAGCCTTCGGGGTTAACGATAAATTGGGCTTCCGTCCAAGACCGTAGGTGGCTTCGGCCTTAATATTCACCTACGTAGACGGTGTAGACCCCAGATAGATTTTTCCTAATCCTTCTGGCTCTCGCCGTAAAAAGCATCTCTACCTTGTTTGGTAGGGAAGAGTAGAACAGGGGAATCCGATAATCGGTATCCCCATTAAACCAGGAGTAACACCCATGGCTTTAAATCTTCAAGGCAAAAAAGCAATAGTTGCTGAAGTCAACGAAGCAGCCAATGGTGCTCTATCTGCAGTTGTTGCAGATTCTCGTGGTGTAACAGTTGGCGCAATCACTGCCCTTCGTAAAGAAGCTCGTGCAAATGGTGTTTGGATGAAAGTTGTCCGTAACACTTTAGCAAAACGTGCTCTTGAAGGAACAGATTTTGAGTGTCTTTCTGATTCATTTGTTGGTCCAAGCTTAATCGCTTTCTCATCAGAGCACCCAGGTGCTGCTGCGCGTATCTTTTCAGATTTCGCGAAAAAGAATGAGAAATTCGAGCTTAAAACGGCCGCTTTTGAAGGAAATGTTGTTGATGCAGCAATGCTTGCTACATTACCTACATACGATGAAGCTGTTGCACGCTTAATGAGTGCTATGAAAGAAGCGTCTGCTGGCAAATTGTGTAAAACAATTGAAGCAGTACGTGTACAGAAAGAAGAGCAAGCTGCTTAATTTTAAGCTGTTTAATCACTTTCGGTGTAAAATTTATTTGGACGTAATGTCCGTTAATTATTAGGAAATTTGTAATGTCTGTATCTAAAGACCAAATCCTTGACGCAATTGCTGAAATGTCAGTAATGGACGTTGTTGCTCTTATCGAAGCAATGGAAGAAAAATTCGGCGTAACTGCTGCAGCTGCAATGGTAGCTGGTCCAGCTGCTGAAGCTGCTGAAGAGAAAACAGAATTTGACGTAATCCTTACTGGCGCTGGCGCTAACAAGGTTTCTGCAATCAAAGCTGTTCGTAGCGCAACTGGCCTTGGCCTTAAAGAAGCGAAAGCTCTTGTTGAAGCTGCTCCTACACCTGTTAAAGAAGGTGTATCTAAAGAAGAAGCTGAAGCACTTGCAAAAGATCTTACTGAAGCTGGTGCTGAAGTTGAGGTTAAGTAATTTAGCTTTTGCTAAGTTCGCTGCCTGAGAAATCAGGCAAGGGCTGGTGATTATTTAATCACCGGCCTTTTTGCGCTATAGAGTGATGCACTCTTTTAGTTCAAATAAAATCTGATTTTATCTTTACTTTCAACGCTTTATAGTTTGCTAGTGTTAAAGTGGGATCTAATTAGAACAACAGTTAAATGTTGTAAAATCTTGGCATAGCTGCCAGTTAAGTCTGTTCTTACAAGAACAGGTCGGGTCAAAGATCAGCAAGCTGAGGAACCCCATGGCTTACTCTTATTCTGAAAAGAAACGTATCCGTAAGGATTTTGGTAAACGTCCACAAGTTTTGGATATACCTTTTTTACTGTCTACACAGTTAGAATCGTTTAAAAAATTCTTAGTGCCGGACGCTGATGGCGATCATGGTTTGGAAGCTGCCTTCCGTTCTGTGTTCCCTATTAAAAGCTACTCGGGAAATTCTGAGCTTCAATACGTAAGTTACCGTATTGGTGAGCCAGTTTTCGATGTAAAAGAATGTCAAATTCGCGGTGTGACTTATTCTGCTCCACTTCGCGTGAAACTGCGTCTTGTTGTTATGGACAAAGAAGCACCAGGCACAGTTAAAGACATTAAAGAGCAAGAAGTTTACATGGGCGAAATTCCGCTCATGACAGATACCGGTACTTTTGTAATCAATGGTACAGAGCGTGTTATCGTTTCTCAGCTACACCGTAGCCCTGGTGTATTCTTTGATAACGACCGCGGTAAAACCCATTCATCGGGTAAAGTATTATATAACGCACGCGTTATACCTTACCGTGGTTCATGGTTAGACTTCGAATTTGATGCAAAAGATAACTTATATGTACGTATTGACCGCCGTCGTAAATTACCGGCGTCTATCATCCTACGTGCACTAGATTATTCTAGCGAACAAATCCTAGATATGTTCTTCGATAACACTACGTTTGAAGTAACGAATGGTAAAGTTCTTATGGAACTTGTACCTTCGCGTTTACGTGGTGAAACTGCCGCTTTTGATATCAAGAGCGAAGACGGTGAAGTATTTGTTGAAAGCGGTCGTCGTGTTACGGCTCGCCACATCAAGAGCATCGAGAAGAAAGGCATTAAGCAATTAGAAGTACCACATGAGTACATCATTGGCCGTATTGTAGCTAAAAACTATGTTGATGAGTCAACTGGTGAAGTTATTGCAAATGCAAATGACGAGCTAACTCTAGAGCTAATGGCTGAATTGGTTAAAGCCGGTTACACTAAAATTGATACGTTATATATCAATGAAGTGGACAGCGGTGCTTACATGTCAAATACTTTGAACATTGACTCTGCAAGCAGCCGTTTAGAAGCACTAGTAGAAATTTACCGCATGATGCGCCCAGGCGAGCCACCGACGAAAGACGCGGCTGAAGCCTTATTCCAGAACTTGTTCTTCTCTGAAGAACGTTATGACTTATCTACTGTAGGTCGTATGAAGTTCAATAGCCGTGTTGGTTACGATACAGACACAGGCCCTGGTACATTAAGCAAAGAAGACATCGTGTCTGTTATGAAAGTATTAATTGCTATTCGTAACGGTCAAGGCGATGTTGATGATATCGATCACTTAGGCAACCGTCGTATACGTAGTGTTGGCGAAATGGCTGAGAACCAATTCCGTGTTGGTCTAGTACGTGTTGAACGTGCTGTACGTGAGCGTTTAAGCTTAGGTGACCTTGACGCGATAATGCCACAAGATCTTATTAACGCTAAGCCTATTTCGGCAGCAGTTAAAGAGTTCTTCGGCTCGTCTCAGTTATCACAGTTTATGGACCAAAATAACCCACTATCAGAAGTTACGCATAAACGTCGTATCTCTGCATTAGGTCCGGGCGGTCTAACTCGTGAACGCGCAGGCTTTGAAGTACGTGACGTTCACGTAACTCACTATGGTCGCGTATGTCCAATCGAGACTCCTGAGGGTCCAAACATCGGTCTAATTAACTCATTGTCTACGTACGCACGTACGAATGACTACGGTTTCTTAGAAACACCTTACCGCAAAGTGGTAGACGGTGTTGTAACTGATGAAGTTGATTATTTATCAGCCATTGAAGAAGGTCAGTTTGTTATCGCACAGGCGAACTCAAACTTAACTGAAACCAATGAGTTTGTTGATGAACTTATCCCATGTCGTCACAAAGGTGAATCTACCTTTATGGGTCGCATGGACCAGCAGTATATGGATGTATCACCACAACAGGTGATCTCTGTAGCGGCAGCACTTATCCCGTTCCTAGAACACGATGATGCTAACCGTGCATTGATGGGTTCAAACATGCAACGTCAAGCAGTACCAACATTGAAAGCGGATAAGCCGTTAGTAGGTACTGGTATTGAGTTAACACTAGCGAAAGATTCTGGTGTAACTATCGTTGCTAAACGTGGTGGTGAAGTAATGTATGCTGACGCAAGTCGCATCGTTGTAAATGTACATGAAGAAGAACGCATCCCTGGTGAAGCGGGCATCGACATCTACAACTTAACCAAATACACACGTTCTAACCAAAATACATGTATTAACCAAAAACCAACTTGTATGGTTGGCGAACCGGTTACTCGTGGTGACGTGTTAGCAGATGGTCCTTCGACTGACTTAGGTGACTTAGCCCTTGGTCAAAACCTTCGCGTGGCATTCATGCCATGGAACGGTTACAACTTCGAAGATTCAATCTTGTTATCAGAGCGCGTAGTTGAAGAAGATCGTCTAACGACTATCCATATTCAAGAGCTACAGTGTGTTGCCCGTGATACTAAATTAGGTCCAGAAGAGATCACAGCAGATATCCCGAACGTGGGCGAATCTGCACTAGGCAAGCTTGATGAATCAGGCGTTGTATATATTGGTGCTGAAGTTAAAGGCGGCGATATCCTAGTAGGTAAAGTGACTCCTAAAGGCGAAACACAGCTTACACCTGAAGAGAAGCTACTGCGTGCTATCTTCGGCGAAAAAGCGTCTGACGTTAAAGACAGCTCTTTACGTGTACCAAATTCTGTAACTGGTACTGTAATTGACGTGCAAGTTTTCACCCGTGATGGTGTTGAAAAAGATAAACGCGCGTTAGAAGTTGAAGACATGCAGCTTCGCGAAGCGAAGAAAGACTTCAACGAAGAGTTCCGTATTTTAGAAGCAGGCGTTTTAGACCGTGCACGTAAGCTACTTATAGCTGCTGGTTTTGATGAAGATAAACTTGCATCTCTAAATGCTGAAAAAGTACTTACGCAAAGCCTTGCTGAAGAAGACAAGCAAGCTGAGCTTGAGCAACTAGCTGCACAATACGATGAGCTTAAAGCTGAATACGATAAGAAGTTTGAAAACAAACGTCGTAAAATTACCCAAGGTGATGACTTAGCACCAGGCGTACTTAAGATTGTTAAAGTATACCTAGCTGTTAAACGTCGTATCCAACCGGGTGATAAAATGGCGGGTCGTCATGGTAACAAAGGTGTTATCTCGACTATCGTACCAGTAGAAGATATGCCTTACGATGACAAAGGTCGTACGGTAGATATCGTATTGAATCCGCTAGGTGTACCATCGCGTATGAACATCGGTCAGATCCTTGAAACACATATGGGTCTTGCTGCACGTGGTATCGGTGAACGTATTGAAGAGATGATGAAAGAACAACGTGAGCTTCATGAGCTACGTGACTTCATCAAGCAAGCATACGAAATTGGCGAATCTCGCCAAGTTGTAGATATTGCTAGCTTCACTGATGACGAAATTCGTCGTCTAGCTGAAAACTTAAAAGGTGGTTTACCAATAGCTACTCCTGCATTTGATGGCGCGAAAGAAAGCGAAATCAAAGACATGCTTGAGCTTGCGGGCTATCCTCGTAGTGGTCAGGTTACACTTTATGATGGCCGTACTGGCGATCAGTTTGAACGTCAAGTAACTGTTGGTTACATGTACATGCTTAAATTGAATCACTTAGTTGATGATAAAATGCATGCACGTTCTACTGGTTCTTACAGCCTTGTTACTCAGCAGCCGCTGGGTGGTAAAGCACAGTTCGGTGGCCAGCGTTTTGGTGAGATGGAAGTATGGGCACTTGAAGCTTACGGTGCTGCTTACACTCTACAAGAAATGCTAACAGTGAAATCGGATGACGTGAACGGTCGTACTAAGATGTATAAAAACATCGTTGATGGTAACCATAAAATGGAACCAGGTATGCCAGAATCGTTCAACGTATTGTTGAAAGAAATCCGCTCACTGGGTATCAACATCGAGTTGGAAGAAAATTAAGCCAATTAGATGCTGCAGTTAACGCTGCAGCATCTGTTACGGCTGAATAGAATGTAGGGACGAAATTATCCGTCCTCAAGATTAACTCCGACAGGAGAGCTAAGGTGAAAGACTTACTTAAGTTTCTGAAGCAACAAAATAAGACCGAAGAATTCGATGCAATTCGCATTGGTCTTGCTTCACCAGACATGGTTCGTTCATGGTCATTCGGTGAAGTAAAGAAACCTGAGACTATTAACTACCGTACTTTCAAGCCTGAGCGCGATGGCTTATTCTGTGCCCGTATTTTCGGCCCAGTGAAAGATTATGAGTGTTTATGTGGTAAATATAAACGCCTTAAACACCGTGGTGTGATCTGTGAAAAGTGTGGCGTTGAAGTAACACTCACTAAAGTGCGACGCGATCGTATGGGTCATATCGACCTTGCGAGCCCAGTTGCACATATATGGTTTTTAAAATCATTACCGTCACGTATTGGCTTAATGCTAGATATGACGCTTCGTGATATTGAACGTGTTCTTTACTTCGAATCATTCGTAGTAACTGAGCCTGGTATGACAACGCTTGAGCGTGGTCAGCTATTAGGTGAAGAAGAATACTTAGATTCACTAGAAGAGCATGGTGATGAGTTTGAAGCTAAGATGGGTGCTGAAGCAGTTTTAGACTTGCTTCGTGAACTCGATCTTGCTCAATTAATTGCTGAGATGCGTGAAGAGTTACCAACAATTAACTCTGAAACTAAGCGTAAAAAAATCACTAAACGTCTTAAGTTAATGGAATCGTTCCACCAATCAGGTAATAACCCTGAGTGGATGATCATGACAGTACTTCCAGTATTGCCGCCTGATCTACGCCCATTAGTACCACTAGACGGTGGTCGTTTTGCGACATCTGATCTAAATGACCTTTACCGTCGTGTTATTAACCGTAATAACCGTCTTAAGCGTCTACTAGATTTAGCAGCACCAGACATTATTGTACGCAACGAAAAACGTATGTTACAAGAAGCGGTAGATGCGCTACTTGATAACGGTCGTCGTGGTCGTGCAATTACAGGTTCTAACAAACGTCCTCTTAAATCTCTTGCTGATATGATCAAGGGTAAGCAAGGTCGTTTCCGTCAGAATCTACTTGGTAAGCGTGTAGATTATTCAGGCCGTTCTGTAATCACAGTTGGTCCTACACTTAAGCTTCACCAATGTGGTCTTCCTAAGAAGATGGCACTAGAGCTATTCAAACCATTCATCTATGGCAAACTAGAACGTCGCGGCATGGCTACGACAATCAAAGCTGCTAAGAAGATGGTTGAACGTGAAGTTCCGGAAGTATGGGATGTACTTGACGAAGTAATTCGTGAACATCCAGTATTACTTAACCGTGCACCAACACTTCACCGTTTGGGTATCCAAGCGTTTGAGCCTGTGCTTATCGAAGGTAAAGCGATTCATTTGCATCCATTAGTATGTGCGGCGTACAACGCCGATTTCGATGGTGACCAAATGGCGGTACACGTACCGTTAACAATCGAAGCGCAGCTTGAAGCTCGTGCATTGATGATGTCAACAAACAACATTCTATCTCCTGCGAATGGTGAGCCAATCATCGTTCCTTCACAGGATGTTGTATTGGGTCTTTATTATATGACTCGTGACCGCATTAACGCTAAAGGCGAAGGCGCGATATTTAAAGATCCAAAAGAAGCAGAAAAAGCATACCGCAGTGGCAATGCAGACCTTCACGCAATCGTGAAAGTACGTATTAGTCAATCAGTTAAAAACGAAGACGGCGTAGTAGAAGACACTATCACTGTTATCGATACAACTGTTGGTCGTGCAATTCTGTCTCTAATTTTACCTAAAGGCATGCCGTTTGCGTCAATCAACCAGCCGCTAGGTAAAAAGCAGATTTCTGGCTTATTGAATGAGTGTTACCGTCGTCTAGGTCTTAAAGATACAGTTATCTTTGCTGACCAAGTTATGTACACCGGTTTCCATTATGCAATGAAGTCAGGTGTTTCTATCGGTATTGATGACTTAGTTATCCCACCGGTTAAAGCACAGATAATTGAATCAGCTGAAGCTGAAGTTACTGAAATCAACCAACAATTCCAATCAGGTCTTGTAACGGCTGGTGAAAAGTACAACAAAGTTATCGATATCTGGTCACGTGTAAACGAAAACTTATCACGTGAGATGATGTCTAACTTGTCGAAAGACACAGTTATCAATGCACAAGGTGAAGAAGTAGAGCAACCGTCATTTAACTCAGTGTTTATGATGGCCGACTCAGGCGCTCGTGGTAGTGCTGCACAGATTCGTCAGTTGGCGGGTATGCGTGGTCTAATGGCACGTCCAGATGGTTCAATCATCGAGACGCCAATCACAGCTAACTTCCGTGAAGGTCTAAACGTACTTCAGTACTTCATCTCAACGCATGGTGCGCGTAAAGGTCTTGCCGATACAGCACTTAAAACAGCTAACTCGGGTTACCTAACGCGTCGTCTAGTAGACGTTGCACAAGATTTGGTAATCAATGAAGATGACTGTGGCACAAAAGATGGCTTAACAATGAAACCGCTTATTGAAGGTGGTGATGTTGTAGAACCACTTCGTGAACGTGTTCTAGGTCGTGTTGTTGCTGAAGATATTGTAATTCCAGGTACTAATACAGTGCTTGTTGAACGTAATATCATGCTAGACGAAAAACTGTGTGATCTTTTAGAAGAGCATTCAGTAGATGAAGTTCGTGTACGTTCTGTTATCACTTGTGATAATGACTTTGGTGTTTGTGCTAACTGTTATGGTCGTGACCTAGCACGTGGTCATATCATCAACGCTGGTGAATCAGTGGGTGTTATCGCGGCACAGTCAATCGGTGAGCCGGGTACACAGTTAACAATGCGTACCTTCCACATCGGTGGTGCGGCATCTAGAGCGTCTGCAGAAAATAATGTACAAGTTAAAACTAACGGTACATTAAAACTTCATAACTCTAAGTACGTACTTAACACAGACGGTAAGATTGTTATTACTTCTCGTTCTACGGAAATTACTATCATTGATAGTTATGGTCGTGAGAAAGAGCGCTATAAAGTACCTTACGGTGCGGTATTAACAGTGCAAGACAATACGGAAGTTCAAGGTAACGATATCGTTGCTACTTGGGACCCGCATAGTCACCCAATCGTTCTTGAGCATAAGTCAAAAGTATCGTTCAGCGATATCGATGATTCAAATACTGAAGCACAGACTGATGAACTAACTGGTTTAACCCGTGTAGTTGTTAAAGATCTTGCTAAAGTAAATACGAAAGAACCAAAGCTTATCATCGAAAGTGAAGAGCGCGGTCTGCAAGAAACACGTCTTCCTTCATTCACTACGATTGAAGTTATTGACGGCGTTACAGCAAACCCAGGTGACGTGTTAGCACGTATTCCACAAGAAGGTTCGAAAACTCGTGATATCACGGGTGGTCTACCACGCGTAGCCGACTTATTTGAAGCTCGTAAGCCAAAAGAACCAGCTATATTAGCTGAGATCACAGGTACTATTAGCTTCGGTAAAGAGACTAAAGGTAAGAAGCGTTTAGTTATTACTCCAGCTGAAGGTGATCATTACGAAGAAATGATTCCTAAGTGGCGTCAACTTAACGTGTTTGAAGGTGAGCAAGTGTCTAAAGGTGAAGTTATCGCCGATGGTCCTGAATCACCGCATGACATCTTACGCCTACGTGGTGTGACTCATGTTGCTAACTACATCGTTAACGAAGTGCAAGAGGTTTACCGTTTGCAAGGCGTTAAGATCAATGACAAGCACATTGAAACAATTATCCGTCAGATGATTCGTAAATGTACCATCATACACGGCGGTGATACTGACTTCTTAGCCGGTGAACAAATCGAAGTGGCGCGCGTTAATATCGCAAACCGTGACCTTGAAAAACAAGGTAAGATACCAGCTAAGTATGAAATCCAGTTAATGGGTATCACAAAAGCATCACTAGCAACAGAATCTTTCATCTCTGCAGCGTCTTTCCAAGAGACAACACGTGTTCTTACAGATGCGGCAGTGAATGGTAAGAGCGATGAGCTTCGCGGTCTTAAAGAAAACGTAATTGTGGGTCGTTTGATCCCAGCCGGTACCGGTTTTGCGTATCATCAAGAACGTATGGCTCGCCGTAAACAAAGCAAAGTAGTAGTAGAAGAGCAAACAGTAAGTGCAGAAGAGGCAACTCAAGCACTTACAGACGCTCTAAATGCTGATTTGTCTGGAAATCAATAAACTGTTCTTAATCAATAGATTAAGTAATCGTGAGACAGTTATATGCTGTCTTACGGTTAGTTTAGGTTGACAGGTTAAACTTTGCTCATTAAAATTCCGCCACCCATTTACTTGTGTGCTCAATGCAGGCTCGTAAATAAAGGGCGGATTTTTTATTTTTTTCAGTAGTAATTTTAATTTCAGGAGCTATTTAAATGGCAACTATTAACCAGCTAGTGCGTAAGCCACGCCGTAGCAAGGTTACGAAAAGTAACTCAGCTGCACTAAAAGCGTGTCCGCAAAAGCGCGGTGTATGTACTCGCGTATATACAACTACACCTAAGAAACCTAACTCGGCGTTACGTAAAGTAGCACGTGTACGTTTAACTAACGGTTTCGAAGTAACTTCATACATTGGCGGTGAAGGTCATAACCTTCAAGAGCATAGTGTAATCCTAATCCGTGGTGGTCGTGTTAAAGATTTACCAGGTGTGCGTTTTCACACTGTTCGTGGTGCACTTGACTGTGCAGGCGTTAGCGATCGTCGTCAAGCTCGTTCTAAATACGGTACAAAACGCCCTAAAGGCTAATTGTATTCCGTTAGTAAGGCCAAGCACTAAATATATATAATTATTGTTTTGGGTGATTGACTCGAAAGAGCAAACCTGAATAAACCGGAGATACAAAATGCCTAGAAGACGCGTAATCGGTCAACGTAAAATTCTTCCAGATCCTAAGTTCGGATCGGAACTTCTTGCTAAATTCGTTAACATCGTAATGTTAGACGGCAAGAAATCTACTGCTGAAAAAATTGTTTATGGTGCGCTAGACGTGGCTGCTGAGAAATCAGGCAAGTCGCACCTAGAAATCTTTGAAACTGCACTTGATAACATCCGCCCACAGGTAGAAGTTAAATCTCGCCGTGTTGGTGGTTCAACTTATCAAGTACCAGTTGAAGTACGTCCAGTTCGTCGTAACGCATTAGGTATGCGTTGGTTAGTAGACGCTGCACGTAAGCGTGGCGAAAAATCTATGGGCTTACGTTTAGCTCAAGAAATCGTTGACGCTGCTGACAACAAAGGCACTGCGGTTAAGAAACGTGAAGACGTTCACCGTATGGCTGAAGCGAATAAAGCATTCGCTCATTACCGTTGGTAATCTGTCTTTAACCTTTAAGAGGATCATATGGCACGTACAACTCCACTTGAGCGCTATCGTAATATAGGTATTGTTGCTCACGTAGATGCAGGCAAAACCACCACAACAGAACGTGTTCTGTTCTACACAGGTCTTTCTCATAAGATCGGTGAAGTACATGATGGCGCTGCAACTATGGATTGGATGGAGCAGGAACAAGAGCGTGGTATCACAATCACTTCTGCTGCAACAACGTGTTTTTGGAAAGGGATGGACGCTCAATTTGACGCCCATCGTATCAATATTATTGATACTCCAGGACACGTAGATTTCACTATCGAAGTAGAGCGTTCTTTACGTGTACTAGATGGTGCGGTAGTTGTTCTTTGTGCTTCATCTGGTGTACAGCCGCAAACTGAGACAGTTTGGCGTCAAGCGAACAAATACGAAGTTCCGAGAATGATCTTCGTAAATAAAATGGATCGCACGGGCGCTGACTTCTTAGCTGTGGTTAGTCAGGTGAAATCTCGTCTTGGAGCAACGCCTGTTCCAATTCAGTTGCCTGTAGGCGCTGAGGACGACTTTAAAGGTGTTATTGACCTCATAAAAATGAAAATGATTAACTGGAACGAAGCGGACCAGGGTATGACTTTTTCATATGAGGCAATACCGGCAGAACTTCTGGAATTAGCTGAAGAATGGCGCTCTCATTTAGTTGAAAGCGCTGCTGAAGCAACAGAAGAACTAATGGATAAATACTTAGAAGGTGAAGAGTTAAGTGAAGCAGAAATTAAAAATGCTTTACGTCAACGAACATTAGCTAATGAGATTGTTCCAGTTACTTGTGGTAGCGCATTTAAAAACAAAGGCGTTCAAGCTGTGCTTGATGGCGTTGTTGAATATATGCCGTCGCCAGAGCAAGTGAAACAAATCCAAGGTATCTTAGAAAATGGTACTGAGGAAGAACGTCCTGCTAATGATAAAGCGCCGTTTGCTGCACTCGCTTTTAAGATTGCTACAGACCCGTTTGTTGGAACCTTGACCTTTTTCCGTGTTTACTCTGGTACTGTTAAACAGGGTGACACGGTATATAATCCAGTAAAAAGTAAGCGTGAGCGACTTGGCCGTATCGTACAGATGCATTCAAACTCTCGTGAAGAGATCAAAGAAGTTTTCGCAGGCGATATCGCGGCAGCTATTGGTCTTAAAGACGTAACAACAGGTGAAACACTGTGTGATCCGAATTCTATTATTACGCTTGAGCGTATGGAATTCCCTGAACCAGTAATCTCTATTGCGGTTGAGCCTCGCACTATAGCTGACCAAGATAAGATGGGTATCGCACTAGGTAAACTAGCTGCTGAAGACCCTTCTTTTCGCGTACAAACTGACGAAGAATCAGGCCAGGTTATAATCTCTGGCATGGGTGAGCTTCACCTAGATATCATCGTCGACCGTATGAAACGTGAATTCAGTGTTGAATGTAACGTTGGTAAGCCGCAGGTCTCATACCGAGAAGCTATTCGTTCAACTGTTAAGGTTGAAGGGAAGTTTATACGTCAGTCAGGTGGTCGTGGTCAATATGGTCACGTTTGGCTTAAACTTGAACCGATGGACATTACGGATGATGAGTCACCAATTTACGAGTTCGTTAACGAAACCGTAGGTGGTTCTGTTCCTAAAGAGTTCGTTCCTGCGGTAGACAAAGGTATCCAAGAGCAAATGTCTCAAGGTGTACTGGCAGGCTACCCATTACTTGGCGTTAAAGCGACTTTATATGATGGTTCATTCCATGATGTAGATTCGAATGAAATGGCATTTAAAATAGCAGGTTCATTGGCGATGAGAGATGGGGCGCGTAAAGCTGACCCTGTACTTTTAGAGCCAGTAATGAAGGTTGAAGTACTCACTCCTGATTCAAATATGGGTGATGTAGTTGGCGACTTAAATCGTCGCCGCGGCATAATCGAAGGCATGGAAGATGCATTAGGTGGACTTAAGCAAATTAATGCGCAAGTTCCTCTTTCTGAAATGTTTGGTTATGCGACTGCTTTACGATCTGCAACACAAGGCCGTGCCTCATACTCTATGGAGTTTGTAAAGTACGCTGAAGCCTCTAAAAATGTTGCAGATACAATAATTTCAGCTCGCGCTGTTATATAATTTTAGCTTGTCTGGCTCAATAGTGAGTCAGGCTTTAATTTCTTTATTAGGAATTTTTTAAGATGGCAAAAGAAAAGTTTGAACGCGTAAAACCGCACGTAAACGTTGGTACAATCGGCCACGTTGACCACGGTAAAACTACACTAACTGCAGCAATCACTAACGTACTTGCAAAAGTATACGGCGGTGTTGCTAAAGATTTCGCATCAATCGACAACGCTCCTGAAGAGCGCGAACGTGGTATCACTATTTCAACGTCTCACGTTGAATACGATACTCCTTCACGTCACTATGCACACGTAGATTGTCCTGGTCACGCCGATTATGTTAAAAACATGATCACTGGTGCTGCTCAAATGGACGGCGCGATCTTAGT
>NZ_WTLB01000139.1 GCF_011378855.1 Pseudoalteromonas sp. Z1A8 | reverse complement strand
CAACGTGTACAGTTTACTGTTACTCAAGGTCAAAAAGGCCCACAAGCCGAGAACATTGTTAGCATCTAATTGCTAAACAATTTAGTGGGTTAGAGATAACCCATTTTGAATACTAGTTTGAAAGAAGTTTTGTTTTATTTGTTAGTACCCCGTTGTTTTAGTAATAATCCTACGCGATATCCTCAAGTTAACTATTTTTTCCGGCTCAATCGCCTCTTTTCAGGCACACTTATATTAATTTTTTAGGATACATATTATGTCTACTACAACTACTGGTTCAGTAAAATGGTTTAACGAAGCAAAAGGTTTTGGTTTCATCGAGCAAGAATCTGGTCCTGATGTTTTTGCACATTTTAGCGCAATCTCTGGCGACGGTTTCAAAACTTTAGCTGAAGGCCAACGTGTACAGTTTACTGTTACTCAAGGTCAAAAAGGCCCACAAGCCGAGAACATTGTTAGCATCTAATTGCTACACAATTTAATGGGTTAGTAATAACCCATTTTGAATACTAGTTTGAAAGAAGTTTTGTTTTATTTGTTAGTACCGAGTTGTTTTAGTAATAATCCTACGCGA
>NZ_WTLB01000138.1 GCF_011378855.1 Pseudoalteromonas sp. Z1A8 | reverse complement strand
AGCATCTTCACTGCGATTTCAATTTCACTGAGTCTCGGGTGGAGACAGTGTGGCCATCGTTACGCCATTCGTGCAGGTCGGAACTTACCCGACAAGGAATTTCGCTACCTTAGGACCGTTATAGTTACGGCCGCCGTTTACTTGGGCTTCGATCAAGAGCTTCGCTTGCGCTAACCCCATCAATTAACCTTCAAGCACCGGGCAGGCGTCACACCCTATACGTCCACTTTCGTGTTTGCAGAGTGCTGTGTTTTTAATAAACAGTCGCAGCCACCTGGTATCTTCGACCGACTAGTGCTTACGGAGCAAGTCCTTCACACCGGCCGGCGTACCTTCTCCCGAAGTTACGGTACCATTTTGCCTAGTTCCTTCACCCGAGTTCTCTCAAGCGCCTTGGTATTCTCTACCTGACCACCTGTGTCGGTTTGGGGTACGGTTTGAACATATCTGAAGCTTAGAAGTTTTTCCTGGAAGCATGGCATCAACCACTTCACCCAAAAGAGGGCTCGTCGTCAGTTCTCGGTCTTCCTAATAAAAGGAGGTGCCCGGATTTGCCTAAGCACCTAACCTACCGCCTTAAACACAG
>NZ_WTLB01000137.1 GCF_011378855.1 Pseudoalteromonas sp. Z1A8 | reverse complement strand
TGGTTATCAATGTCAGATTTAAGCTGTTTAATTTCGTCATCTAAAAACGCGATAGTCACTTTTATCGATTGGCAAACACGCGCAGAAACGTTGCTGAATTCGCTTGCCTCTAATCGGTTAGCTTCTCGTTGTCGGTTACTCTCAAGCGCATCTAAACGACGGATAAGGGCTTTAAGCTCTCTAACTTCTAATGCTTCAGGTTGCCAATAATTAACGACTGCATGCTTAGCACAGCCGTAATGGGCAAGCATTGTTGCATCAGATTTGTCTGTTTTATGAATTATGTTTAAAGCGTCTGCATACTTTTTAGCTTTACCGGGATTCGCTAGAATAATATTAAAGCCTTGCTCGTGTAAAAAATACATCAGTGCTTCATGATAAACACCTGTTGGTTCGAGGGTGATAACGAGCTCATTCGCAGCGCTTTTAGTTGTATTTAAAAGCCATTTTTCTATTGCTAAAAAGTCTTGACGCTTGTTTTTAAAGACTTTTGTTTTAATCTTGTTTGTAAGTTGGTCTCTCAACCACGATAAATCAATCTTCTCTTTACTAATATCAATGCCGATAAACATCATCTCTACTTACTCCCCTTGTAC
>NZ_WTLB01000135.1 GCF_011378855.1 Pseudoalteromonas sp. Z1A8 | reverse complement strand
CGATCATATTTACAAACTGCTCAAGAAGCGTGGGTTTAGTTGGGTCACAAGCCGTTCTAAGCACCCAAAGCAGTCAAATGAAAGCCAAGAGGCTTTTAAAAAAGTTCCAAGTGGAAACGATCCTTCACACCCCAGGGCATCTCCCTTTAGATCGCATTGATGTTTGGTTTCAAGATGAAGCACGGTTTGGACAACAAAATCAAACAACACGCTTATGGGCTGAAACAGGCTCGAGGCCTCGTGTAACAAAACAACAGCAGTTTGAGTATGGATACTTATTTGGCGCAGTGTGCCCAAGTAATGGTAAAACAGAAGCGCTGATCAGCCCTATCGTCAATAAAGGCGTCATGACGCAACACATGGAATTAATATCAAAAGCCACGGAGGCAGGACGTCATGCGGTCGTGATCGTTGATGGCGCTGGTTGGCATACTATTGATACTGTACAACCATTCAATAATGTCACGCTAATAAAACTTCCGCCTTACTCCCCGGAGTTAAATCCAATAGAGCAAGTATGGAGTTGGATACGGCAACACTGTCTATCTAATCGTGTGTTTAGTTGCTATGAAGAAATAGTTGAACAGGTTTCGCAAGCGTGGAACAAATTCATTTCTGTTCCAGATACGGTTAAA
>NZ_WTLB01000134.1 GCF_011378855.1 Pseudoalteromonas sp. Z1A8 | reverse complement strand
ATCTCATACAAACAGAAAAAACTTCACAACGATTCATTTCGAGCGGTAAACAATTCTAATTGCATCCGTATTGAAGATGGCACTATCAGTATTCCAAAAGTTGGTAAAGTGCCTATCATTTTACATCGCGAACTGGCGAGCAAAATCAAAACGGTCACTATTCAGTATCGCCACGGTAAATGGGAATGCAGTATTACTCAAGAAGTGGAGTGCAAAACAGCGCTTCGCGTTTTAAAAACAATCACAGGTTTTGACATTAACTCAAAGCAAACGGTAGTTGGCTCGAACGGCTACGTGGCCGATAATCCAAAGTTTTTAAAGCAATCAAAAGCAAAATTAAATCAATTGCAACGTCAGCTTGCTCGCCGAAATAAAGGCTCAAATCGCTGGCACAAAACAAAACAACGCATCAATAAATTACACGATAAAATCTCAAGGCAAAGGCTCGACTTTGCACACCAAATCTCACGACAGATAACCAATGAAAATGACATTTTAGTGTTTGAAGATTTAAACGTAAAAGCGATGCAAAAATTCAATGGCAGCATGGTAGTGGACAATGTGATGGCTCTGATAACTCAGCTTTCAAAATACAAGGCTGAGCTTGAAGGCAAGCTCTATCATGAAATTGGTCGAT
>NZ_WTLB01000133.1 GCF_011378855.1 Pseudoalteromonas sp. Z1A8 | reverse complement strand
GACCTGAATTCAAGTCCGAAGTGCGACACTTTTCACTTCAAGCAACTAAGCACATTTCTTTAAATACTACGGCTGGTTGCTTGAACCCTAAACACTTCCTTGGACGATTATTTATTCGTCTCATTGCGAAGTGTATTCTCTCTTCTGTAACACGCCTTAAATCAGTACCTTTGGGCACATATTGCCTTAGGAGTCCGTTGCTATTTTCGTTTGCTCCACGTTCCCAAGAACTGTATGGATGAGCAAAATACACTGTCGTTTCTAATGCTTCGGCTATCTCAGCGTGATACGCGAACTCTCGACCATTATCTGCTGTGATCGTGTGAACATGATCTTTAAAAGGCAACAATAGCTCTATGGTTGCTTGAGTCACATCTTTGGCTGATTTCGAATCCACTTTCTTTATAAGGTAAAAACGTGTCTTTCTTTCTAGCAAGGTGACAATTGAGCCTGAGCCGTGCTTACCTAAAACAGTATCTATCTCCCAGTCTCCAAAGCGCTTTTTGGTATCAACAATCACAGGCCGATCATCAATGGATACCTTATTCTTGATCACTTCAGCTTTTGTTCTCTGGCCTTTCCGGTAGCGTTTTCTTCCTTGCCTCAAATGGCGGTAAAGTGTCCCTTTGTTTCTTTTGTCATCATGGATATATTGGTAAATCCATTCATGACTGAC
>NZ_WTLB01000132.1 GCF_011378855.1 Pseudoalteromonas sp. Z1A8 | reverse complement strand
CTGAGACTGTAGAGCTTTATTACCGCTTCAGCGCTAAATTTTTCTCGATTTAAGTTCGTTGCCCAATAAGTAGGCTCACTTTTTCCTTTAGGCCAGCTCGCAATCAATCGATAATTCGTTTTACCTTCCACATCCATATCGACAATAACACTACGACGAATATGCTTTTTAACGTCCTTTTGCTTCTTCTGTGAAAACCGTTTTAACGCGTTACCGTGACGATTAAAAGCAGCTACTACGGTTGGATTAACCGTAGTTTTAGCCCTGACAACATAAAAGCCTCCTGCTGTATTAATTGATTCAAGATACGATAACTTAAAATAACCTCTATCCGCTAAAAACAAGGTGTCGACTAACGATTTAGCATCAGGTAAAAAATCATATTCAGCTTGGCTATCAGGACTCACTGAGATTTCTTCGGGATAACCTTGAAGCACATCCCAACTCACATGAACCTCTATTGCCGCAGGACTTATTTTAGTAAAGCGACCTTTAAAGGTATCTTTTAAACTATCATGCACTGCGAACGAACTTCCGTCTTGCAATACGATGCGTTTAAAATCTGACAGTGTGACTTCTGTACCAAGTATTTGTTGCTGCCATTCATTTAACGCCACATCAACCAGTGATTTCATCAATAGGCTGAATTCAGGCTTACTCAGTTGATTGTGAAACGG
>NZ_WTLB01000131.1:326-685 GCF_011378855.1 Pseudoalteromonas sp. Z1A8 | reverse complement strand
TAGTTGATCAAAAAAATTGAAGTCTTACGAGAGTCTACACGGCAATCGCTTTATGTTGGTTTGTTGCTTAGGCAATGGATCGATTAAGTTATAGTTAGTGTAATACGATTTGAGTGAGCAAGTTCTTTAACTGAAGAGTTTGATCATGGCTCAGATTGAACGCTGGCGGCAGGCTTAACACATGCAAGTCGAGCGGAAACGATGTAGCTTGCTACAGGCGTCGAGCGGCGGACGGGTGAGTAACGCGTAGGAATCTGCCTAGTAGTGGGGGACAACATGTGGAAACGCATGCTAATACCGCATACGCCCTACGGGGGAAAGGAGGGGATCTTCGGACCTTTCGCTATTAGATGAGCCTG
>NZ_WTLB01000131.1:0-314 GCF_011378855.1 Pseudoalteromonas sp. Z1A8 | reverse complement strand
TAGCTAGTTGGTAGGGTAAAGGCCTACCAAGGCGACGATCTTTAACTGGTCTGAGAGGATGACCAGTCACACTGGGACTGAGACACGGCCCAGACTCCTACGGGAGGCAGCAGTGGGGAATATTGGACAATGGGCGCAAGCCTGATCCAGCCATGCCGCGTGTGTGAAGAAGGCCTTAGGGTTGTAAAGCACTTTCAGGAGCGAGGAAGGGTGATGACTTAATACGTTATCATTTTGACGTTAACTCCAGAAGAAGCACCGGCTAACTCTGTGCCAGCAGCCGCGGTAATACAGAGGGTGCAAGCGTTAATCGG
>NZ_WTLB01000130.1 GCF_011378855.1 Pseudoalteromonas sp. Z1A8 | reverse complement strand
TTTTCTTTGTGAGTGGCTAAGAACTCGGTGATTTTATCTGCACTTTTATCCAGCTTCTCTTTTTGTTTTAAATCCTGAGTTATCAACTCTTCACTCAGTCCATCTTGTGATTGGTGGCGTTCAATAATACGTTTGCTTGCGCGTTCTAGTTTTGCTTTTTTGCGGTCTAACTCATCGAATTTGCCGCTCCACTCCTTACTTGCATTGGACTTTAATTTACACCCATCAATGGCAAACATGTTGCGGCCTATCAAGCCTTCCTCATCACATATCATCAGTACTTGCGTAAAAAGCGGCTCAATCTGTTCATGCATTTTGGCCACGAATCCCGCTATTGATGTGTAATGCGGCTGAATATCTCCCGACACACTCATAAATAAAATATTATGCTCGCAAGCCTTTGCAATCCGACGGCTACTGATAAATCCATGTGCATAACCCAGTAAAATAATCTTTAGCATTACCGAAGGCGGATACGCAGCAGCGCCTGTTTTGTCGTTGTTATACCACGCGTCAAAGCCCGATAAGTCGAGTTTATTTTCGACAATATAACAAAGGGCATACTCAAAGGTGCCAGGCAAAATTTGCTCAGCGAAATTGATAGGAATGAATTTATTTTGACAGGATAAGTCAGGCTTATAGTTAGCCATAACAGTTTACCGTGGGTGAATAATATCTATTAGATCACAGCGAATGAATGGATTCAAGGTTAAAAAGCAATC